>JBCBSH010000028.1:0-28826 GCA_039819285.1 Pseudomonadota bacterium
CTGGCCGTAGGCGCGCCATTTGTCATAGTCGTGGGTCTCGAACTGGATGTCGTCCCAGATGATGTCCGTGATCTTGTGGCCGCTCGACGACAGGGCGACGACCCGCGCGCCCTCCGTCGCCTGCAACAGCGGCATCAGGGCGTCGGTGAGCGCGAAATGGCCCATATGGTTGATGCCGAACTGGGACTCCCAGCCCGGCCCCACCCGCGCCTCCGGACAGGCCATGATGCCGGCATTGTTGATCAGAAGGTCGAGATGGCTGTGGCTGTCGCTGATGTCCCTGGCGAACCGGCGCACCGAGGCCAGGTCCGCCAGGTCCATCGGCGCCATGGTCACCTCGCCGTCGACGCGCGCCAGGCTTTTCTCCGCCTTGTCCGGCGAGCGCACCGGCACCACGATCGCGGCGCCCCTGGCCGCTAGCGCGCGCACCGCCTCCAGCCCGATGCCGCTATAGCCGCCCGTGACGATGGCGGTCTTGCCCGCCAGGTCGATGTCGGCGAGCACCTCGTCCGCCGTGCTCTTGGCGTGAAAGCCGGACTGGGTCGGCACTTGATCGGATACGGCCATGGTTGCCTCTCGTCGGTTGGGACCGCGACGTCCGGGGGGGTACCCGTCGCCGGTCGACTGGGATCGTTCGCACCTGCGGCGCGTTTGTGCAGACTACGATGATGCGGGGCTTGCGAGAACAGCGCGCAAGGACGCCTCGATCTCGCCGCTGCACCACGCGTCGCCATAATCCCGGTCGCTGCGGGCGCGCAGCGCTTGCTGTTCCGGCAGACGGGCGATGCGGTCGGTCAGCGCGGCGATGGCGGGCGCGGTCGTGTCCAGCATCGGCCGCAACGCCGGCAGTTTCGCGGTCATCACGCCCCACAGGGTGGCGGTCACGAGGTCCGCGATGCCGGGCGCGTCGGTACCGAGCATATGGCCACCGTCCGCTGTCAGGCCGTGGCGGCGCCAGTGCGCCTCAAAGATTGCCATCCAGCGGCCAAGGCGCAGGCGGTAGGCGTCCCATGCCGCCTGCGTCCACATCTGGGCGCCGTTGTGCAGGGTCATTTCGTAGAGCACGTCGTTGGCGTCGGCGACGATCTTGTCGGTCAGGGCGGCGCGCTCCGGATCGTTGGGCATCAGCCCATGTTTGCGGCCGAGATAGCCCAGGATGGCGGGCATTTGGGCCAACGATACATTCGCGCCGTGATCGGTCAGAACCGGCGGCCCCATATGCGGCACCAGCTGGACCGCCGGCGCGTCCCGCATCTGACGGACCATCACGTCCATGTCCGCCTCGGCCCAAGAGGCCCCGACATGGGCCAACACCGCCCGAACGAACTCGCCGCGAAACGGCACCGGCCAGTAATAGAGGGTATAATCAGTCATTTGGTCCAATCCTCAGAACACGCGCATAGGGCCGGCCGCCGTCAACGCCGGCGCAAGACCAGCGTCATGGAGTGATTGTCAAACGTGTGCTGGGTGGGTTCGGCCGCGAACAGGTCTTCCAAGCGCGCGTAAAATGTGTCGGTGAGTTGGTCGACCTGCTCCCGGCTCGGGGCGGAGCGGTTGAACAGGCCGTTGCGGAACGCCGATTCCGAAAAGCCCCGGGCGAACGCGGCGTAGTCCTTCGCGTATTGCATTGCGTTGCCGCCCTTCTCCAGGAAGTGCGCATACGGGTTTTGGATCAGCTCACTTACAAGCTCAATGATTTCGAAAGCTTCCCGCAGGTCCGGCTCGCGCTCCAGCGGTGCGCGCACCTCGTGCAGCTCTCGGAAATAGAGCGGAAAGACGAACTGTGTGAGGTTTTCGCGATCAATCAGACCGTCAGCCGCCATGCCGTCGGCGATGCGCCAAAAGGCGCGGTAAAGCCGATGGCCGCCGGCGGCGAGGCCGCTGCGGTCGTTCGGGTCCTTGATCGACGCCATGGTTTCGATGACCAGCCAGCCGCCGTTCTTCACCTCGTCCGCACGCCGGCGAAGAAACAGCGTCCAATCGCGGTCCGCCTTCTCGCGGATCTCTTGGCGGGCCGCGCCCACCATGTCGGCGAAGAACAAGGTGTCGGGCGAGGCCATGGCGACCGTGCCGTCCAGCCAGTGCGCGGACATGAACGACATACCCAGATCGATCGAGCCGGCGCTGGCGACCGGGCCGAAAAAGCTGGCGGCAGAGGCCTCTGGCCGGGCTAAGCCGGCACGCGCCCGGTAGCCGTCCGACCGCTCTATGTTGGCGAACAGATCGTTCCAGTCGTTGCCGATCTGATCGTTGTGCACGGTCACGATCGGCAAATCCGGCCGCAGCCGATGAACCTCGTCCATGACGGCCAGGAACGCCGCCATGGAGTTGCGGCCAGGCCCACAGCCATAGTCGATGACACGAAGCTCGCGCCCGCGCAGGTCGAGGGCATGAACGGCGCGCTTCAGCCGCCCGACCTGGTTCAGCACCGCGCTGCGCTGAATCTCCGAGTAGCTGTCGTAGAAGCCATCGCCGCCCATGCCCTCGGTGGCGCGGATGTCGGGAGTGTCGGAGTTAGGCGGAACGCTCATCAGAAAATGGGGCAGTAGAGTCGTGACGTGGCTGGCCAGATAGGAACCCGAGGCAAGCGACAGTGTCAGTCAGCCCCGCCTTCCGCAAGCGGCATTGTTTCGCGCCCCAGGTGGCTCAGGCAAGGCGCGCCCGAAGCCATCGTCCAGGCCGGCCGTCGATGGCCGCCAGGCCGGCGAAGATCAGCAGCATGCCGGCGAGATTGCGCGGCTCCAACGTCTCGGAGATGATCAGCGCGCCGAGCAAGAGGGCGCTGATCGGGGCGAGGAAGGTCACGAGCAGGACATTGGTCGCACCGGCGGTCGACAGAATACGGAAATAGAGATTGTAGGCGATCGCCGTGGAGAAGATGGCGACGCCGATGACGGCGGCCCAGACCTCCAGGCCCGGCATCTGCAATGTCCATGGCCGATCGATCACCAGCGCGACCGGCAACATGATCGCCGTTCCCGCCGTCAACTGGCCGACCGCCGGGATCAAGGCCGGCAGACGGCGAAACCGCCGGCCGTAAATGCCGGCGCAGGCATAGGAAAACGCCGCCGCCAGGACCGCAAGCTGGGCCAGCACGTCGCCGCCCAATCCGCGCAACGCCGCGGGGCCGATCATCACCGCGACACCGACAAGGCCGAGCAACACACCGACGACGCGGGCGATCGTCAACCGCTCGTCGGCCGCGAAGAACTGGGCGAGCAGAACCGTGAATAGCGGCGTCGTGGCGATGAGGATCGCTGCCAGCCCGCCCGTAATCTCGGTCTGGCCCCAGACGATCAGGCAGAACGGCACGACATTGTTCAACAGCGCCATGACAAAGAACGCGCCCCACAGCCGGGCGGTGACGGGAACGGCAATGCGGCCAATGATCAGGACCGCATACAGCGTGAGGGTCGCCAGCCCAGCCCGAAGCAAGACAATGGTGAAGGGCGGCAGCGCCTCCAGCATGATCTCGACGCCGAAGAACGCTCCGCCCCACACCACCGACAAGATGATCAGCATCAGCCATTCGGCCGCGCCCATCGTCTGGGCGGCTGGGCTACTGGATACCATTGACAATCCGGTTTTGGTGGATCAGTGCGACCCCATGGGACCGCTCAGCCGATCATGGCGCCGGGCGCCGGCTCACACCACCCGATAGTTGCGCGCCAACCGAAGGTCAGGGTTGTGTCTGGTAAGAGCCCGTCTCGAAGCGGTTTCGAGATAGGCTATAAGGCCTACTGGCAGGCTAAGCACTCTTCGTAATCCGTCCGTTCGCCACCGAGGGCCAGAGCCTTTTCAGGCCATTCCTTGGTATTGTCCGCCTCCACACCGGCAAACTGGGCGCGCTGGACGGATTTGGAGCGGCAGTAATAGAGGCTCTTCACGCCGGTCTCCCAGGCGCGCCAGTGCAGCATCATCAAATCCCACTTGTCGATGTCGCCCGGCAGGAACAGGTTCAGCGACTGGCCCTGGCAGATGTAGGGCGTGCGGTCGGCGGCCAGTTCGATCAGCCAACGCTGGTCAATCTCGAACGCGGTGCGGAACACCACCTTCTCGTCCTCGCTGAGGCAGTCGAGATGCTGGACCGAGCCTTCCTGTTCCAGGATCGAGGCCCAGACGTCCGCCGTGTTGTGACCCTTCTCCTCCAACAGGTCGGTCAGGTGACGGTTCTTCACCGTGAACGAGCCCGACAGGGTCTTGTGGGTGAAGATGTTGGCCGGGATCGGTTCAATGCAGGGCGAGACGCCGCCGCAGATGATCGAGATCGATGCCGTCGGCGCGATCGCGAGTTTGTGGGAGAAGCGGGCCATCATGCCGCGCTCCTTGGCGTCCAGGCACGGCCCACGCTCCTCCGCCAAGGTTACAGAGGCCGCGTCGGCGCCGGCGCGGATGTGCTTGAACAGGCGCAGGTTCCAGGACTTGGCCATGGCGCCCTCCAGCGGCACGCCCATGGATTGCAGGAAGGAATGGAAGCCCATCAGCCCCAGCCCGACCGAACGCTCGCGCATGGCGGAATATTTGGCCCGCGCCATCGACTGAGGCGCGGTGTCGATGAAGTCCTGCAGAACGTTATCGAGGAAGCGCATGACGTCTTCGATGAAGCGCGGCTCCGTCGACCATTCGTGCCATTTCTCGGCGTTGATCGACGACAGGCAGCACACGGCCGTGCGCTCGTTGCCCAAATGGTCGGCGCCCGTATGCAGCATGATTTCCGAGCACAGGTTGGAGGTCGAGACCTTCAACCCCAGTTCGCGCTGATGCGCCGCCATCTGGCGGTTCACGGTGTCGGAGAAGATCAGATAGGGCTCGCCTGTCTGCAGTCGGATTTCGAGGATCTTCTGCCACAGTTTGCGGGCCGAAACCGTGCGCAGCACTTCGCCCGTCTTCGGGCTGCGCAGGCCGAACTCCGCATCGTCGCGCACAGCCTCCATAAACTCGTCGGTGATGTTCAGGCCGTGATGCAGGTTCAGGCTCTTACGGTTGAAGTCGCCCGACGGCTTGCGGATCTCCAGAAACTCCTCGATTTCCGGATGGTGCACGTCGAGATAGACGGCGGCCGAGCCGCGCCTGAGCGAGCCTTGCGAGATCGCCAGGGTCAGAGAGTCCATCACCCGCACGAACGGGATGATGCCCGAAGTGTGGCCGCAACCCTTCACCGGCTCGCCGATGGACCGCACCTGGCCCCAGTAGGTGCCGATGCCGCCCCCGTTGGAGGCCAGCCAGACATTCTCGTTCCAGGTGCCGACGATGCCGTCGAGATCGTCGCTGACGGCATTCAGGAAGCAGGAGATCGGCAGGCCACGCGTCGAACCGCCATTCGACAGCACCGGCGTGGCCGGCATGAACCAGAGGCGCGAAATGTAGTCATAGATCCGCTGGGCGTGGTCGCCGTCGTCGGCAAAGGCAATCGCCACGCGGGCGAACATGTCCTGGTAGCTTTCGCCGGGCAGCAGGTAGCGATCTTCCAGCGTGGTCTTGCCGAAATCGGTCAGCAGCGCGTCGCGTGACCTGTCAAGCCGCAGGCTGACATCGCGCAGCTTGTTCTGCGGCCGCGTCAGCGATACGGGCGCGTCACCAACATCCCGTTTAGGTAGTTCCGCCCCAACAGCAGGTTCAACGATGTCGAGAGCGGCCGTGGCGGTGACGGGCGGCGTCATGATGGTGTTCCCCTGCTACCAAATCGTCGGTGATTTGCCGGGCCAATCGGCCCAAGCGCAGAGAAACCCTAGGGTAATCTACTGATTGTGTATCCCCGGCCCCTCCACACTAGATATGGTATGGCAGGTGCGGAGTCCGGTCAATCATCAAACACAAGATACATTACATTTTTTGGTCAGGCGGCACTATATCTAGGCTTCGGACGGCATCCCTAAAGGCACAAACCGCCAGCAGGGCCGGCGGTTTGGTCCGCAACCGAGAGTTTAGGTGCGTCGGTGGAGCGCAGAACCGGCACTAACCGCTTTGCGCTCTCACATCCGAGGACAGCGACTATTGCGTCGCGGCGTCCTCGATCGCTTCGCCGGTGTCCTGAACGTCTTCGCCGACGCCGCGGATCGTGTTGTCACAGGCGGCCACGGTACCAGCTACAAGCAGCAAGCCGACGAACAGACGCAGCGATTTGATGAACGCGGTCATGGGGCACTCTCCTCTGTTTGGGTTCGCGTGCAGGCAATCGCCGGAAGGTGGCGTCTGCCTCGCGAATCGCGACACACAGCGTACCAATGGCGCGAGAACCTGAGAAGCCCCGAGCGGGTGGCCGCCGTGTTACATCAGGCCGGGCAGCCAGGTCGCCGTTCCCGGCAGGAGCCAGACCAGGAAGGCGATGACCAGGATCATGATCCAATAGGGCACCGAGCCCCTGAATATCTCGCCCAATCGGACCGAGGGGTCGGGCACCGAGCCCTTGACGGTGTAGACGAGCAGGCCGAAAGGCGGCGTCAGCAGCCCGGCCTCGATGACCAGAATGCCGAAGATCGCGAAGGCAAACGGGTCGAACCCGGCGATTTGGGCGATCGGCACGAAGATCGGCACCGTCAAGAGGATGATCGACACGCTGTCGATCAGCATGCCCAGCAGCAGCCAAATGCCGGCCATCATCAGGACAAGCACGATGGGGGCGACGTCGAGGCCGGCGAACACGCCGGAAATCACGTTCACGGCACCCCCCATGGCCAGAAGGCGGGAGTACATCGAGGCGGCGATCAACAGGATCATGATCGGCGCGGTCGTCTTGCCGGCGTCGAAGATGGCCTGCATGATGTCGCGGCCGCGCATCCCCTTGGCAATGCCGAGGGCCAAGGCGCCAAGGGCACCGAAACCGGCCGCCTCGGTCGGGGTGAAGATGCCGCCCCAGATGCCGCCGATCACCAGGATGATCAGCGCCAGGATGCCGATGCCGCCGATCGCCTCGCCGCGCAGTGCCTCGGGCGACTTTTCCTCTTCAAGCAACTCGCTGGTATGCGGCGCCAAGTCCGGGTTACGAAGCGCCGCAAACACGCAATAGGCGCAGAACAAGAGGGCGAGCAGAACGCCCGGCACGACACCGGCGACAAACAGCGCGCCGACCGACATCTCCGTCAGGATCGCCCATACGATCAGCAAGACCGATGGCGGGATCAGCATGCCCAGGCAGGCGCTGCCGGCGACCGATCCCAGGGCGTAGGTTTTGCGATAGCCCAGGCGCCGCATTTCCGGATAGGCGATGCGGCTGAAGGTGGCGGCCGAGGCGATCGAAACGCCGGTGACCGCGGCGAAGACCGCGTTACCCGCCACCGTTGCGACGGCCAGGCGGCCGGGCAGGCGGCGCAAGGTGCGGTCACACAGCCGGTAAAGATCCTTCGCCGCCCCTGATTTAGAGACGAAATCCCCCATGAGGACGAAGAGGGGGATGACGGCGAAGACCTGGTTTCGAATTGCCTCGTAGGCGGTTGTGCCCAAGAGAGAAAGCGCGATGTCCCAACTGCCGAAGATCAGATAGACCCCCAGCACGCTGGCCACGCCGAGCGCGATCGCAATGTGAACGCCCAGCACGATCAGGACGATCAGCAGCCCCAGCATATAAAGGACGATATCGGTTCCCAACTGTGCCTCCGGTGGCGTTCGGGCTTTTCGGGGCTTCGCGGCCTAGACCCGGGCCGCCTCGGCGTCGGCGTCCAGGTCCGGCGGCAATCGGCCGGTCCAGTCAAGGAACATCAGCATGGCGTAGACCATGGCCGCGAAGATCGAGGTGATCAGCACCAGGGTGCGCACGGGATAGGTCGGTACGCGCAAGGCGCCCTCGCCCTCATATTCTCCGATCGCCCACGCATCCAACATCGGGTCCCAGGTGCTAAACGCGGTGCCCAGGAAAAAGGCGATGCCGAGCAGAGCGGTCAGAGTGCGGATCAGCCGCCGTCCGACTGGGCCGGTGAGTTCCGCCATCACCGTCGTGCGCAGCATCGACCCGGTGTAGATCGCCAGCGGCAACTGCAGGAACGTCACCGAAACGACTGAATTCTTGATGATTTCCGCGGTGCCGAGAAGCGGGCTGTCGAAGAAGTACCGGCCCATGACATCGATGAAGATCATGACCGCGAGGACCAGCACCCAAAACGCGGAGATCACATGGATCGTGCGCGCGAGCCAGAACATTCCTCGGTGTAGGCCCATTGACCCTGTGCCCTCCCCCGCTTTGGCTGAGCCCTTGTCACCGGGCCGTTGCGGTTCAGCATACTGACGCCAGGATGCTTTTCAAGCGGCTAGTTAGCGCTTGATAAATTAGCAGGGCTGGACGACGCTGTCTAAAAAGCGACGACTGACAGGGACATCGATGATCCGGCTTTGGGGGCGTGCCAACTCGATCAATGTTCAAAAGGTGCTGTGGTGCGCGGCGGAGTTGGATCTTTCCATCGAGCGCATCGATGCTGGCGGTCCGCATGGTGGTCTCGACACGCCGGAGTTTCGCGCGCTGAACCCCAATGCCAAGGTGCCATGCCTGGACGATGACGGCTTCGTGCTTTGGGAATCCCATGCCATCATTCGCTATCTGGCACGGCGCTATGGCGACGGGCGGCTGCTCCCGGCGGATGTCGAAGCTGAGGCGATTGCTGATCAGTGGATCGATTGGACCGTGAACGAGGCCTGGGCCGATTTGCGCCCGATCTTCTGGGGCCTTGTGCGAACGGCATCAGCCGACCGTGACAACACCGCGATCGAGGCGCACCAAAGACTGCTGGGTCGGAAGCTCGCCATCGTCGACCGCTGGCTGACCGACCGGCCCTTTATCGCGGGCGAAAAGCTGACCATCGGCGACATCCCGTTGGGCTGTCTGATCTACCGCTGGTACGCGATTGACATGCCCCATCGCGACCTTTCGAACCTGCGTCGCTGGTACGACGGGTTGACGACGAGAGCCGGCTTTCAACGCTTCGTAATGCTGCCTTTGAGCTGAGTTTCCAAGGCGGCGACCCAAGTTGACCTCGCCCCTTATTTAGCGCATGATAATTTAAATCACGCCCAACCGGGGGCGGTGATGAGGGCCCCTAAAGTGGCACCGTCGCGGGGACTGATCGTGGCGCAAACGAAAAACAGGCCCCTAGCTGGGAGGAGAACTTCACCAAATGAAACGCCTTGATACATTCATGACTTCGTCCGCGCTTGGCGGCGCGGCCTTGGCGCTGACCGTCGGCATTACGACAGCGGCCAGCGCTGACGACTTCACGCTTCGCGTCGGTTCCGGCCATCCAAACGGACCGGCGGTTTACGTCGCGGTCGTGGCCGACTACTTCGTGCCAGAAGTGGAACGGCGGGTGGCCGAGGAAACCGATCACACGATCGAGTTTGTCGAGGCCTATGGCGGGTCGATCGCCGGCGTCGCCGAGACGCTGGAGGCTGTCGAGAGCGGTCTGTTGGACATCGGCGCCTATTGCTTTTGCTTTGAGCCAGCCAAGCTGTTTCTTCACAACTTCCCCTACTACGCGCCCTTCGGCCCGCAGGAATCCGACGAGGCCATGGATTTGGTGCGCGAGGTCTACGACCAGCACCCCTGGCTGAGCGAAACTTTCGAGGAAGACTACAACCAAATCCTGCTCGGCCTCAGCGGCTGGGACAACTACCATCTGGGCACGACATTTGAATGGGAGACCATCGCCGATCTTGAAGGCGAAAAGGTCGGTGGCGCGGGGCCGAACCTGCCGTGGTTGGAATTCGCCGGCGCAGTGCCCGTACAGTCGACACTGCCTGACGGGTATCTGTCCCTGCAGACAGGTGTTTACGACGGCTGGCTGATGTTCCCGTCAGCCTATCTGGGCTTCCGCTTCCACGAGCCTGCGCCGTACTACACCTTGATCGGTTTCGGCGCGATGCCGGTGAACGGCCTGACCATCAACACCGATACGTTCAATCGGCTGCCGGAGGATGTGCAGCAGATCATCGTGGAGGTCGGGCGCGGCTACGAGGACGTGTCGGGCGATGCGCTCGACGAACGCCAGGCCATCGGGCTTTCCGGTCTCGAAGAGGAGGGTGCCACGATCCGCACGCTGGACCCGGCGGTGCGCACAGATTGGGCCGCCTCGCTGGCCGACTTCCCACGACAGCAAGCGGCCGATGCCGACGGGCGTGACATGCCGGGCACGGAGGTGATGGGCACCTATCTGGACGTCGTGACGGAGAGCGGCCACGAATGGCCGTATCCCTACTCGCTTGAGGACTAATCGCGCCGCCGGCCGATGGCCCACACCATCGGCCGGCGCGTTTTCGACGGAGACGTGAGCGCATGAAGATCGGCTACTTCACGATGCCGATCCACCCGGTGGATCGGAACTACACCGAAACCCTGCAGGAGGATCGCGAGGCCGTTATTCTGGCTGACCGGCTGGGCTTTTCGGAGGCCTATATCGGCGAGCACGTAACCGATAAGGCGGAGACCATCACGTCGTGCGCCATCTTCCTGGCGACCCTGATCAACGAGACCAAGGACATCAAGCTGGGCACGGGCACGATCAACATGCCCAACGGCCACCCGGCCGCGATCGCCGCCCAGATCGCCATGCTGGACCATCTGATGGAGGGCCGGCTGCTGTTCGGCATTAGCCCGGGCGGGCTGCTGTCCGACGCCGAGGTCTTCGGCAATTTGGACGCCAACCGGACGGAGATGTTCGTGGAGTGCATCAACCAGGTGCTGGCCATCTGGGACGGCGAGGCGCCCTACAACATCGAGGGCAAATACTGGAACATCTCGACCGAGCGCACGATGATGCTGGATATCGGCCAGGGCATCATCGCGAAGCCCTACCAGCAGCCCCATCCACCGATCATCGTGACCGCCGTCGCGCCCTTCTCCAAAGGCGTGGTTTCGGCCGCAGCGCGTGGGTGGGAGCCGATCTCGGCCAACTTCCTGATGCCGCCCTGGGTGGCCAGCCATTGGCCGAAATATGTCGAGGGCTGCGAGCAAGGCGGACGGCCGGCGGACCCGGCCAACTGGCGTGTGGCCAAGAGCATCTTCGTCGCCGAAGACGAGGCGACCGCGCGGGAATATGCGCGTGGATCTGGAAGCCCTTACGTCCATTACTTCAACCAACTTGTCACCAAACTGGTGGCCAATGGGCGGCCGGAATTGTTCAAGCGTGACCGCAACATGCCGGACGAAGCCGTTACGCTGGATTACGTTTTGGACAATCTCGTCATCTACGGCACGCCGGAGAAGGTGACGGACGAGCTGCTGGCCTTCCGAGAGGAAGTCGGCGATTTCGGCACGCTGCTTTATTGCGGGCACGACTGGGTAGACAAGCAGTTGGGCCGGCGCTCGATGGAGCTGATGGCCGAGAAAGTGATGCCGGCGGTCAATGCGGCGATCGGCACGTCGAGCGCCGCCGCCGCGGAGTGAGTTGACAAAATGCTGGTCGAGACGAACGGTACCCAGCTTTGGACACAGATCGACGGCCCGGAGGACGGGCCGTGGCTGGTGCTAAGCAACTCGCTGGCAGCGACCCACGCGATGTGGGACCCGCAGATGGACCTGCTGACCGCCAGGTATCGCGTCCTGCGCCATGACAGTCGCGGACATGGCGCGAGCGCGGCCCCGCCGGCGCCGTACAGTTTCGACGACCTGATCGGCGACATCGTCGGGCTCTTGGATCATTTCGACATCGCGCGCTGCAGTTTCATGGGCTTGTCGATGGGCGGCATGACCGGCCTGGGCTTGGCGCTTGAGCACAGCGAGCGGATCGACCGGCTGGTCTGTTGCGACGCCCGCGCCGACGCCCCGCCGCCCTTCGTGCAAAGCTGGGTGGACCGGATCGCCGTGGTCCGCGAGAAGGGCACGGCCGCCCTGGTCGACGGAACCCTGGACCGTTGGTTCAACGCGGCGTTTCGCGCTGAGGCACCGAAGGCCGTCATCAAGGCCGGTGCAATGATCTCCGGCACCAGCGACGAGGGCTATGTCGGATGTGCGGAGGCGATCAGGCGGCTCGACTATCTGCGCCTGCTGCCGACATTGACGGTGCCAGCGCTGTACGTGGTCGGCAAGCAGGATTTGGGCGCGCCGGCCGAGGTGATGGCGGCGATGGCCGAGGCGACGCCGGGCGGACTCTATGCGGAGATCGACCCCGCCGCGCACATCGCCAATTGGGAGAATCCGGAAGCGTTCAACGCCGCAATCGCACCCTTCCTCAAACTGGCTTAGCTGCAGGCGGATGAAAACGCCGCGGGAGCGCGTCCCCTACTCCGCGATCGTCGATCGACCGCCGCTGCCCTTGCCCGACGGCGCGCGCTTGATCGTCTGGGTCATCGTCAATATCGAGGATTGGGACATCGGCGGCCCGATGCCGCGCACGGTGTTGCCGCCCCCGATGGGCCAGCCCTTGCTGCCGGACCTGCCGAACTGGGCCTGGCACGAATACGGCATGCGGGTCGGCTTCTGGCGTTTCCTCGACGTGCTACAGCGCCATGACGTGCGCGCCACCTTGGCCATGAACGGCCGGGTTTGCGACACCTATCCCCGCGCGGTGAGCGCCGGGCTGGAGGCCGGGTGGGAGCTGATGGGCCATGGCCATGTCCAGGGGCCAATGCATCGGCTGGACGACCAGCGTTTGGAAATCCGCAAGGCCCTGGACGCGATCGAGGCCTTTTCCGGCAAGCCGCCACGGGGCTGGGAAAGCCCGGGCCTGACCGAGACATTCGAGACGATCGACATCCTACGCGAGGAAGGCGTGGAGTATGTCGCGGACTGGGTTCTGGACGACCAGCCCGTTGAGATCGCTACCAGCGCCGGGCCGATGGTCTCGATCCCCTATACCGTCGAGACCAACGATATCGCGGTCCATGCACTGCAGAACCACGCCTCCGACATGCTGTATCGGCGCGGCGTCGACCAATTTGAGCAACTGTATGCGGAAAGCGACACGATCACGCGGGTCATGTCGATCAGCCTGCATCCCTACCTGACCGGCGTGCCCCACCGCATCCGCTATCTCGACCAACTGCTGAGCCATATCGCCGACCGGCCGGGCGTCCTGTTCTGGACAGGCGAGCAGATTCTGGACTGGTATAAGAAAGCCCGCTCCTCGCAAGGCTGACCGTCGACATGTCCCGCCGCCCCGTTTCCGAGACAGAGGCCAGCACCGAACGGCGCACCAAGCGCACGCGGATCACGCCTGTGCCCGCCGGGCGACGCCTGCCGTCGGACGAACGGGTCGGCCAGATCGTGGCCGCGGCAATCGACTATTTCGCCGAGGTCGGGCTGGAAGGGAATACGCGCGACCTGGCCCAGCGCATCGGCATCACCCAGCCCTTACTTTACAAGTATTTTCCGTCGAAGGAGGATCTGGTCGACGCGGTCTATGGCGAGCTGTTCGTCAATCGCTGGCGCGCCGAATGGAACCACTGGTTGGGCGACCCCGCGACCGACCCAGGCTGGAACCTGGCGGATCGGCTGTTCGACTTCTACAGCTCTTATGCGGCCTACGTCTTCCGCTATGACTGGAGCCGGCTGTTTATGTTCAACCTGCTGGCCGATCGCGACGCCAAGAGCGCCCATGACTTCATGCAACTGGTCCAGGACCGGATCATCGACAAGATCTGCGAGGGCGTGCGGGCGACGCATGGCCTGCCGCCGCCTGCCCACGTTCCCTTGACCGATCGCGAGCGCGAGATCGCCTGGGCCCTGCATGGCGGGCTGTTCTACCTGACCGCACGGCGCGACATCTACGACCTGACCCTGCATGCGGAGCCGGACGACATTCTAAGGGCGGCGATCGATCGGTTTCTGGCTGGTGTGCCGAGTGCCCTGTCCAAGGCAATTGGGTAAGATCATCCACATAAGCGAAAACGCTTGCACCACCGTGTCACGGAATGCTAAGTTATCAACTGATAAATAAGGAGCAGCGTCGATGTCGGTATCACGCTTCGAACATGTCCTGATCATGGCTGACGATCTGGAGGCGACGAAGGATTTCTTCGCCGACGTGGTTGGCCTTAGCGTCGGCTGGCGGCCGGATTTTCCGTTTCCCGGCTACTGGATGTATCTGGGCGACAGCCCGTGCGTGCATCTGGCGGCCAAGCAGCTGGACACCGAAGGCAAGGACTATCTTGACGCTAAGGAAAGCGGCGACGGCGGGAGCGGCTGTATCGACCACATCGCCTTTCTGGCCGACGATATGGCAGGCTTTCGGGCACGGCTGGAGGCAGTCGGCATTCCCATGCGTCACCGCCACGTGCCGGGGTCGCCGGTGCAGCAGCTTTTCATTACGGATCCCAACAACGTCACCGTCGAGTTGAACTTTCCGGCGGGCGAGTAGCCGGCCACCAGCGGACGAGGAGATCGTCATGGCCGTTTCCCTTCACCCCAGCGACAGCAGCGCCCCGTCCCGTGCCGAACTTCTTGGCCGGGCCGAGGAACTGGTGCCGGTCCTGCGCGAGCGGGCGGACGCGACCGAGGAGTTGCGGCGCCTGCCCGACGAGACCGAAAAGGCGTTTCACGACAGCGGACTTTTCCGGATGCTGCAGCCCGAACGGGTCGGCGGCAGCGAGCTTGACTATGACATTCTCGTCGATGCCGGGGCGATGATCGCCAGAGGATGCGCCTCCAGCGCCTGGAACCTGACCAATCTGGCCAGCCACCACTGGATGATGGCCATGTTTCCCAAACAGGCACAGGACGAGGTCTGGACCGCGAACCCGGACACGCTGATCGCGTCCTCGTTCATCTTTCCGGCCGGGCGGGCCAGGCGGGCCCCGGGTGGCTATGTGATTACCGGCAAATGGCCGTTTTCCAGTGGCGTCGATAACTCCGATTGGAACATGCTGGCCGGCGTGGTGTCCGAGGAGGACCCGGAGGAGCCGCACGAGTACCGTGTCTTCCTGTTGCACAAGAACGACTACGAGATCATCGACACCTGGTTTGCCGCCGGCCTGCGCGGTACCGGCAGCAAGGACGTCAAAGCGAGCGAGGTATTCGTTCCGGAGCACCGGACCCTGGCCGTTGCCGATACCAAGGGCGGCGCGACGCCGGGGTCAGCGGCCAATCCGGCGGTGGTCTATCGCCTGCCGGTGTTCGCGCTGTTCCCGTTCGTGCTGAGCGGGGTCGCGCTGGGCATCGCGGAAGGGATCGTCGGCGATTATGTCGATGCGGCGCGGTCGCGGGTGACCAACTATACCGGCGCCAAGGTGGGTGATTTTCAGGCCGTGCAGATCAAGGTGGCGGAGGCCAGCGCGGCGGCCCAGGGCGCGCGGCTGATGATGCAGAATTGCTGCGCCGAGGCGACGGCGATGGTCGCGGAGGGAACCGTGCCCGACATCGAACGCAAGGTGTCCTATCGGCGCGACGGCGCCTTCTCGGTCGGCCTGTGTACCAAGGCGGTGGACCTGATCGCCGGTGTCAGCGGCGCGGGAGGCCTCTACAACCGCAACCCGGTCCAACGTGCCTTCCGCGACGTCCATGCGGTGAACGCCCATATCGCCTTCAACATGGACATGGCGGGCACGGCCTATGGTCGCGTGGCCATGGGGCATTCGCCAGATAACCCGACATTGTAGGCGGCAACGCTCACCACGCTGCAGGACGAGGAGGACCCATGGCAACGGACGCCAAGCCGGCCCCGCCCCTCACCATGGATCGGCCCGAGATCGATCCGCATGATTTCCGCACGGCGCTGGGCAACTTCGTCACCGGCGTCACCGTGATCACGACGCGCGGGGCCGACGGTACTCTGGCCGGCATGACCGCCAACTCGTTCAACTCCGTCTCGCTCGACCCGCCGCTGATCGTCTGGAGCATTTCGATGTTCGCGCCCAGCCTGGCGGCCTTTCGCGAGAACAACTATTTCGCCGTCCACGTGCTGGCGGCCGACCAGACCCAACTGTCGAACCAGTTCGCCCGCCCGTCGGAGAACAAGTTCGCCGACCTCGAGGTCGAGGAAGGGCTGGGCGGCGTCCCGCTTCTGGACGGTGTTGCCGCGCGGTTCGAATGCCGCAACGAGTACAATTATTATGGCGGCGACCATGTGGTGATGATCGGCCGGGTCGAGCGCTATCACCATTGGCACAAGAAGCCGCTGGTGTTCCATCGCGGTCGTTATTGCGCCTTGGTTGACTGAACAGACGGGAAGCGAACATGCCGGACAGCAGCGATATCAAGCATTTCGAGGTCGTTTTCGACTGTGAGGCTCGGTCGACCGGCAAGATGCGTAACGACATCGCCGTGCGCATGGTCGAACCCTTCGTCGAAAGCTTCGAAATGGCGACCGACGAAGGCCCGTTCCATGGCGGCGAAAGCTCCGCGCCGCCGCCCCTGGCCTATTTCACCGCCGGACTGGCCGGATGCATCATGACCCAGATCCGGGCGTTCGCGAAACGTCTGCGCATTCCGTTGGACGGCGTGAAGGTGGCCGCCCGTCTGCATTGGCGCGGCGAGCAGGTCGGTCGTGACCCATACGTTACCGCGCCGGTCGGCTTTTCGCTGGACATCGACCTCGACACCACCGCATCCGTCGATGATCAACTGCGCCTGATCGCGGCCGCCAAGAAAGGCTGCTTCATCGAGCAGACCTTGGCTCAATCCAACACCGTCGACCATCGGTTGAGGGTCGGCGATGACTGGATTGAGGCCTAAACGGCGCCCTATTCCCGATGGACGCGGCACCGCAACGGGCAGGCCGGCTCAGCCGGGCGGAACGCGAACGGCATATCCTGCAAGAGGCCATATCGTTTTTCGCCGAGCGAGGGTTCAGCGGCCAGACCCGCGAGCTGGCCAAGCGGATCGGCGTCACCCAGCCCCTGCTCTACCGCTACTTTCCGACCAAGGCGGACCTGATTGAGCGGGTCTATGAAGAGGTCTATCTCAGCCGGTGGGACCCTGGGTGGCGGGACCTGATCACCGACCGGTCGATCAATCTGCGCGACCGGCTGATCCGGTTCTACACGCTTTACACCGAGGCCATCTTCACCCGCGACTGGATGCGCATCTACATGTTCTCCGGCCTGCACGGGCAGCCCATCAACGAGCGCTATATTGCCCATGTCGAGGAACATCTGCTGGCCCCGATCGTCGCCGAGATGCGAGCCGAAAAGCGCCTACCGGACACGGATGTCCTGCCGATGCAGCCGCTTGAACTGGAGATCGCCTGGAACGCGCAAAGCGGCATTTTCTATTACGGCATAAGGCGTTACGTCTATGGCATCGACGTGAAGACGCCGCTTGCCGAAATCATCGAGACCAATGTGGCGGTCATGCTTGAGGGTGCGGGCGCCGTCGCGCGGCGCCTTATAGACGAGACAGTGGACGAGACGGCCGCCGATTGACGCGAGGCACTGCCAAGCGCTACAATTTATCAACTGATAACTGACGGGCGAGCCCCTCGTCGGGCCGATAGCGCCGATGCCGTGGATGCGCACCGTCGTCCCCGGACCGGACCAGACCGGGCCGGAGGACGAACCGGTTACGTACAGCAACGAAGAGATGTTCGCCGGTTTCACCGACTGGCGGCAAGGCGAGCCGAACGCGGCAGGCAATGAGGCGGTCATGGACCCCTCCCTGTTGGCGCTCGGCTGGACCGACAGTTTCGTGCCCATGGCCGACGCTTACCGGTTTCCGCCTGGCTGGCGATCGAACCGGTTCGGGGCCGCCGGCATGGCCCAGGCAGATCACCCGAGCAGACTTGACCCGCGCTTTCGTGGCGGCGTGGTGGTGATCGGCAAGTTCGACGGTGTGCATCGCGGCCACCAGGCGCTGATCGCCGAGGCCGCACAGCAGGCCCAGGATCTGAACATCCCGCTTGTCGTCATGACCTTCGAGCCGCATCCGACTCGCGTCTTCAAGCCCGATGCGCCGCCCTTCCGCATCGACAATGCGGCGGGCCGCGCGCGCCGGATGGCGGCACTGGGCGTCGACGCGCTGGTCACCCTGCCCTTCGACATCCGGCTGATCAACCAAAGCGCGGAGGAGTTCATCGCCGACATACTGGTCGAAGGCCTGGCCTGTCGGCGCATCGTGGTCGGCGCGGATTTCCGGTTCGGGGCCAAACGGGCAGGATCGCTGGAAACCCTGCGCGAGGCGGGTGGCGAACACGGTTTCGAGGTAACCGGCCTGCCGCCGATCGCCATCCGAGGCACCACGGCCGGGTCGTCGCTGGTGCGCCAGTTGATTTCGGAGGGCAAGGTGCGCGACGCCGCCGCTCTGCTGGGCCGCTGGTGGGAGGTTGAGGGCTTTTGTGTGGCGCCGGGCGACGGCACGCTGATCTTGGCGCTGGGCGACGTGATTGCGCCGGCCGAAGGCTTTTACGCGGTTCGGGTCGCCTCGGCGGAACCGGACGCCCCGCAATGGCATGGCTGTCGCGGCAAGCTCAGCCAGCTTGGGATCAAGCGCGCCAACCTGACGCTCGTCTATCTCAGGCCGGAGATCGTCAGCGCGCTTACCAATACCGCCATCCGTGTCGCCTTTACCGACAGCCACGGGCCTCGCGCGTAAGGCGTCAGCGCCAACCTAGGGGGAGCACACCATGGACCTGAAAGACGTATCGCCGGCGGAGATGGAAGGGCGGATCGCCCGCTTCGAGGACCTAACGCCCAGCAAGCAGGCCTTCGTCGACACGCGGATCGCGGAGTACGAACGGGACATCTACAATGTCATCGGCCGCGGCGTGACCGAGGACCCGGACCTGGCGCCGGCCATTCCCAACGCCGAAGGCTTCAATGTCACTTACGTCGGCGCCGAGCCCGGCAAGGGTGCGGCGCTGCACGCCCATGAGACCGTTGAGGTGTTCATCCCGTTAAGCGGCCGCTGGACCGTCTATTGGGGCGATGAGGGCGAGCACGAGGTGACGTTACAGGCGTTCGACTGCATCTCCGTACCCACCGGCGTCATGCGCGGCTTTCGCAATGCCGGCGACAGCTTCGCCCATCTGGTCGCCATCATCGGCTCGCGGCCGGACGCGCCAGATGGCGGCCAGGTCGCCTGGGCGCCCAAGATCCTGAAGCAGGCCGCGGAAACCGGACTGAAAGTCGGCGACGACGGCTCTCTGGTGACGGCGGACTAAACCCTGCCGAGGGCCCTCAGGATGCGTTGAGGCGTCATCGGATGGGTTGTCAGGGGCTTGGCGCCGAGCGGTTTCAGCGCGTCGTTGATGGCGTTCATCACCGCCGCCGGTGCGCCGGCCGTGCCCGCCTCACCCGCGCCCTTGGCCCCCAGTGCCGAGGTCGAGGTCGGGGTTTCGATATGGGCGACGGTGATATCCGGCATTTCGGCCGCCATTGGCACCAGATAATCGGCCATGTTGGCATTCAGCATCTGGCCGTCTTCCGAATAGAGACACTCTTCGAACAGCGCGCCGCCGATGCCCTGGACAACGCCGCCGCGAATCTGCTCGTCCACAAGCTGGGGGTTGATAACCCGGCCGCAATCCTCGACCACCCAATGGTCCAGAAGACGGACGAAGCCGGTGTCGGGGTCGACCTCCAGATAGGACGCCTGACAGCCATTGGTGAAGACGAACGGATAGTCGGTCACCCGGAAATGACGCGTCGCGACAAGTTCCGGCTGCAGATCGCTCGGCAGTTCGGTGCCTCGGTAATAGACCATCTTGGCCAGCTCGCTGAGCGCGATGCGTTCCGCACCGCCGCTGGCATCGACCACCGTGCCGTCGGCGATGTCCAAGTCCTCGGCTGACGACTGCAAGATCGCGGCGGCGGTGGCCAGCACATTGTCCCGCAAGGCCCTTCCCGCCTGATAGACCGCCTCGCCGCCAATGCCGGCGCCGCGCGAGCCCCAGGTGCCGCCGCCATAAGGCACCGCGCCCGTGTCGCCGGTCGTCACCCGCACCTGGTCAAGCGAGACGCCAAAGGCGGTGGCCGCGACCTGGGCCATCACCGTATCGGTGCCCTGGCCCTGCTCGGTCACGCTGGTGGCGACATGGATCGCGCCCGAAGGGTCCAGCCTCACCGTCGCCCCGTCCTGGGCCGCGATCGGCGCGCCGCCGATGCCGTAGAACATCGGGCTGGGATTGGTCAGCTCGATGAACTGCGCGATGCCGATGCCGCGATAGACGCCCTTGGCACGCAACTCCGACTGTTCGCGCCGCAAGCGGTCGAGATCAATCAGGTCGACGAGCCGATCCAGCGCCGCCTCATGCGACAGGTCGGCGAATTTCAGGCCGGAGGCGGAACTGCACGGATAGCCATCGTCCGGGATGACGTTGCGGCGCCGGATCTCCACCGAATCCAGCCCGACCGCATCGGCTGCCTTTTCGATCAGGCCCTCGGCCACGGCGCAGGCGATTGGATGGCCCACGGCACGGTACTGCGACATCATGCATTTGTTCTGGAACACGACCTCGCCGCGCGCGCGGTAGTTCTCGATCGCGTAGGGGCCGCCGGTCAGGTTCAGGACCTGGTTGGCCTCGATCGCCGAGGTGCGCGGATAGGCGCTGAACGGGCCGACGCCGGTGCGATCGTCGATTTCCAGGCCTGTGATCTTGCCGTCCTTCGTGACTGCCAGGCGGCCGCGCACGCGATGGTCGCGGGCGTGAATGTCGCTAACGAAGCTTTCCAGCCGGTCGGCGACAAATTTCACCGGCCGCCGCAGGGCCTTGGCGGCCAGCACGGTGGCCATGTCGTCGCCATAGGTGTGGATCTTGATGCCGAAGGAGCCGCCAACATCCTGGGAGATCACGCGGATGTTCGGCTCCGGCACGCCGACATGACGGGCCAGGACCGCCTGGACCATGTGCGGCGCCTGGCCCGAATAGTAGACGGTGAGCTGATCGGCGGCCGGGTCGTAGTCGGCCAACGTCGCGCGCGCCTCAAGCGTCACGCCCGTGTGGCGGCCGAAATGGAAGGTCTCTTCGACCACCGTGGCATCGGGATCAGCAAAAACGCCATCCACGTCGCCGGCATCGACGGTGCGTGACCAGGCAAGATTGCTGTCGAAATCGGGGTGGACCAGCGGGGTGTCCGGGTTGAGCGCGGTTTCCGCATCGGCAACCGCCGCCAACTCGTCATAGTCGACGTCGATCAGTTCGCAGGCATCCTCTGCCACTGCCCGGCTGGTCGCCACGACCATTGCCACCGGCTCGCCTTGCCAGCGGGCCACATCGACCGCCAGCGGGTATTGCGGTGGGGAGCGCAGCCCGGCCAGATGCTTCAGCGTGCCGACCCAGGGCTCGCACAGCGCCTGCATCCGGTGCCCGTCGAAGACCGCGACGACGCCCGACACGTCTTTGGCTGCGCTTGCATCGACCGACCGGATGGTCGCGTGCGCATAGGGCGACCGCACGAAGGCGGCATGCAGCATGCGCGGCAAGACCATGTCATCGACGAACCGGCCCCTTCCCTGGACCAGGCGTTTGGCGTTCGGTCGCGGCACGGTCTTGCCGACATAGCTGTTCGGCCGATCGAAGACCGACAGCGGGCGATTAGCGTCGGTCATGTCCCCGCCCCCTCTCGGCGGGACGCGAGCACGTGCTCGACCGCGTCGACGATCGCCTGATAGCCAGTGCAGCGGCAGTAATTGCCGGAGATGAAGGCGCGGATCTCCTCCCGGTCGACGTCAGGATGGTTCGCGATCAGTTCGGCGGCCGTCAGCAGCATTGCCGGGGTACAGAAGCCGCATTGAAGGGCGGCGTGCTGCACGAACGCCTGTTGCAAATCCGCGATATCGCCTGTGTCGGAGACGCCCTCAATGGTCTCGACCACGGCACCGTCGGCTTGCACGGCCAAGGTCAGGCAGCCGCGTACGATAGCGCCGTCCAGTCGCACTGTGCAGGCGCCACAGACGCCGTGCTCACAGCCGACATGGCTGCCGGTCAGGCCAAGCCGTGTGCGCAGGAAATCGACGAGGCTCAGCCGCGCCGGCACGCGTTCTTCTACAGGCTCGCCGTTTACCGTGAGGCTGATGTCGACAGGAGCGACCATGGGCTAAACCATCCTCAAATCGCCGAGAACGCGGCCGGTGAGAACCCGGGCCAAATGGCGCTTGGTCGCGGCATCGGCATGCAGGTCGCCATGGGGATCGAGATCTGCGTCAAGCGCGTCTTCGGCGGCCGCGATAGCGGCATCGTCGAGCGCCCGACCGACCAGCTTGGAGGCAGCCGAATGCGCCAGAACCGGCCGATCCTCGACCGCGAAATAGGCGAGACGGGCGGCGCCAAAGGTCGGGTCGCCCTCGACCATAGCGGCGAGGCCAACCATCGCGTAGTCGCCGTGGCGACGCGCCAGTTCCTGGAAGCCCCAGCGCGCGCCCCCAGGCGCCTTGGGATACTCGATCGCGACCAAGATCTCATCGGGCGCCAGATCGGTCTCGAAAAGCCCGCGAAAGAAATCGGCGGCCGCAACCCTGCGTCGGCCGTTCGGTCCAGCGATTTCGAGAACCGCCCGCAGGGCGAGCGCACAGGCCGGCATTTCGGCGGCCGGATCGGCGAGCGCCAGGCTGCCGCCAATCGTGCCGCGATTGCGGATCGCGGCATGGGCGATATGCGGCATGGCGGCGGCGATCAATGGCAGATAGCGGGCGATGATTGGCGACCGTTCGACCGCAACATGGCGTGTCATCGCCCCGATGCGGATCGTGGTTTCCGTCTCGGTGATGCCGGCAAGGTTCGGCACGTGGTTGAGGTCAATCAGAACGGTCGGAGCAGAAAGGCGCAGGTTGAGCGTCGCCATCAGGCTTTGACCGCCGGCCAACAGCCGCGCGTCCTCGCCATGTTGGGCGAGCAGATCAAGCGCCTGGTCCAGGCTCTCCGCGCGCAGATAGTCGAAGTCGGGGGCCTTCATCGGCCTTTGGTCATGACGTTCCGCCCCGTGATCACGTGCCTTTGTTCGTTGGCCGCCAAAGCGACGTTTTCATCTTATCTATCATTTGATAACTTGCAAGGCGATGCACCCAGCAGGGCTCGACCGAAGCCAGTTTCCGAGGAATAACGCCATGAAAATCAAGCAAAAAGCCGTCACCACGATGCGCATGTCAGCAGAAGCCAAAAGCCATGCAAGGACCGATATCAGCGTGCGTGACTTGGAGAGCATCGTCGACGAACCGCCGGAGCGGCACGGCACCAACAAGGGCCTGACGCCGACCGAAACGCTGATGTCGTCCCTGATGGGCTGCACCAACGTCATCACCAGCCGTATTGCCGAGGGCATGGGCGTCAAGATCGAGGACATGACCATCGACCTGAAGGCCCTGTTCGATCGCACCGGCGCCTCGCTGCAGGACGAAATTGCTGTACCGTTCCCGGAGATCAACATGACCATCGCGTTGAAGACGGACGCGACGGCGGAGCAGATGGAAAAGATCAAGTCCGATCTCGCCAAGTTCTGCCCCATCGCCAAGGTCATCCGCGCGGCCGGCACGCCGATCAACGAGACATGGCAGGTCTCATCACTCTAGAAACACGAGACACCCAGAAAGCTCATTGCTGCGTTGCAGCATCGTCGCTTCGGCTAACGGGTTCGCCCGCCTAACTTCAACTCCGTAATCGGACTTAGGATAGGTCCGGGAAGGAGTGGACATGAACTTGGCCGACAACATCGTCAGTCAGCACGAAGCCGAACGGATAGCCCGGCGCGAGCAAGCAAAAGCCATGCGTGCGTTGTTTGTGCGGATTGGCCGCTGGATTGCGCGCCGTCCCATTGGCGGTTCCGCATCCACAAGCGCTGCTCACTGACCCCAAACGGCCGTGATCCGGCCGCTAACCCCCCAAAACCTTGATTGAGGGCGCTGTCACACCAACGACAGCGCCCTTTTTCTCGTCGACATC
This sequence comes from Pseudomonadota bacterium, assembly GCA_039819285.1. Lineage (GTDB taxonomy): Bacteria > Pseudomonadota > Alphaproteobacteria > DSM-16000 > Inquilinaceae > JANQGH01. Next base: position 23,724 of record JBCBSH010000028.1, read on the forward strand.
GCGGGCCCGTGGCCCATGATGCGCCGTTGACCTTGCCAAAGGCCGCAACATCTCTCTGGCACCCGGCAACGGATATGATCGACGGGAGCGGCGTAAGATGAGTTGGCAGAAAGCACAAGAGCCGGAATGCGGAATGGACGGCCTTCCGCAAGGTATCGAAACGGTCATCGTGCCAAGGGCGCGCGACCTTGGCGGCTTCGAGGTGCGGCGCGCCCTGCCCTCGTCAAAGCGCAAAACCGTCGGTCCGTTTGTCTTTTTCGACCAGATGGGCCCCGTCGAACTGTTGAACGGCAACGGCCTGGAAGTCCGACCACACCCCCACATCGGCCTGGCGACGGTGACCTATCTCTTCTCAGGCTCGATCATGCATCGCGACAGTCTGGGCACGGTGCAGGAAATCGAGCCGGGCGCCGTCAACTGGATGACCGCTGGCCAAGGCATTGTGCATTCGGAACGGACATCACAGGCGCACAACACACCCGGTGGCGAACTGTTCGGCATCCAGACCTGGATCGCGCTGCCGAAGGCACGGGAGGAGATGGCACCGGACTTCTCCCATCACGGTGCCGGCGACCTGCCGACACTCGAAGGCGACGGCCTGAGTGGCAGGATCATTCTTGGATCGGTCTTCGGCAAGACTTCGCCCGTCGAAACGCAATCCGAAACCATCTACGCCGACGTCCAGATGGCGGCGGGTGCGCGGCTAAAGATCCCGGCCGACATGGAGGATCGGGCAGTCTACGTAGTGAGCGGCGCCTTGATTGCCGACGGCGAGCGCTACGAACCAGGCGCCATGATCGTGTTTAAGCCGGGCGCCGAGATCATCGGTACGGCGCCGGAGCCGGCCCGCATCATGGTGCTGGGCGGCGAGCCGCTGGACGGCCCGAGACACATGTGGTGGAACTTCGTCTCGTCCTCTTGCGAGCGGATCGAGGCGGCCAAGGAGGACTGGCGCCAAGGCCGGTTTGAGCGCGTGCCGGACGACCACGAGTTCATCCCCCTGCCCGAAAGATGATCTGAGCCATGGAAGCACACGCCAGCGACGGCCCGGACCTGCTGACCGGCGCGGTCATCATATTGGTGGCGGCGGTCGCGGCCGTGCCGCTGGCGCGCATGCTCAAGCTGGGCTCGATCGTCGGTTATCTGATCGCCGGTGTTCTGATCGGACCGTTCGTGCTGGGCCTGATCCCGGCGGCGGAAGAGGTGCTGCACTTCTCCGAGCTGGGCGTTGTGATGCTGCTGTTCCTGATCGGGCTGGAGCTGAAGCCGCGCACGATCTGGGCCATGCGCAAGGACATTTTCGGCCTAGGCCTGGCCGAGGTAATCGTTGTCGGTGCTGCAGGCGCGCTGGTGGCTTGGGCGCTGGGCCTGTCGGAAGTTAAGGCGATCATCGTCGGGCTCGGCTTGGCGCTGTCGTCGACCGCGTTCGTCATTCCAGTCTTGGGGGAGCGCGGCGAGCGCAACACGGTCGCCGGCCGCAAGTCCTTCTCCATCCTGCTGTTTCAGGATCTGGCGATCGTGCCGCTGTTGGCCCTGGTGACCCTGCTGGCGCCGGTCGACATGAATGCTGGCGAAGAGGAATGGCCGCTGTGGCAGTCGATCCTTGCGGTGATCGGCGCCATCGTCGGGCTGATCCTGATCGGCCGCTTCGTACTGACCCCCCTGTTCCGCCTGCTGGCCAGGCTGGAGGCACGCGACGTGTTCGCCGCGACCGCCTTGCTGATCGTGCTGGGCGCGGCCTTGCTGATGCGCAGCGTCGGCATGTCCATGGCCATGGGCGCGTTCCTGGCCGGCGTGATGCTGGCGGAATCCAACTATCGCCATCAGCTTGAAGCCGACATCGAGCCCTATCGCGAAATCCTGCTGGCGCTGTTCTTCGTGGCCGTGGGCATGTCGATTGACCTGAACGTGCTGGCGGCCAACTGGTGGATTGTACTGGTCCTGCTGCCCTGCTTCATGATCGCCAAGGCGGCCATCATTTTTGTCATCGGCCGGCTGCTGTTCGGCCTGGAAACCAGGGTCGCGGCCAAGGTCGGCGCCCTCTTGGCCGGCGGCGGTGAGTTCGCCTTCGTGCTGTTCGGGGCGGCGACGACCGGCGGCCTGTTGGACGCGACGGCCTCTGCGGTGCTGATCGCCACGGTAACCCTGTCCATGGCCGCAACGCCGTTCCTGGTGGGTGTCATTGATCGGGCGTTGACGCCGAAGGAGGCCGACGAAGAAGAGCCGGAGTTGGATTTCGCGGACAACGACCCACGGGTGATCCTGGTCGGCTACGGCCGGTTCGGACAGATTCTTGCACGCGTGCTGACGGCCGAACGGATCGGGTTCACGGCCATCGACAAGGACGCCGACCGCATCGAAACGGCGCGCCAGTTCGGCTATCGCATCTACTACGGCGATGTCGCGCGTGCAGACGTGCTGCGTGCCGCCGGCGCGGACAAGGCGGATCTGATCGCGCTGTGCATCGACGGCCCGGAGGCCCGCTTCGCCGCCATCGCGCAGATCCGTGAAGAGTTCCCCCAAGCCGCACTCTTCGCCCGTTCCTACGACCGGGTCGACAGCCTGCGCATGATGGACACGGACGTCACCTACCACATCCGCGAAACCATCGAATCCGCAATCCGCTTTTCCGACGAAGCCTTGGCGGCACTGGGCGTGGACGAGGAAGATCGCGAGCGTGCATTGGCCGAATTCCGCGAACGCGATGAGGAACGGCTGAACCTGCAGCATATCCGCCAGGACCTGATGGCCGGCGCCGATCTTTTCGGCCGCGACTAGCCAAAACCCACCGGGGTGATTGACTTTAAATGTATTAAATCTATAACATTTAATTCCGATCATCGCCTGGAGGGGGGAATCCATGAGCACGATTGAGCGAACCGTTGCTAAAGCACTGGCCCAACAACGGATACGCCGGCGCACGGCCTTGAAGGCCGGCCTGGCCTTGGGCGGCGTTGCCGGCCTGCAAGGGGCCGCGTCGGTATTCATGCCGGGCCGAGCATTGGCGCAGGACATCGGCATTTCGACGATGCGTTCGACCTCAAAATCGTGGCTTTGGGCCGCAGAGGACTTTGCCACCGGCGGCGGCTATTTTGCAGAAGCCGGGGTGACGGTGGAGAGCAACGCCTCGGGGCGCGGCGTGAACGTGCCGGCCCTCATCGGCGGTGCCGTCGACGTCGTGCTGGGCACGCCGGATCAGTCGATCCGCGCGCAGATCCAGAACCAGCCGGTGAAGCTGATCGCCGCGACGGTCGACAAGTACGCGTCTAACATCGTGGTCAATGCCGAGATTCTGGCCGAGCGTGGCGTGGACGAAAGCTCGCCCGTCGCGGACAAGGTCGAGGCGATGCGCGGCCTGCGCATGGGCACCACCGGCCCGGGTGCGGCGCCGGATTCGCTGCTGCGCTATCTGTTCTCGACAGTGGACATCAACCCGGACACGGATGTCGAGCTGGTCACGATCCAGGGCGGCGGTTCGGCCATTCTGGCAGCGGTGGAGCAAGGGGTTATCGACGGCTTCTGCCTGTCCTCGCCGACCTCCGACGTCTCCAACCAGCAGTTCGGCACAGCCTACCTGTTCAACATGGCGACCAATCCGCCGCCGGCGCTGGAGAACTATTTCTATATCGGCTGTGCGGTGCTGGACGAGGCGATCCAGGAACGGCGGTCCGACCTGGTGGCTTACGTGAAGGGGTTGACCCTGGCGCTGCGCGCGATCAACGACCAGCCGGACGTGTTCCGCGACTGGGCGCGCGGTTGGTTCGACAGCCTGGACGACCAACTGTTCGACGTCGCCTTCGCCAACAATTCGCGCATCTACACCACCAGCCCAGTGCCGACCGAGGCCCAGTTCGAGCTGAACAAGCAGTTCGTGAATATCGGCTTCCAGACCCTGGGCGAGCCGGCGCTGCCGGAGGATTTCAGCTTCCAGGATGCCTGCGACCCCAGCATCGCGGAGGAAGCCGTCGCGTCCCTGAACTAGCCGAAAAGCCACGCGGAGCGCGCGATCGCCCGGCTGTCACGTGTCGATCGTCGTCACCGAGGTCGAAAAGCGGTTCATCGCGCGCGGCCGCGAGGTCCAGGCGCTCGCCGGCATCGATCTTGAGATCGAGGACGGCGAGTTCGTCGCCATGGTCGGCCCGTCCGGCTGCGGCAAGACCACACTGTTGAACATGATGGCCGGCATCGCGCTGCCGACGGGCGGCACGGTGGTTCACGACGGCCGCACGATCGACCGCCCCAACCAGGCCGTGGGCTATATGACCCAGGTCGACAGCCTGCTGCCCTGGCGGACCGTGTTCCAGAACGTCGTCCTGCCGCTGCAACTTCGCGGAGTGGAACGTCGGCGGAGCCGCGAAGTGGCGCAGCAGATGCTGGCGCTGGTCGGGCTTGACGGCTTCGGCCATCATTTCCCGACCGAGCTATCGGGCGGTATGCGCAAGCGCGCCGCCCTCGCCCAGCTTTTGAGCTATGAGCCCGCGACGCTGTTGATGGACGAGCCGTTCGGCGCGCTGGACGCCCAGTTGAAGCTGGTCATGCAGGCGGAGCTTCTGAAGATCTGGCGCAACAGCGGCAAGACCATCGTCTTCGTCACCCACGATCTGGCGGAGGCCATCGCGCTGGCCGACCGGGTGATCGTGTTTTCCGGCCGGCCGGGCAAAATCAAGCTGATCCAGCCGATCGAGTTGGAACGGCCGCGGGACATTTTCACGGTGCGGTTCCAGCCCGCGTTTCAGGCTCTTTATGAAGACCTGTGGGCGGAACTGGCGCCGGAGATCAGCAAGGGAGAAGCGCTATGAGCATCAGCCAAGGCGTGTTCGATGGCGGCGAAGGCGCGCCGCCGGCCAAGTCAGCCGCCGTGATCGAGGAGGAGTTGGGCGCTGCCCGGCGGCGCCGAATGCTGCTGATCGCCCAAATCGGCGTCGGGATCGGCATTCTGGCCTTTTGGCAAATCGCGTCCGGCTGGCTGATCGACGGGTTCTTCATCAGTTCGCCCGACGCGGTTGCCGCCCAGCTCTGGCGCTGGTTCTCGTCCGGCAGCATCTGGGGCAATCTCTACCAGACACTCTACGCCATGGTCTTTGGCTTCGCCATCGGCGCCTT
>JBCBSH010000029.1:0-28771 GCA_039819285.1 Pseudomonadota bacterium
CCCGCTGCTTACCGACGAGGCGGCGGCCCAGGAACAGCGTCAAGGGCTGGCGGAGGCGGTGGCGTTGCTGACGCCGCCGGAAGGCCGACCGTCGGACAGCGCGGCTAGCGAGATCCTTCGGCTGCTCGGTTCGCCTCGCGCTGTCGATCCGTCCAGTCGGCAACCTGACGGCTGATTTTGAGCGCGGCCGCCAACGCCTCGCGGCCGGCATGCCCGCTGACCTTGGGCGACCCGCCGGACGTTACCGTTTCGACGAAGCTGGCGACCTCCAGATTGAGCGGGTCGCCGCTCTCGAACGTCTCTTCTTGCTGTGAGAGCTCTGGCTGACCGTCGGCGTTCATGGTTTTGCGAATCGTCGACACCTTGGCGTCGTTCAGATCGGCGACGATGTAGGCGTCAGCTTGAAAGATCCGCATGGATCGGTGTGTCTTCCAACTGACCCGGCTGGCGGTGAACGACGCGACGCAGCCGTTGGCAAACCGGATGCGTGCGCTGGCGATGTCATCCTCGTTGCTCAGCACCGGGACGCCGACCGCGTCGGTCCACTCAATCGGGGCCTTCACCAGCGACAGCACCAGATCGATGTCGTGGATCATCATGTCCAAAATGACATTGACGTCGGTGCCGCGGCCCCGGAAGGGCGAGATGCGCTGACACTCGATGAAGCCGGGCCGATTGACCTGGCCCTCCAGCGCGGCAACCGCCGGGTTGAAGCGCTCCAGATGCCCGACTTGAAGAACCACGCCCTTCTCCCGTGCCAGTTCGATCAGCCGGTCGGCCTGATCGAGCGAACTGCAAAGCGGCTTCTCGACCAGCACGTGGACGCCGGCCCTCATGAAATCGCTCGCGACACTGAAATGGGCGGCCGTCGGCGTGGCCACGCTGACGGCGTCGACCCGGCCAATGAGGTCATGGTGGTCCGTCACCGCCTCACAGCCCAACTCGCCCGCTAGGCGTTCAGCATTGTCCTGGTCGACGTCGCAAACCGCGACCAGATCGGCGGACGTCAGACCCGCATATTTGCGCGCGTGATGGCTGCCGAAATAGCCGGCACCGATCACGGCTGTCTTCAGTTCAGACATGGATGCGGGCATCCTCCATGGACGGTTCCGGCGCGGTGCATCGACGCCACTTCGCGGGGCGGCGATCCGTTTAGTCGGTGTATCATGGCAGCGTCAACCATAGCATCAACCGGGCCTGGCGTTGCTGCCCTTCGCAGGCGCCGCTCCACCCCGATCGCCAAGCACCGTGGACAACACCCGCCAGACTTCCACCTCGTCGAGTTGGGCCATGGTCGCAGAAGGCCGGTCCTTGTGCCGACGGTCGGCAGTTGGCCCGGTTCTGGCCGGTGATACGACATGGGCCTGATTGCTGCCGACCGTGCCCGTCAGCATCGGGCTGGTAGGCCCATAGAGCGTCACGCAGGGCGTGCCGAACGCGGCAGCCAGATGGGCGAAGCCGGTATCGACGGCAACGACGCCTGTCGCCCGCGCCAGGGTTCCGGCGATCGATGGAAGATCAAGCGGTGGCAACAAGGCGGCGTTGTCGAAACCAGTCCCGATCGCCGCGGCCCGGGCCACTTCTTCATCGCCAAGTGCCGGAAGCGCGACAGTGAGGCCGGCGTCCCCTGCCCGCTTGAGCAAGCCGCGCCAGCGATCGACGGGCCACTGCTTGCTGACCCATTGGGTGCCGTGCAGCGCGACCAGATAATCGCCGTCCAAGGCGCTGGGTGGCAGTCGGTCCCGGTTCACACCATAGTCCGGGTCGCCCGATGGTATCGGGTAGTCGAGGGCGCCGGCGAACAGGCGGCGCAGCCGATCGATGGCGTGGAGATCGGTGGGCACTCGGTGGCGATGGCGGTAGGCCAGGGCCGCCGGCTTCTCGCGGATGGACGCAGCGTCGAGCCCATGGCGAGAGCCGCGCGCCAGACGCGCGATGGCCGCGCTTTTCATCAGACCCTGGGCGTCCAGAACCACATCGTGGCGTGACCGGTTCAACTCGCCTCTGAACCGCCTCAGGGCGCCGCTGGCGAGTCCCGCCAACGGGCGTTTGCGCCACCGTCGAAAGCCGACCGGTATCACCCGACGAACAGCCGGATGCCAGGCCGGCAGCGCGGCGAAGGCCTCCTCGACGACCCAGTCGACTTCAAGTTCGGGGATTGCGTCCGCGGCATCCGTCAGCGCGGGCAAGGTATGGACGATGTCGCCGATCGACGAGGTCTTGATCAGCAACAGCTTCATGCGCGTTCCAGCGCCTGAAACACCTGCTCGGGCATCAGCTTGTTGAGGCAGTCCAGGTGGCCCAGCGGGCATTCCCTTTTGAAGCAAGGCTGACAGGGCAGATCGAGCGACAGCACCTGGGCCTTGTCGGACAGCGGTGGCGTTCGGGCGGCACTTGAACTGCCGAAGAGCGCTATTTGAGGCCGGCCTAGGGCCGCCGCCACATGCATCAAGCCGCTGTCGTTGCTGACGACAACACGTGCACAGGCGAGCAGGGAAACGGCCTCGACCAGGCTGGTTCGGCCGATCAGATTGATCACATTGGCGCCGTCTCCAAGATCGGACATGATAGCGTCGGCAATCGGTTGATCGTTGGGACCGCCGATCAGCCAAACCGCCCAGCCATCGGCGCTCGCCCGTTTGGCGAAGGCGGCGGCATGGTGCGCGGGCCAGCGTTTCGCGGAGCCATATTCGGCGCCGGGGCAGAGCGCAATGACGCGATCCATCGAGCCGGTGAGGTTCAGATGGTCAAGCGCGGCCTTACTGTCGAACGGATCGACCTTCAGCGCGGGGGCGACCACCTCGGGCGGGCGCCCGTCCGCATCGCCCGCCAGCGCGACAAACCTGTCGACGGTGCGCGGCAGCGCTTGCTTGTCGAGCCGGCGCGGATGGGTCAACAGGCGAATTCTCGCCTCGCCCCAATAGCCTATACGCTCCGGAATGCCGGCGAAATAGGGCACCAGCGCCGACTTCCAAGATCGCGGCAGCACGATCGCGGTGCCATAGCCCGCGTCGCGCAGCGCACGCCCCATATTGCGCCTTGCGCCAAGGCCCAGCGCGCCATGCCCCAGCCTCAGGCCAATACTGGCGCGGACCTCCGGCATGAAGCCCAGCAATGGCCGGGTCGCGTCCGGCGCGACGACGTCGATGGCGCGGTTTGGCCAACGGCGCTTCAGCGCATGGAACAGGCTTTGCGCCATGACCATGTCGCCGACCCACGCCGGCCCGATCACCAGAATGTCCGATGCCCGCTCGTTGTATGACTTGTCCAAGAACACGGCCGTCAATGGTCGCCGGCCACGTCGCGGCTACCCCGCGATGTAACCAGGAATGCGGGGTGGTCGGTGTTATCGAGTTGGATCGTATCGATCGATGTAGCGTTCCAGATCGCCGGCGAAGGCCCGGCTGTCGACGGCGATGTTATAGGGTCGCGGACCAAAATAGATGGCCGAATTGACCGCGACAATCTCATAGCCGCCATCCCGCTCGATGAACAAGGGCGAACCGCTGTCGCCAGGGACGATATCGCACATATGGCGGATAATGTTGAGATCCGTATAGCCGGTGATCTCGCAGCCCATATGCGCCGTCAGTTGGTCTTCGTAATCGCCGCTGTAACCCGCCTGGTTGATATCGTCCCAGCCGCGCGCGGCCGCCAGGTTCAACTCGCCCTCGGTTACCGTGTGAACTTGGAAGTAGTTGGCCTCGCCACCGATCGGCTGATCCAACAAGACGAAGGCATAGTCGCGGCCATTGTCCATCGTCGCGCCATCACGCCGGTCCGCATCGTAGCCCGGTGGGATCCAGAACGAGACGATTTCGGACTCCGCGCTGGCCCCTTCCTTATGGTGGCCGGCGCGAAAACCGGACGGCATCTCGAACAGCGGCGCCGTTCCGTCCATGTTGCGGTAGAAGCAGTGAGCGGCCGTCAGAACCACGCGCGGGCTGACCAGCGCGCCGGAGCAATGACTGCCGCTGTCGAAGACCAGTTTTCCGACGGCTGACCAGGGCATGTCGGCCGGCGTCACGAAGACGCGGTCGTCGCGGCCGAAAAACAGCCGCGCATCATCTTGCGCCGTCGCGCTGCCTGCCCCAATGCTCATGGCAATGGCGAGGGAAACGGCGGATATGGCTTGTGTCATGCTGTGCATCACCAACCCAATGTGCGTGCGGAATCGGGCCGTGGCAAGGTAAGCGAGGGACTTGGGCCGCCTTGTTCTTGGCGGATTGACGGATTGTTGATACTGTCGGAAAAGAACAAACAAGGAACTTTTCATGCATCCGGCCGATATGAAGGTCGAGAGCCCACGCTCCCGCCCCGACACGACCGCTGCCGTAACCCGCGGGACGCGTCGCTTCTTCGCCCTGTCGGGCCATGCGACCGTGACCGAATTGTCGTTGAAGGGCGGACGGCGCGCCGACATCATGGCGATCGACCCGAAGGGGGCGGTCACCATCGTCGAAGTAAAGTCCTCGATCGAGGATTTCCGTGCCGACGGCAAGTGGTTCGACTACGGGCCCTATTGCGACCATTTCTACTTTGCCGTCGCGGCCGATTTCCCCGCCGAGTTGATCCCCGATCATTGCGGGCTGATCATCGCGGATGCGTATGAAGCGGTAATTGAGCGGGAGCCGGAGCCAACGCCCCTGAACGCGGCCCGGCGCAAGGCCGTCTTGCTGCGCTTTGCCCAAGCCACGGCCGGCAAGCTATGGCGGCTGGAGGACCCTCAGATCTGATCGCAAGCGGAGCGCGTCATCCTCGCGACCGGCTTATCAGGCTTGTGGTGCTGTGACCCTCAGCGAGCGGCACCAGTAAGACCTCGCCGCCCCAGCCTTGAACCTCCACGGCGCCGACGACCTGGTCCACCGTGTAGTCGGCCCCCTTGATCAGAACGTCCGGGCGGACGGCGTCGATCAGCGACAGTGGCGTATCCTCGTCGAACACGACCACAAGGTCGACGCTTTCGAGCGCCGCCAGGACGGAAGAACGCGCGCCTTCCGCCTGAACCGGCCGGTCGGCGCCCTTCAGACGCGCTACCGAGGCGTCGGAATTCAAGCCGACGACCAGGCGGTCGCAGGCCGCTTTTGCCTGGTTCAGCAGCTGGATGTGGCCGGGGTGAAGCAGGTCGAAGCAGCCATTGGTGAAGCCGATACGCCGGCCACGCGCGCGCCAGCCCTCGATCCGACCGGCCAATGCCTCTGACGAGACGATCTTCGCCTCGCCCTCGGCCCAGGCGTCCAGGTTCATGGCGTGATAGAGATCGTCGCGGCTGACCGTCGCCGTGCCCGGCTTGGCTACGACCAGGCCGCCGGCCAGGTTGGCCAGGCGAGCACCTGCGGCAAGGTCGGCGCCCGCGCCCAAGGCCAGCCCCAGCACCGCGACAACCGTGTCGCCGGCGCCGGAAACATCAAAAACCTCCCGCGCCTGAGTCCCCAGCAAAACCGGTACCGCACGGGCACCGGACAGAACCAGCATACCCTTGGCGCCCCGCGTCGCGACCATGGCCTCGATGCCGCTTTGTCGCAAGACGGCCTCCGCCGCCGCGTGCACCTCGGCATCGGAACCGGTTGCCATGCCCGAAGCTTCGGCCAACTCCTTCTGGTTCGGCGTCACGACCGAGGCGCCCCTGTACCGCGCATAGTCCCTGCCCTTCGGATCCACGATGATGGGTTTGGCCAGTGCTTTAGCGGCCGCAATCGCCGCGCACACGACCGCGTCGGTGAGAACACCCTTGCCGTAGTCCGAGAGGATCACGGCGTCGCAGTTCGCGACGGCCGCCTCGATCCGACCGATCAATCGTCTCTCGATCTCGGCGGCCGGCGATGCCACCCTCTCCTGATCGGCCCGCAACAGGTGCTGGCCACCCGCGATGTAGCGGGTTTTCACCGTGGTTCGCCGACCCGGCTCGACCAAGAGACAGTCGCCTTCCGTCAAGGCAGTGACAAGCGCGCTGAGCTCTCGGCCGGCATCGTCATCACCGATCAGCGCGATCAGATCGACGGCCACGTCCAGGGCGGCGAGATTGGCGGTGACATTGCCGACCGCGCCGGGCATCGGCACTTCACGGTCGACCCGGACGACGGGGATCGGCGCTTCCTGCGAGATCCGCTCAACCGCGCCGTAGAAGAACCGATCGAGCATCAGATCGCCGATGCACAAGACCCGGACGGGCGGCAGTTCCTCAAGCAGGGTACGGTCGGAAGAGGCGATCATCGGGCAGGTCCGGCAGACAGCGGAGGCTGCCCCGAGCCTTATCGCAAGCCGGGCACCAGGTCCAGGACGGGATGGTTTCCTAGAAGCGGGGCGCGTGCTTGCTGAGAATCCGCTGCAGCGTGCGCCGATGCATCTTCAGCCGGCGCGCGGTTTCCGAGACGTTGCGATCGCATTGTTCGAAGACACGCAGGATGTGTTCCCAACGAACGCGATCGGCCGACATCGGGTTTTCTGGCGGCGGCGGCAAGGGCCGGTCGGACTGAGCCAAAAGCGCCGCTTCGATCTGATCGGCATCCGCAGGCTTGGCGAGGAAATCGACCGCACCCGCCTTCACGGCCGCGACAGCCGAGGCGATGTTGCCATAGCCGGTCAGCACGATGATGCGTGCTTCGGGTCGCGTGCTGCGCAGGGCGGGCACGATTTCCATGCCATTACCGTCCTCAAGCCGAAGATCGACAACGGCAAAGGCGGGAGCCAACTGCCTGGCATAATCCATGCCCTCGGCGACGGACGGCGCCAAAACGGGCTGGAAGCCCCGCCGCTCCATCGCGCGGGCAAGCCGGTTGCGGAACGGTCCGTCATCATCCACGATCAACAGGGAACGGGGCGCGCCGCGAACCGGAAGCGGGCGCTCAATCGTTTGCATCGAAACGGCCATCGACCTCTCCTTGGACTAATTCTAATGTAGGACGTGGCCAGGTCACGACAACCTCCGCGCCGCTTCGGCCGTTGGCAAATCTGAGGGTCGCGCCATCGCGCTCCAAAAAGGCCGAGGCGATGAAGATGCCCAGGCCCATATGGCCGTGTCGGCCTCGGCTGCGGCCCGAGACATAGGGCTCACCGAGCCGGCTCAGCACCGGTGCCGGAAAGCCCGGCCCGTCGTCGATGACACGGATCACGACGACTTCGTCGTCCCACGAGACATCGACATGTACCTCCCGGCGCGCGAACTGCAGCGCGTTTTGGAGTATGTTCCCCAGCCCGTGCAACCGCTCCGGCGTTCGCCAAACCTGCGGGCTAGGCCCTTCCCCATGGGCGTCGACCTCCAGGGCAACCCGCCCCGTCTCGTGTGGTTGGGCCGCCAGGGCAATCAGGGTCGGCAGATCGACACGGGAGTACGGCTCGCCGGCATCTGCCTCTGGATGACGGGTCAGATCCGACAGGATGGTTCGGCAGCGCTCACTTTCGCTAGCCAGCAGGTTGATGTCCTCCGCCAATGGGCTGTCCGGCGGCAGATCCTTTTGCAGTTCCTTGGCGACCAGCGCGATGGTGGATAGCGGCGTGCCCAGTTCATGAGCGGCGGCGGCGGCGAGCGCGCCCAGCGCCGACAGTCTTTGCGCCCTCGCCAGGGCCGACTGGCTGGCGGCATAGGCCTCATCCAGCCGCCGACCGTCGGACGACACGCGCCAGACATAGGCGGCGATAAAGAGCGCCGCCAACGTTAGGGCCGCCCAGACCCCGACGCGAAACATCAAGGTGGTTGTGACGCCCGGCGTTGCCTGCCCCCCTTCGACAGGTGCCGGCAACGGCAGATGGACCAGGGCAAGCAGTGCCAGGACCAGCAAGACCAGGACTGTCAGCGGCACCACGGTTTTGCGCCGCAGGATCGTTGCACCGGCCGTCAGGGGCGCGAGCAGCAGAACCGAAAATGGATTGCCCAGCCCGCCCGTCAGATACAGCAAAGCGCCGAGTTGCAGGACGTCGTAGGCGAGGTAGAGCATGGCGTCGCGCTCGCCCAGACGCACGCGCCACCGCCCCTGAAACATCGCGGCACCGTTGACCAGGACCGAGACACCGATGATGGCCAGCGCCGGGACCAAAGGCAGGTCGTAGTCGAACCCGACATACACCGCCAGCACGGCCACCAATTGACCGACGATCGCCACCCAGCGAATCAGCATCAGCGTCCGCAGGCTGATGCGTCCACGTCGCGAAATCGGTGCTGACGGCAGCGCGCTGGGAACGGTGAGGTCGGTCATGACCCGCTTGTCTGTGCCTTCACATCCAGCCCGACGGGCGCCGACGACCCCGCCGGCCCACCGGTGACTGCTTACGGAACGGCGTCAAATACAACGTCCGCCGTCGATTTCCAGCGCTACCCCAGTCAAGAACGACCCCTCATCCGACGCCAGATACAAGGCCGCGGTGGCGACATCGTCGGGCGTGCTCATCCGGCCAAGCGGTATCGTCGACATGAACTGGGCCAGGCGCTCCGGGCTGTCATCGCCCAGGAATGTAGAGGTGAGGCCCGTCTTGCCCAGGACCGGGCACAGCGCGTTGACCCGGATCTTCCACTCCGCGAACTCCAACGCCATCGACTTCGTCGCGGTGACGACGGCCCCTTTGGACGCATTGTACCAGGTCAAGCCCGGGCGGGGGCGCAGGGCAGCGGTCGACGCTGTATTGATGATCGAACCACCGCCGCGCTTCGCGATCCTGGGTGCGGCGTACCGGCAGGCGAGAAACACGGCCTTCACATTGACCGCGAAAACTCGGTCGAATTCCTCGTCCGTAACCTCCAGCATGGGTTTGTTGGCGTAGGTATAGCCGGCATTGTTGACCAGGATGTCGATGCCGCCGAATGCATCGACCGTCTGGTCGATCATCGACTCTGCTTGGTCAGGGTCCGACACGTCTGCCTCTATGGCCACGCCGCCGACGGTCTCGGCGACCTCTTCAGCGGCCTCAAGGTTCAGGTCGACGACGGCAACCTTGGCGCGCTCGGCGGCGAAGTGGCGGGCGATGCCCTCGCCGAAGCCGGAACCGGCGCCGGTGATCAGGGCAACCTTGCCGTTCAGCCTGCCGCTCACGACAGGCCGCCGATCAAGGCCAAGATGCTGGTCGCGCCCAGGGTGATCCAGGTGAACAGGGCGCCGATCGCGCGGCCCAACGGCTGATCGGTCTCGGTCTGGACCAACATGCCATAGACATGGGCCAGGCGCCCGACCACGAGGACGATCCCCAGCACGTGGATAACCCAGGCGGCATAGCCCGTCGAGGCCGTGATCAGAAGCATCAGCAGGCAGATCGGCACATATTCCATGGCGTTTGCCTGGGTGCGGATCGCGCGGCGCAAATCGTCGCTTTCGGCGTCGCCGAACAGCGCCTTGTGCTTGGCGCGCAGACGCGTGACGTTGATGCTGACGGCCAGCGCCACCAGGCCGAGAAGGCCGCTATAGATCGCGACCGCAGACAGACTGCCCAACATACCCCGTTCCCCTTTACCTAGTCGTGTTTGATGGCGATGGTTTTCAGGGTCGAGAAGTGATTGAGTGCCTCGAACCCCTTCTCGCGACCGAACCCGCTTTTGCCGACCCCGCCGAACGGCAGTTCGACACCGCCGCCGGCGCCGTAATTGTTGACGAAGACCTGGCCGACCCGGACACGCCGGGCCACGCGCAACTGGCGGGCGCCGTCCTTAGTCCAGACGCCGGCCACCAAACCGAACGGCGTGGCGTTCGCCAGCCGAATGGCTTCGGCCTCATCGTCGAACCGCAGGACCGACAGGACGGGCCCAAACACCTCCTCCTGGGCGAGCGGGTGGCCGGCCGGCACCTGATCGATGAGGGTCGGCGGCACATAGTGTCCGCCGACCGGCAGAGCGTCGGCCAACCGCCCCTGGGCCATGATCGGTAGACCATCCTCCCTGGCACGATCCAAGAAGCCGTCGACCCGCTGCTTCTGCTTGGCGTTGATCAAGGGCCCGCAGTCGGGGTCCGAGGCCGAGGGACCGGTGATCAGTGTGCGAAAGCGTTCAGCCAGCGTGTCCAGCAACCGATCGGCAATGCCGGATTGAACCAGCAGGCGGCTGCCGGCCGAACAGGTTTGCCCGGCATTCTGAACGATCGCGGCAACGAGGAACGGGATGGCCGCGTCAAGATCGGCGTCGTCGAACACGATCTGAGGTGATTTGCCGCCCAGTTCCATCGTGACGGGGTGATTGTGCCTGGCGGCGGCGGCCTGGACCGAGGCGCCCGTCGCGGGTGAACCGGTGAAGCTGATGTGATCGATGCCTGGATGCGCCGATAGCGCGGCGCCGGCCTCCGAACCAAGCCCGGTCACAACGTTGACGACGCCGGGTGGGAATCCAGCCTCCAGAGCAAGGTCGGCAAGCGCCAGTGGCACCTGACAAGCATCCTCGGCCGGCTTCAAGACACAGGCATTGCCGGCGGCAAGACCGCCGCCGATGGACCTGCCGAAAACCTGCGCCGGATAGTTCCAGGGAATGATGTGGCCGGTAACGCCGTAGGGCTCTCGCACGGTCAAGACGGTGAAACCGGGCTTGTACGGCAAGGTCTCGCCATGATGCTTGTCGACGGCGCCGCCATAGAATTCGAAATAGCGGGCACAGGCGGCGAGATCTGCCCTCGCCTGGGCCAACGGCTTGCCGGTGTCGCGCGCCTCCAGCCGGTACAGCCGCTCGGCATCGCGCTCGATCAAGCGCCCCAACCGGCTGAGCAAGCGCCCACGTTCGACCGGATCGCCCTCGCCCCAGCCGCCATCGAAGGCGTTGCGCGCAGCCACGACCGCCGCATCGATGTCAGCTGCGCCACCCCGACCGATGACCGCGAAGATCTCGCCGGTCGACGGATCGACCGCGTCCAACGTGCCGCCATCGATCGGCCGCCGCCACTCGCCACCGATCATCAGTTGGCCGGTTGCCGTCACGCTGTCCACTTGGGTCACCTTTTGCAGTTGTCCTGAATCTAGTTCGGATGTGGGCGAGAAGAAACCGAGGCCTCAGCGGGCTCGTCAGAAACCACGCGCGGGCATGTCCGGGGCACGCTGCAACCAATTGTCCTGGGGATAGGCGGCCGCGCCGTCAATCGCGTGCACCGCATAGGCGTGGCGCGACAGATCGGAGAGGTTGGCACGGCTGCGGTGTGGCAACAGACCGTGTAGCACAACCAGCGTACCCTTTGGCGCCTCCAACGGCACGTAGCCCTCTGTCGGAAGGGCGTCGGAGTCCAGAATGTCCGTTTCGACACCACCAGCACCATCGCGCCGAAACAGGGATTTCAGCCCCAGCCTGTGGCCACCCGGCAGCGCCTCCAGACAGCCATTGTCAATGGTGGCGTCCTGCAGCGCGAACCAGAAGCCAACCACGCTGATCGGGTCGGTGTAGAGGAAGGTGGCATCCTGGTGGGCGACCACCTCGCCGCCGATGCGCGGCTGTTTGAAGATGTACATCGACTGAATGAGGCGCGGTTCAGCCAGGCCGATCTCCGCCGCGATTTCCGCCAGGCGGGGCGCGCGCGAGAAGCTTTCAAATGCCGGGTCGAGGTCATGCAAGGCATGGCCGATCTTGTTGATCGCCAACTGTTTCTCGACGGTTGGGCGGCCTTCCGCATCGAAGGCACCCTCTTCAAAGAAGAACCGGATCTTGTCGCCCGACGTCAGAAAATAGTCGTCGGTCGTGCGTTCTTGATCCGTGGTGCTGAACACAGACTGCACGCTGGCCGGATCAAATCCATCAATCAGGTCGGCTGCGCGGGCCATGAGCCGGTCGCAAGCGGCCGGGTCGGCAAACCCTTCAAGCTTCAGATACCCGTCGCGCCGAAAGTCCCGGATTTGCTCACCCGTCAGCATGTCTTGCTTTCCCTCCCCGGCCTCGACGCTGTGTCAAGGATATCCGATCTCATGGGCCGCAGCGCAAGGCCGGAGGGGGAAGTTCCCGCCGCAATCCGGCGGAGGCGTGATGAGCTAACGTTGCCGTCTACCGTTCAACCGGCACCCAAACCTCGACCTCGCCGTCGCCCGTGTGTGGGTCGAACCGCTCGTCATAGAGTTCGAAGTTCGGCGCATCGAGCGCGGTTAGCCCGGCCTCCGGCAGTGCCTTGTTCCAGATCGTGTAGGCAGTTCGGCGCATGGTTGAAATGTTGCCCGTATGGGTGAAAACGGCATAGCGCTGGGGCGCCACGCGGACCCGCGCGAATTCGTCGGGCAGATCCTCAAAGTCTCGAACCTGGACGCCCGTGACATACTCGAAGTTTCCGGCGTCGTCGCCATTCCAACAGACCCCGTAGGTCTTGGCACCGATCTGGCCCGGCAGGTTGCCGACATAAGGGCCGAACTTGCGCCACTGTTGGGGAATGCCTTGATTGGTTTCAAAGCGGTACCGTCCGCTAAGGCCGGCGATCAGTATCTCTCCGCCATCCTCGAAGCGCGGCGGGGCCAGTTCGATGATCAGGTCTTCGTCCATTTTTATCGGCTCCATCAGGTCAAGATTGTCGACATGCCGCTGTTCGCGAACCGCCTCGGGCGTCAGCCCGAACTGTCGGCGAAAGGCGCGGCTAAACGCCTCGTGGGAGCCGTAGCCGGCATCGAGCGCGACCGAGAGAACATTGGGCGCGCCCGCCGCAAGCTGACGGGCAGCCTCCGACAGACGACGCGCCCGGGCATAGCGCATGACCGATTGCCCGGTCGCGATCTCGAAAGCGCGCGACATGTGAAACCGGGACACGCCAACGCGATCGGCGATCGGCTCGAGGCCGGGCGGATCCGACCCGTCGATTTCGATCGCCCAAAGAACCCTGTGCACCAGCGACATGAGACATCCCAAAACGAGGCATCGGCGAAATGTGACGAGGCCCCAGGCAATGCGCTTGATCGAACGTGCTGCGCCGACCGGTGCTAGCAAACATCCGATAGAACGCTTTAGGATTGGGCCGCATCCGAAGCAAAACCGCTATCCAGGGTCACCCAACCATGCCAGACCAGCCGTCGGATCCGGTTGCCCCAGGGCCGCTGCCGCCAGAAGACTGGGACCCCTCGCTGTCCTCTGTCATAGACGACATGAACGGGGCGCCGATCAATGTCCATAAGCTGATGGCGCATCACCCCGATCTGCTGAAGGCCTGGTGGAACTTTCGCAACTATTCGGTCCGGGGCGGCGATTTGGGCCGGCGCAAGGGCGAGCTGGTGATCCTGCGCGTCGCGATCCTGCTGCGGGCCTGGTACGAATGGGCGTCGCATGTCGAACGCGCATTGGCGTGCGGTCTTGACCGTGACGAGATTGAGCGGGTGAAGCAGGGGCCCGATGCACCCGGCTGGGACCCGAGCGAGGCCCTGCTGTTGACCGCCGTGGACGAACTGGTCGCCAATCACGGCCTGTCGCGCAAGACCGAAGCCGGCCTGCGCCAGCACTACACTGTCCAGCAGATCATGGACATCATGGCCATTCACGGCATGTACGTCATTCTCGGCTGCATGATCAATACATGGGGGTTGGAGCTTGACGCCGACGCCGCGGCAAAACTGCCCGACGATGTGACGAGGGAGGCGTTCGAGGCCGAGTTTCCGCGCTGATCCTCAGAGAGGCGGTGCTCCAGACGTTGTTCGAGGCCGCGAGATCACCGGATTTCGAGGCCGATTTCCCCTTCAAATCCGCCGCTCAAGCACCATATCGAAATCATAGCATATTGATAGTTAAGTTGATTTACTTGGGAGTTTTGAAATGTCTTCCGACCGATTGTCAGCGCGAAACGCGAACCGCCAAAACGACAAGGGCGCGCCTTCCAATTCCGGTGATCTGGGCAACAGCACGGAACGTCATCAGCGAGACCCAACCATGATTGGTCTGGCGACGTTTGGCTGCTGGCCATGCTATTGGCCGGAATGGCCGGGAAGCTATAAGAAGGCGGGTCGGCGATAGTCACCGGCGCTGGAGCGGCAGCTCTGGTCGGCTTCATTGATGCGTCTGCCTGTGCGCAGCCGGCAGGGTCATTCAACATGGAGGACACGGGCGACATGAAACGCCGAAACATCCCTTTGCTTGCATGCCTGGTCGTTTTCACGATCGGCGCAGCCGGTGCATCCAATGCGCAAGAGCATGATGCCCCAGTCTATCTGCCCGCCGGCAGCATTGATGCCGCTGCCTTGATTGGGCCGCCGCCCGAGATCGGCTCGCAAGCACTCGATCAGCAAATGGCCATCGTGCTTTGGCTGCAAGAAACGCGCACGCCCGAGCAGGTCGCGTTCGTCGAAACGACGCTGGATCAAAGCCGCTTCGTCCCGCTGCTGGCAGACGACGCCATGCTATCGGTCGACGGCATCGAACTGAACCGTATGATCGAGGAGGTGATCGATCAGGTGCGCACCGACTATGACGCGTTGAAGGACGTGTTCGATCTGCCGCGACCGTTCCAAATCAACGACGCCGTCATGCCGGTCGGGGATGCGCGGCCGGTCGCGTCCTATCCCAGCGGCCACGCAATCCGCGCCACGGTCTACGCACGCATGCTGGCGGAGATCTTTCCGGCCAGCGAGGCCGAGCTTATGGACCTGGCCACTCAGATTGCCCATGGCCGGGTGATCGCCGGCGTGCACTACCCGATCGACGTCGTCTCTGGCCAGGAACTGGGCAACGCCTATGCCGACATCATTGTCGCCCAGCCGACTTTCGCCGACGCGGTCGAGCGCATCCAGGGCGACTAGCCCTAATCCGACAGTATTGCGAACCGCAGGCCGCGGCCGGCTTTGACGTTCCGCTCATGATCAGTTCACACCCCGTGCGCAAACTCAACGGCGACTGGCAAGGTCAGGAGTTTGCAAGATGTTTGGAAAGATTAGGTATTTCCGAGGGGTAAACAGGTGCGTTGCGGAGATCGGGGTCGATCGTGGCCGCGTGCATCCTGCGTTCCGCAGAGAAATCAAGAATGTCGGCTATTGGTACAAAAACACGCCGGAGGAATGTGCCACGGCCATGCTGTACCACATGGCGGCAGGCAACCGACCCGAGGGCTATGACGTCGTCTTGTCGGACTGGATCGATCGCGGGCTTGTGCGCCGCAATGTCTTGCAGTCGATCGTCCACAATGCTTAACGGCCGGCGACGCTCAGAAGACTTCCGCGCCGAGTGACCGGAACGTGTGTCGCTCTTCGAACAGGGGGGCCCAAGCCGGCGTCATCGCCGCTGCATGTCGGTTCGTTTGCCGCGATCACTAAGGCGGCCCCGTCGCGAAGAGGCATGCAGCCAAAATGTGTTGATGGCCCCCGTCAGGTCTGCGCCAAACCGGGAGACCAGCAGGCTGCCTCAGCGACCGTACACGGCCTCGTGGGCGACCGCGCGAATGTTCTTTCTAGACACGCCAATGTCGGAAAGACGGAAGTCGGACAACCGGCTCAGCGCGGCAACCGTCTGGTTGTAGCGGCGGCGCTTTTCGTGAACCGATTCACCCTTCGAATGTGTGCTGCCAGTGGTCATTTCAAACTCCAATATCAATCGATCAAAATCTGCAAGCGGCGCTGAATATGGACGCCGCCGAACGCATTTCTGTTCTGCCTTATAGGTGGTCACCTCTTGGGCACGGCGCAAGCGATATCGGGCCTGCAGATCGCTGATATCGCCAGGTTCTTGGGGCTGAATTCCAACGCAATCGAATGCGGCGAGACGACCTTGTGCAGGGTCTGTGGCGCGCAACCGCCGGCCGCCGTGAAATGAGGTGCTGGCCCGCGTAGGCAAGACCCTCAAACGGAGGTGAATCCACCCTCGATCATGATCAGTTCGCCATTGATGAACCCGGCGGCCGGCGAGGCCAGATAGAGGGCCAAGTCCGCGATCTCGACAGGCTCGCCGAAACGCCCGAGCGGAATGCGCGCCAGCATCGGCGCGCTCCTTTCAGTCGGCCCCCAGATCCTCGTTCCCATATCGGTCAAAACCACCGTGGAACAGATAGCGTTGACCTGAATGTTGTGGGGCGCCCATTCGGCCATCAGGGATTTTGTCAGTGCGTTCAGCGCACCCTTCGAGGCGCCGTACGCCGCATGGTCCGGCGCGCCGATCACGCTGGTCTGCGAGGAGATGTTGACGATCTTGCCCCATCGTTGGGCGATCATCGCCGGGGCCAAGGCTTGAGAGAGCAGGAACGGCGCACGGACATTGACCGCCAGGCTTTTCTCCCAGTCCTCCATCGTCAGATCAAGGGCCGGTGCCAATCGCGCAACGCCGGCATCGTTGACCAGGATGTCGATCGTACCCCACGCTTCGAGCGCCTGCCGACCGACGGCACGTGTCTGGTCAATATCACTGAGGTCGGCTGGCAGCACGAGACAGTCGCGGCCATGCTTCCTAACCGCCTCGGCCGTCGCCTGTAGCTTGTCCTCGCGCCGTGCCACCGCGACAATGTCGGCGCCCGCGTCGGCAAAAACCTCGCAGATCTTGGCGCCGATACCGCTTGAGGCCCCTGTCACCAGCGCCTTGCGGCCGCTTAGGGAAAATCGCTTCGTCCAGTCCGCCACGCTCGCTTGGCCTCTCCCCCGATTGTCTTTCGCCGACCGCGTCAGGCAATCGGGCGATCATGCCGAGGCAACAGGACGGCGCAAACCGTCGCGATCAATCCGCCCAGACCGAGCAGGGCGAAGGCCCAACCCCAACCGCTGTCACCCGGCGATAAGTCCAGAACCAGGCCAAACGAGGCCGGGGCGATCGCGCCCAGTCCGATACCCAAGATCGACCGCACGCCCAGCGCCCGGCCCAACCGGTCGGCCGGAACGCTCTCCGTCATTGCCGTGGATAACACGCCGGAATCGCCGACCGAGGTGAATCCGTATAGGGTCGCGAATGCCAGCAGCAGGATCGGCGCCAAGCCGCCCGCCCAGCCGAAGCTGAATGAGCAAAGGGCGCCCAGCGCCGCCATCACGATCAGGACGGCGCGTCGGCCGACAAGGTCCGAAGCCCGGCCCATCGAAAACGAGGCGACGAAGCCGGAGAGGTGCAGGGCGATCGCGATGGCGATACCCAAGCCGACCCCGCCAAGGCCGATCCCACCGGCACTGAAATGGCCGTGCAGCGAGATGGTCAAGAACGCCGGCACCCAGGTCCAGATCCCAAACAGTTCCCAACAGTGGCCCATATAGCCGACAGTCAGCAACACCGAACGCCGGTCTTTCAGCAATGAGAACGTGCCCGCCATCACCCCGGCGGTCGACACCACCCGATCGCGCAGGCCGCGAGCGGCGCCGGTGCCGAAAAGGGCGCCAACAATCGTTGCGGCAGCCGAAACGACCAGCGCAGCCTCATAGCCGACCGTGGCCGTGATCCCCGCGCCCAGCGCAATGGACAGAACGTAGCCAGCGGACATACCGCCGACGACCCAGCCGACACCGGCACCGCGTCTTTCCGGCGGCAGGTTTCGGGCGACCAGCATGATTGCCGGTGTGTATGTGCCGCCCTGGGTCAAGCCAACGATGGTCAGCAGGACGAGAGCCGCTTCGTATGATCGCGCAAACAGGGCGAAGGCCAGGGCGGCCGCGGCCGAAAGCCAGTTGAACCAGGCAAAGATGCGTTTTGGTCCCAACCGGTCCGAAATCCACGACGTGACCAGAAGCGAAACCGCGAAGCCGGCGGAAAAACCGGTCTGAACCAGCCCTGCCTGGGCGCCCGTCATGTCCCACGCGACGACCAGGGTGGCCAGGCAAGCCGGGTAGGTCATGAAGATCGCCGTCATGAACAGACGGTTGGCGAACAGCAGCGGGATCGACATCGACCGGTTTTCTGCGGACGCCGAGGGTCTGCTATCGGCTAGATCATTCACTCAAGCACACATTGAGGCAGGAAGCTGCGGGCAGCGAAGTGACTGCATTGGTCAGGTCTAGACTATAATGGACCGGATTCGGCGGCCGGGCAAAAAGGATGGGCTATCGAGCATCCGTGTTTGCCGGCGCCACCTCCGCCTCCGATGTTGCGGCCGCCGCAGCAGCCGATGCGGCGACGGTTTGCGGATCGGGGCTGGACGAGACGACTTCGACCTTGCGCCGGGCCAAATGAATGCCTTCCGCGGCGAAAGCGGCCTGCAAGCGATGGTAGATCTCGCGCCGCAAAGTGAATTGCTGGCGCGGCTTTGACTTGAATTTGACGCGAATGACAAGCGCGCTGTCATCGTCGATCATGAACACGCCCTGGCTTTTCAGCGGCTCGATGAATTTCGGTCCGTGTTCGGGATTTTCCATCAACTCTGCCCCGATGCGCTTAACCAGTTTTTTGACCTTGTTGGGATCGGTATCCGGCTCCAACCGGAAGTTCATCTTGTAGATCACCCAGTCGCGGCTGTGATTGGTGACGTTTTTCAGCTCACCAAACGGGATCGTGACGATCGCGCCGCGATGGTGGCGCAGGCGCAGCGACCGGATCGATATGCCCTCGACCTCGCCGCGCAGATCCTTGTCCAGCTCGATGTATTCGCCGACCCGGAAGGCATCGTCGATCAGGAAGAAGGCGCCGGAGAAAATGTCACGCACCAGCGTCTGTGCGCCAAAGCCGATGGCGATGCCGACAATGCCAGCCGAGGCCAAGAGCGGGCCTATGTTCAAGCCCGCCGAGGACAAGATGATCATGATGGTCGCGATAACCAGCACGACGAGGGCCGTGTTGCGCAGCAGCGGCAGCAGCGTATCGCGGCGCGTCGCCTCGGCCGCCTCTTCGTCGGGATCCTCCGCATCGCCGCGCGGCGCCCGATCATCGATGCTCAGCGCCTCGCACAGGAAGAGCCACAGGATGCGCACGATCAGCAAGGTCAGCGCGATCTCGAAGATCGCCCGCGCCCACAGGGGCCCGTCAGGCGCCAACGCAAAGGCGATGGCGTCAAAGCCCCACAGGCTGGCCACGACCAAGAGGGCAGCAATGCCAAGCACCATTCGCCAGGCCCGTACCATGACCCCCTTCAGCCGCGCTGCCTTGGTCGAGCGTGCAAACAGCCAGCCAGCAATCTCGGCCCCGAGCCGATCCAGGACTGGCAAAACCAAGAGGACGACGAGTGTGCCCAACGGCCCGACCAAATGGGCGCGCCCCGTTTCCAGCCAGAGGGCGCCCCAATAGATGTAGGCCCAGACAATGTAGGCGGTCAGCAGAATGGGCGCGGCCGCGGCCACGGCACCGGCCTCCATCGAACCGCGATCGAACAGGGCGGCTGCTGTCGCCTTGATCCGCCCCCAGTTGCGAATGATCGCAAGGACCAAGAGCACGGCGATCGCGGTGCCCGCCAAGAACACCGCGACCATTGCCGGCGGGAATCCAAACCCCAGTGTCGGCGACAATCCCGCAACTGTCCAACCGGCGGCGCCGATGATGGCGGTGCGGCGGATCAGCGCCAGAACGGCCTTCGCGTCATCATCCGACAGCGGGGCGATCCGGATGGATGGCGCGTCCGCCGCGAACAGCCGGCGAGCAACCAGGATCACCAGCCATGCGTTCGACACGCCGGACTGCCAGATCCAGACCCAATCGACCAGCGGCCCCAAGGGCTGGCGCAAGGCCCAGCCGGCCGCGCCCGTGGCAATGACGAAGGCGACCAGCGGCACGATGTCCAGCGCGGTCAAGACGATCGTGCGCACCAGCCGTTCGCGATACCCGGCCTCATCGGCCGTCGTGAGCCAGCGTCGCCAACGGCCGATCACCAGCGCGACGATAAGGCCGGCGCCGACACCGGCCGCAGCGAGCCCGAGGGCGGCAAGCACCATGCCGCCCAAGCCGTTGGCCGCGAGCGCCATGCGCGCCGCGATCTGCTCGCGCCGGTCACCGAGATTGGACAGCGCGTCGGCCCATCGGGTCACACGCTCGCCGATGGTCGCCGCCATCGTTGAAAGACGATTATCGATGTCCGCGATCAGGCTGCTGCCCTGACCGTCCGTTTCCGCCTCGGCGCCCTCGTACAGTTCCTGGCGCAGCAGGGCCCGTATCTCGCCGTCGCTGCGCGTGGCCAGCCAGGCATCGATCTCGTCGACCGTCAATTCGGGTGGCAGTTCCTCCCCGGCCGGCTCCGCCGGTGCTCCGCTGACGAAAGGCGTCTGAGCCTGCGCGGTGCCGAAGACAAGCAGGGCCAACAAAAAGCAAAGAAGACGTAGCGGGTTCACGTGAGCGCGTTCCCCAGGGGTGGAGGTATCTGGCGCGGCCATTGCGCTACCCAGTAAGCATGACTGCGCACGCGCCGACAAGCGATCGACTTCACCTCCTTGGATGCTTCTTAGGCCTCAAACGTTACCGTCCGCCGCAGACCTCGTGCACGCTGATGACTTGCCAACTGTACCCGTCGCACCGGTTCCTACCGGAGCGCCTTGATCAGGTGCAGCGTCAGATTGTCGTCCAGCGGGACGTTGTCGCCCTCGCTCAGATAACGGTTCTTGTAGGTAACACCCCGCCCATCGGGGACATAGCCACGCAGCGCATACAGCCGCTGTGCCGCGTTGTAACCCGGGTGCAGACCAACCGCGATGCCCACCTGGCGCGAGGTTTCCGACGCCTTTTCCTCGGCTCGGTCAAGCAGTCTTGTGCCGATGCCCCTGCGCTGAAACATGGGCAGTACGTTCAGATCGACGATTTCCGGGACACCGAGCTCTTGGAAATGGGCATAGGCTGATCGCCGAACCAATGTCACATAGCCCGCCAGCCGACCATCGGCCTCCGCCACAAGGCCAAGGCGCCGGCCCGACTGCTGCTCGTCCAAGTAGCGCTCGAACAACGCCCGTGGCTTGTTCCAGCCGGCATTGGCAAAAGCGGCCGCAAGCCGTTCGGGATCGTCCCGCTTGATGAGGCGAACGCGCATATCATTCTGCATGTCGGCTGCAAAGGCTAAGGGCGAGATTGCACGTCCGGCGCGAGAAATGCACCATGTCTGGCATTCCTTCGGCGATGGTTGGGGTTCTGTTGCACAACAGCGAGGGCACCGCGACCGGGCGCGGAATGAAGGATATCGGCACGGCGTTCTTGGCGGTCGCGGCGGGCGGGTCGGACGTGATCGCATTTCTGATGCTGGGCCACGTCTTTGCCTCAGCGATGACGGGCAACACGGCGTTGCTGGGCATCGCGCTGAGCCGGGGTGACCTGGCCGGTGCCTCGCTGCCGATCACGGCCTTGGCCAGCTTCGTGCTGGGGGCGGTCGTCGGATCGGTGATCTATAACCCCAACGCAACGGCCAGAAGGCGGCAAGCGACGCTGCGTGGACTGGTCGGTTTGGAGGTGATCTGTCTCGCGGGCTTCGCGCTGATTTGGCAGAGCGTCGGCCATCCCGCCGACGGCTTTTTCCAATACGCCCTGATTACGACGTCCGCGTTCGCCATGGGCGTTCAGGGCATCGCCGCGAAGATCATTAATGCGCCCGGCGTCAACACCATCGTCTTCACCTCGACCCTCGTGGCGATCGTGCTGTCGCTGACCGAGTTTCTGCTGGGCCGCAGAGACAGTCCCGAGATCCGCGCCGCCACCTGGCGCCAGATCGAGGCATTCCTTGCCTACGCACTCGGCGCGGTCATCGCGGGACTGCTTCATTGGGCCGACTTCGGTCTGCTCATTTGGGTGCCGATGGCGGCCGCCATCGTGGCGCTGATCTGCTTTGAGACGACATCGGCACCTAGTTCGGATAGCTGACCGGCGACGACCAGGCCGGATCGCCATGGCCGGCCCAATAGGCATCCATGATGCGGCGGGTGATCGGGCCGACTGAGCCATCGGCAATCGGCTGGCCGTTAAGGCGCGTAACCGGCATCACGCCGCCGGCCGTTGAGGTGATGAAGACTTCATCGGCGGCGGCGAGCGCCTCGGGGCTCATCGGCACGGGCGCACAGTCCACGCCCAGAGCGGCGCAAAGGTCGAACACGGTGCGCCTGGTGATGCCGGGCAGGACACCGAGCTCGGGCGTCGTCAGGCGGCCATCCTTGATTGCGAAGACGTTGAAGCCCGGCCCCTCGGCGACGTTGCCGTCCGTGTCCAGGATCAGCGCGGTCTCCGCCCCTCGGTCATAGGCGTCGTAAAGCCCGCGTACCAGATCCAGCCAGTGATAGTTCTTGATCGACGGGTCGACGGAGCCCGGCGGAATGCGCACGACATCGCTGATCGCGACATGCAGCCCGCGCTGAAGCTGTTGTTCGTTCGCCACCGATCCGAACGGCACGGCAAAGGCCATGAAGCGGTTTACGGCATCGCGCGGGTCGCGGCTGAAGCTGGGCGAGGTTCCGCGCGTGCAGATCATCTCCACATAGGCGTCTCGCAGACCGGACAGGGCGACACAGTTGTGCAGGATTGCCGACACCTCGTCACGGTCGTAAGGGATCGCCATGCGCAGCTTCGCCAGGCCACGCCGGAACCGTTCCAGATGCAAATCCAGGCGAAAGAACGCGCCCTGCCAGACATGGACGGTGTCGTAGGTGGCATCGGAATGCAGAAAACCCCAGTCCATTACCGAGATTTTGGCCTCCGCGATCGGCAGATATTGACCGTCCATGAACGCGATGCCGGGCGGATAAGCGTGCGGGTCGCGGTAAGACCGGCTGACGGTCGGAAGAGATGTCACGCGATGCCTCGTTCGAACGGTTGGGCCGGTAGGTATTGTGCCGTCAGGTCGGAAGCATTCAACGTCACCGGTAGGGGTCTGGCAACCGACGTCGAACGAATTGAGCAAAAGCTGCCCGGTTCAAGCCCGCCAGCCTTCATGACCGACCCCCGCCGGTCCAGACGACCTGCCATAATTCGAAAACGCAACCGCGCGTACACGCATTAGAATCGTTAAGACTCATGGTAAGGCACACGCGCTAATTACTTCAAAATTCGCACAAAACCAATGGGTTGCGTTGCGCCCTATTGCGTCCAAGGGTCGCCACAGTTTGGTCATCAACGTACGGCATCTGCCCCTGAGTGATCGTTCCGTCGCGGCTGGTTGCGGCAGCGTTTTGGCAGGCGAGGCTGCATACCAGGGGACGATCGCCGTCATCGCGTAAGCATCTCGTTTGGCGCCGTCTAAAGCATGTCGAGCAGAATCGAAAAGCCAGGCGCCCGACGATCGCAAGGAGGCGCCCCATGTACGTTCCAAAAGACCGCCCGGCCGCCAAGCCATGGGCATCCCCGACCAACCTCAGAACCCGCACCCGCACGTCTTTGCGGTTAGCCGTCGATCCGGCTCAGGCATGGCGCGTTCGATCTAGTCGCTGAGCGTCGGCCGCGAGGCCGACATCAGAGCCCATCGCGCCCACTTGAATCACCGGCAATGGCATGACCGATCGCTCCATCCCTCCCCTTTTGAACAGAACTCTCCGTCTAGCCGTGCTCGTCATGGGTCTCGCCTTGGCGGGTTGTGCCGCTCACGATGCGGCAACGCACAGCGCCTACGAAAACGTCCTGCGGCCAGGCGAAGACCTGAACAGTCTGCTTGCCCGGGCCGGCCTTAACGAGACGGAACGAAGAGAGGTCGTTCTGGGCCTGCACGGCAATCTGGGACCGGATATTGTCCGGCCTGGTCACGTCTTGACCGTCCGACGCATCGGAACCACTCAGGAATGGGTTGAGGTGGCCCTGGATATGGGCGCCGGCGGCATCGTCACTGTAGAGGTCAGGGACGGTGGCTCGTTCATCGGCATGGCCCCGCCGGACATGGATGGTAACGAGGTTGCGGTCCGCCTCAACCTGACCGGCGATGTCTCCTCATCAGTCGCCAACGCCGGTCTGCCGAGGACGGTCGCCGCCGAGCTTCAAGAGGTATTGGATCGATACGCGATCCTGGACGGCCATCGGCTTCCCGGCGCGTCCATCGATCTGGTCTATCGAGAGCCGCAAGCCATCGGCGCGATTGATACCTCCCCGATCCAGTTCGCCAGCATCGACGTCGCCGGTGACCGCTACGAGATCATTCGGACAGATGCGCCTGAGCGCGGCGAGTTTGCGGTGTACCGCAACGAGCAGCCGATCATCGCGTTGGGCCTGCCGATCGAGGACGCGCCGATCACCTCGACATTCGGGGGTCGCCGGCATCCGATCTACGGCTCCGCCCGAATGCATTCGGGCGTCGATTTCGATGGCGACTATGGCGACCCGGTCAGTGCGGCCGGCGATGGCGAGGTGTCTTTTGTCGGCTGGTCAGGCGGATTGGGCAACACCGTGCGCATTGATCACGGCTATGGCATCACAACCGTCTACGCACATCTGCAGTCATTCGAGAGTGGCCTCGCCGAGGGAGACAGCATTCGCCAAGGCGAGACCGTCGGCACCGTGGGGTCCACGGGCGTCGCTACCGGCAGCCACCTCCACTATGAGGTCCGCGTCGATGGACGTGCCACCGACCCGCTGGACGAGACGACCCTGGATGCCGCCTTGGCCTCGGAGTCGCCACCGTCTCATACCCGCATGCTGCTCGATGCGTTTCGCGGGATGCTGGAAGATGTGTTTTGAGGTGGCTTGCGCCGTCGCTTGCAAACTCTCGGCGCTCAGCGACCCCAGGTGAGATAACCCTCAACCGACTGATTACGCCAAACCGTCACGTCGGGCTCAGCCAGTCGTCCATCCGAAGCGGCCCCGCAAACAGCGGCCAGTCTTTCGGCAACCATTGATATTTGGCCAGGCAACAAATTACACGGATCGAGCTGGATCCAGCCTTGCTCGACCTCGTGGTCCCGGACGATGACCGGCGGGTCGCCGGCGGCAAGCCCCGCGGCGATGGCGCGAGCGCTGGCCCCCGCTAAGGCCGGGTCGACATCGATGCGCAAACGGTCGAGCGGGTTGTCGGTCGGGTCCGGAACGATGCCGGCATGGATGCCTGGCCTGTCCGCAAGCGCGGTGAGCCAAGTGTCGAGGGCCTTTCGCTCGGCCTTTCGGATCGCCGCATGATCACGCACCTCCCAGGCCTTCAGCGCGGCAATCGCGCCGTAGATGCTTTCCTTGCCGACCTTCATGCCACGGCCGATGCCCATGTTTTGAAGGTAGGCCGCCCGGACACGATCTGCGGCACCGGCGACAAGACCGGCGGTCGGCCCGCCCAGGAACTTGTGGGCGGAATAGATCGCAAGATCGGCGCCGGCTTCAATGAAGCCCCGCAGATCGTATTCCGACGCTGCGTCGACGATCACTGGTACGTTGGCCTCATGGCATAGAGCGACGAAGGCGTCGAACGGGATCTGGCCGTAATCCACCACATGGTGCGAAACGACGTAAAGCGCCGCCGCCGTCCGCTCGTTGATGGCGCCCGCCAAGTGATGGTCCAGCACTTGGGTCGACTGCCCGACCGGAACGACCGCGGCACCCGCCAGGCGGATGGACTGATCAACCGGGGCGCCGTAGTGGCAGAGATGGCCCGCCTGGATAACGACCTCATTCTTTAGGCCAGTCGCGTCAGGCAGCCGCTCAACCGCCGCCGGGTCCGGGCCGGTCATGCAGCCGGCGACGGAAAGCGTGATGCCGGCGCTGGCCGACGCGGTGACGAAGCCGGCCTCGGCACCGGTCAGCCCAGCAATGGTCTCGCTGGCCATGGCCTGCAACTCATGCATTTTGACGAAATGCGGTAGTATAGCCCCGCAGGCTGCGACGACCGGGTTGCCAGCGCTGGAGGCGCCCAGTCCGGTCATCGTGCCAGACACGTTTATCACCGGGGTCAAACCGGAAGCGTGATAAAACGCCTGCCAGTCATGGGTATCGGATGTGGTCATCTGCCTGCCGCCCAATTGCCAATTCTGATCCGTTGCCTTCGACGCTCATCCACTATAAGAGAATAGCGGCGTGTGAACCTTGGAGCCTTTATGCCGAACCCCGAGCCCTCCCCCAAACGATCCCGTGTCAGCGGCATCGACCGGACGATCCAGATCCTGGACTATCTCAGCGAGGTCGGCGCCCCGACCAGCGCCTACGACATCGCCAAGTCGGTCGGCGCACCGATCTCCACGATCTATGCCATCGTCGACGATCTGGTCGCGCGCAACCTTCTGTCGCGGCCGAGCCCTAAGATGGTCTGGCTGGGTGCCCGCCTGCTGCGCTATGGGCTCGCTTACGAGGCTGGGCTGAACCTGCTGGCCGAGGCCAAGCGGGAAATGGAGATGCTGTCGCGCAAGCTGGGCGAGACGGTCCAGATTTGCGTGCGCGATGAGGGCTTCATGGTCGTGGCCGCCATGGCCTATGGCGACGGGCATTTCCGCGTCACCTCGGATGTTGGCACCCGCGTGCCGTTGAATTGGACGGCGTCCGGGCGCCTTCTGGTCGGTCATCTCTCGGCGGAGGACCGCGAGGCGATCTTTGCCGAACACGCCAAGCCGTCGCCGACCGAAAAGGCGGAAACGAACCCGGCGACGCTGGCCCAATTGGCCGGTGACGATTTCGACCGCAAGCTCGCCGTGCAATTCGGTGCGTCCGACTTCGCCGTCTCCTGCATCGCCAGCCCGATCCGCGATGGCGACGGCACCTGTGTCGCCACCATCTCCATCGTCGCGGCGGAGCCCAAGGCGCGCGAAAAGTTCCAGGTCTATTCGGCGGAGGTCAAAGATTCGGCCGCCACGATCGAGCGCAGCGTCGGCCGCATCGCCGCCTGACAAAGGCGCGATCACCCGGCCAGCTCAAAGATCGCCTCGATCTCCACCGTGATCTGGTTGGGCAGCGAACCCACACCGATGGCCGACCTTGCGTGCACCCCGTCGGGGCCGAAGATCTCGATCAACAGGTCCGAGCAGCCATTGATGACACGCGGATGGTCGCGATAGTCGGGCACAGCATTCACCATGCCCAGCAGCTTCACAACGCCGGCAATGCGGTCGAGCGAGCCGGCCGCCTCGCGCGCGACTGAGAGCAGGTTCAGCCCGACCAACCGGGCGTGATCGCGGGCGTCGTCGGTCGATACGTCGGCCCCTACCTTGCCCGTCAAATAGGTGCCATCAGGCGTAACCGGCCCTTGGCCCGAAATGTAGAGCATGCCGCGCGAGGTCCGGACATTGGCGAAATTGCCGATCGGCGCATGCGGTCGGGGCGGCAGGGCGATGCCCAATCGGCCGAGCCGTTGTTCCGGGCTCTCATGCGCCAAACCGATGTCAGCGTCGGCCATTAGATTTCTCCCAACCTGTGGCAGGCAACGGATTGCTGGTGATGGGCGCCGGCGATTTGCGGCGCGGGCACGCTTTCCGCGCAGCGCGGTTCGGCATAGCGGCAGCGAGTGCGGAAGACACAGCCCGACGGCGGCGCCATCGGGCTTGGAATGTCGCCGCGCAACACTTCGCGCTCGCGGGCATGATCCGGGTCGGCGACCGGGGCGGCGGACAACAGCGCGCGGGAATAGGGGTGGCACGGATCGGCATAGAGATCGGCGGCGACGCCCGCCTCCATCACCCTTCCGAGATACAGCACCACGACCCGGTCGCAGATGTATTCGACCACCGACAGATCGTGGGCGATGAACAGCATGGTGAAAGACCGCTTTTTCCGAAGGTCGTCCAGCAGGTTCAGGATCTGGGCCTGAACAGAGACGTCCAGAGCCGAAACGCATTCGTCGGCGACAATGAAGTCAGGCTCCACCGCCAAGGCCCGGGCGATGCCGATGCGCTGGCGCTGGCCGCCGGAGAATTCGTGCGGGTAGCGCTCGATATGCTCGGCCGCCAAGCCAACCTCTTCGAGCAAGCCGACCGTTATGTCGCGCCGCTCATGCCGCGATCGGCCAATGCCATGCGCCTTCAATGCCTCGCCGACGATGTCGCGCACCTTCATGCGCGGGTTCAGGCTTGAGACCGGGTCCTGAAAGATGATCTGCACACGCTTGCGCAGATCCTTCAGCGCCTTGTGGCCCAGCGACGTGACATCGATGCCGTCGAAATCGATCGTGCCGCCGGTCGGCTCGATCAGACGCAGCAGGCAACGCCCCAGGGTCGTCTTGCCGGAACCGGACTCGCCGACCAGGCCGACGACCGAACCACGCGGAATGTCAAAGCTGACATCACGCACCGCATGCACCTCACCGCGCGCGGTCCGAAAGGTCTTGGTCAGACCCTCGATCCGCATCAGCGCATCGGCGGCAGCGTCAAGCGGCATGGTCGACCTCGGCCCACTTCCAGCAGCTTGTCAGATGGCCCGGCGCGCTCTCGGCCATCACGACCGGATCGCCACATCGCGCCTCGGCGAACTTGCAGCGCGGCGCGAAAACACAGCCCGGCGGGATGTCGAAAATCGACGGCACGGAGCCGGGGATCGGCTCGACCCGTTGCCTGGCCTTGTCATGGCCCAGCCCGCGCGCGCCCGCCGGCAACGAGCCCAGCAATGCGCTGGTATAGGGATGCGACGGCTGGTGGAACAGTGACCGCACCGGCGCCTTCTCCACCACCTCGCCCGCATACATGACCACGACCTCGTCGGCGATCTCGGCAACCACGCCCAGATCGTGGGTGATGAACAGGATCGACGTGCCGTGGTCGCGTTTCAGGGTTTCCATCAATTCGAAGATCTGGGCCTGCACCGAGACGTCCAGCGCCGTGGTCGGCTCGTCGGCGATCAGGATCTTCGGATTGCAGGACATGGCGATGGCAATCATCGCCCGCTGGCGCATGCCGCCGGAATACTGGTGCGGATACTCACGCACCCGCCGTTCCGGCAGCGGAATGCCCATGGATCGAAGCAGGTCAATCGCCTTATTGAACCGTTTCCGGCCCCGCAGGCGCGTGTGGTAGAGCAGCATCTCGATGATCTGAAACCCGATCGTGTAGACCGGGTTAAGTGCGGTCATCGGGTCCTGAAAGATCATGCAGCTTCTGCCAACCCTGTCGCGGATCGAGGAAGGCGAGGTTATCTATCACGCCGACGAAGGCGATATCCGCATCGACCAATTGGCCCGCAACGGCC
>JBCBSH010000030.1:0-28199 GCA_039819285.1 Pseudomonadota bacterium
TGTATCCCAACATGCTGTTGGTGATCCCGCTCTACTTCGTCGTCTATTATCTGGGCCTGCTGCAAAGCCAGGCCGGCAACTATGTCGGCATCGTGCTGTCGATCAGCATCGTGCCGCTGGTCTTCATCCTGTTCCTGCAGTTCTTCCGCAACATCCCCAGCGAACTGCTCGACGCCGCTGTTATGGACGGCGCAACCGAATGGCAGATCTTCCGACGCATCGTCCTGCCGCTGGCCAAGCCCGTCGTTCTGACCGCGTGCTTGATCGCGGTCTTGCTGAACTGGAAGCAATGGTTTCAGATCCTGGTGATCTCAACCTCGCCGGATACCTATACGCTGCCGGTCGCCTTGCTGTCGCTGAACACAGAATATGGCGTGAACTTCCAAGCAACCATGGCGCTGGCCACCTTGACCTGCGTGCCGGTGATCATTGTGTTCATCCTGACACAGCGACGGGTAATGAGCGGCTTCTTGGCAGGTGCGGTGAAGGGCTGACTTGGACCAAATGCCGGGCTAGAGTTCGCCAGCCGTTCACGCGGACCCGAGGGCTCTCACCTGACACAATCGGACAACGCCAAGAGTAAGTGGATTCTGCTGCTCGCCATGGGCGCCGTCATCGGGGTCATCCTGCTGGACGAAACCGTCGTTGCGGTGGCGTTGCCGGCGCTGCAACACGATCTCGGCCTATCGGTCGTGGGCGGGCACTGGGTCATCAATGTCTACCTTCTGACCTTGGCCGGACTGGCGGCCGCCGCCGGGCGACTGGGCGATATCGTCGGCATCAAGCTGCTGATGCTGCTGGGATTGGGCGTGTTCGGCCTTGCATCGCTGGTGGCGGGACTGGCGCAGGACGGCACCTGGATCATCGTGGCACGCGGCATTCAGGGCATTGGCGCTGCGTTCATCTTTCCGATCTCACTGGCCATCGTCACGACTGTCTTTCCACCGGAACAGCGCGGCTTTGCCGTTGGGGTCTACGGGGCAATAGGCACCAGCTTCCTGGCCTTGGGGCCGCTCGTCGGCGGCGCCCTGACGGATTTTCTGTCCTGGCGCTGGATCTTCTGGATCAACCCGCTGATCGTGCTGGCAATTGGCGCAGCCGTTCTGATCTGTTGGCGAGATCCACAGAGAAGACCAAGCGGCGCCACGTTCGACAGTATCGGGTTGGCCACGCTGATCCTCGGCATGGGCATGATTGTTTTTGCCATCATGCAAAGTTCCGATTGGGGCTGGACGTCACTGGCCGTCTGGCCCGTGCTCGCGGGTGGCTGCGCGGTTGTCGCTCTATTCGTGTTGCACGAAATCCGCAGCCGCGCCCCGCTGATCGAGGTCGACCTGTTTGCCAACGCCACGGTCAGTGTCTGCACGCTGGTTCTGTTCAGCGCGCAGTTCAACAAGGCGACGGTCGTGGTTTTTGGCGCCCTCTACCTGCAGCATGCGCTCGGGCTCAGCGCCTTCGTGACCGGACTTGCCCTGCTGCCGGCGGTGGGGCTGCAAGCGTTTCTGGCGATCCCGTCGGGGCGGCTGGTCGATCGCATCGGCACGCGGACCCCGACCCTGATCGGCATGGCCGTGTTCGGCCTGTCATTGCTCTGGATCGGCATCGCCCAGGGATGGAACGATTACGTCGCTCTATTGCCAGGGTTGCTGGCATGGGCGGCTGCCATGGGCCTCGCGTACATTCCGGCGGCACGGGCCATACCGAACGCGGTGCCCATCGACAAGCAAGGCCAAGCCGGCGGCATCGTCATGTCGTCTCAGTTGTTGGGCGGCACGGTCGGGATCGCGGTCAGCAGTTCGCTCTACGCGATGGGCAATGATTTCGGCATCGTGTTTCTGGTGAACGGCGCTCTCGGACTGGCCACGCTGGCCGTGGTTTGGGGTGCCCTACGGCCGGAGGCCACACCCGACGCATAAGTCGCCTGCCGAAATGGAGGATCACTCCTCCCTGGGCCGGACGCCACGTTCCAGGACCGTGCTGAGCGCGATGTAGCTGCGCGTGCGTTCGACGCCCTTCGTGTCGTAGATCTCGCGCAGGATGTCCTCCAACGCCTGGGGGCCTTCGGTCCGGATCTTCAACAGCACACAGGTGTCGCCGGCGACGGTGTGGATCTCCTCGACCTCCGGCAGCTTGCTCATCGCCAAAAGCTGTTCGCTCTTGCCCCAACCGGCCGTGTCGACATGGACGAAGGCCAGCAAGGGCTTGCCGATCTTCTCCGCGTCCAGCACCGCGACCGTGCCCTTGATCACGCCATCGCGCTTCAGCCGCTTGACCCGCTCGTGAACCGCCGGCGGCGACAGGTGCAAAAGCCGCCCGAGGTCGGCATAACTGCGGGTCGCATCCTCCGCCAACAGGCCTAACAGGGTTCGATCCTTGGCATCCGTCGTTCGGCTAGTTGTGGGCTTGGGCCGAATGCTGTTCGTTTGTTCAGCTTTCATGCTTGAACTCTGTTCATCGTTTCGCCGAATTGATCTAATAGACCTGCATGACGGAGCACATTCAAGAGAAAGCGGCGCGGCGCTCGAACGCTGTGCAGGTCGGCTTGCTGACCCTGGGCATCGGCCTTGTCGGCTCCAACTCGCTGGTCTTGAGCCCGATCCTGACCGATGTCGCCGTCGATTTCGATGCGCGGGCGGCCGATGTGGCGCGGGCGATCGCGGCCTATGGTGGCGCCACGGCGCTTTCGGCCTTTGCGCTCGCCCGCCATATTGACCGGGTCGGGCCACGTCTTGTGCTGTTGCTGGGGATGGTCGCCATGATGCTGGCGATCGGCGCCAGCGCATTTGCCCATTCATGGGTTGCGCTCGCGCTGGCCCAGGGGATGGCCGGTCTTGGCGCCGGGGTGGTCCTACCGGCGACCTATCACTTGGCCGCGACGGTCGCGCCGAAAGGGGCTGAAGCCCGAACCTTGGGGCGGGTCTTGACCGGCTGGTCGTTGTCGCTGGTTTTGGGCATACCCGCCGCGGCGTTGTTGACCGATCTGGCGGGCTGGCGATCGGTGTTCCTGGTGCTGGCCGGCGTCGGCTTCGTTGCGTTGATCGGTTTTGTCCGGCTGCTGCCGCGAGACCGGCCGACATCGGCGCCCGCGCGTGAGGGACCATTGGCGCCGTTGAAGATTCCCACCGTGCCGATCCTGTTAGCGACCTGCTTTGCCTTCATGATCGGGTTTTACGGCGTCTATCCGTTTGTCGGCGACCATTTGCGGGTCAGCCACGGGATTGCCGCCGCGCCGGCGGGGCTGTTCGTGTTGGCCTATGGTGTCGGCTTTGGCTTGGCCAGCCTTGGCGACGGCCTGATCGACCGGTTCGGCCTGCGCCGGATGTTTCCGCTGGCGCTGCTGATGGTGGCGCTGATCTATCTGGCCATGATCCCAGCAGCAGAGGCCTTCTGGTCCGTCATCGTGCTGTCAGCCATCTGGGGCTTCGCGAACCATTTTGGACTGAATGCGCTGGTGCTGCTGCTGTCGCGGGCGAACCCTGCGCGCCGAGGCGCCATTCTGGGTTTGTACAGCACCGCGACCTATGTCGCGTCCTTTGTCGGCGCCGCCGTGTTTGGCGAGATCTATGCCGATATAGGCTTTGCCGCTGTCTGCGGCCTGGCCTCTGTTTCCCTGCTGGTTGGCGCCATTCTGGTGCATTTCGGCCTGAGCGGGCAACGAACCTGCGCCCGGCGAAAACGCCTAGTTGGTGGCTGAAATCTCGGTCGCCTCGATCCAAGCCTGGGTCGTCGCCGACCAGCCGGAAGGAACCCCATGGCCACCATCGTTTAGACAGAGCTGCAACGCGCCATTCGCGCAGGACGACCAGACCTCACAGGTTGAACTGCCGACAACGAGATCATCGCGATCGGCCATCGCCGGACAGGCGTTGAGTGCGCGAAGGACGTCCAGCCCCGCCAAGACATCCGCCTGCCGCCAGCGGTCGCCGATCGGCCGTCCCGCCATGGGCACCACCCGGTCCGACGTGCCATGGGTGTGGCGCATGGTGACCGGCCCGGCATCGCAGGTCTCTGGCATCGGTTCCCAAAAGGCGCCCGAGATCGGGGCGTAATGGGTGAAGGGTGCGCCGACAAAGCAGGCCACGGACCAGACCATCGACCCGCCTTGTGAAAACCCCGCAGCCACAATGCGTTCAGGATCGGTGGGGTAGCGGTCTTGCACATCCTCGATGACGGCGCGGACGTAGGCCGTGTCGTTGCGTGCCCGGCTGGGGGAGCCCTGATGCGCCCAGGTGTTGTCGCGCCCGTCCCCGGCGACGAACAGATAACCGGCGTCCGTCCAGGCGCCAACAAGGCCCCGATTGTTCACCGCCGCCCGTCCGGACCCCTGATAGCCGTGAAACCAGACAATCACCGGCAACGGCGTCTCGCCGTCCCATTCAGGCGGTTCTTCGACATAGTACTGGCCAGCGTCCACGCCGGCGCCATCGGGAAAGCTGACAGGACAGGGCTGTTCCGACCCGCAAGCGGGCTGGCCAAAAGCAGTCCCAAGGCTGAGCGAGACGATCAACAACGAACCAGCCACTATCGAACGCACCGAGGCACCTCCTATCTCCTTCTCTGCCGGCTCAGCAATCTATGGGGCAGATGAAGGCGTCAACCGCCCGGATCACACATATGTGTGATCGGAACCGGCTGATGAATCGACGGTCGGGCAGCCTTGACAGTGTAATTACACGTTCTATCTGATTGCGCGAGGATTTGGTCGCATCGACCCCGCCCTCACCTCGAAATCAACATGAATACTTGATCTCGCCCCCATGATACACGTACAAATTGCTGTCGGGGTTATACCTCTTGAGAACGAGCATGAGTGATCACCACGCTGCTACGGGGCCGCGCGCGAGGCGCGGGCTGATCTGGCGCGCACTGAGCCTGACCGGCCAGGTTATTGTCGGCGCGTTTATCGTCAGCGCCGTCCTGTTCGCCGTGAGCACGCTGCGCCAGCCGGGCACAGCCAGCGACGAGGCGACCTTGGCCGCGCCGATACCGGTCGAAATCCTGACGATCGTCGAGGAGGACGGCTACACCGTACCGCGCCAATTCGTCGGTCGGGTGGTCGCGCGCCAGGAGACCAGCGCAAGCTTCGAACTGCCGGGGCGTCTGGTCGAGATCCTGGTCGACGAAGGCGACAGCGTCCGTGCCGGCGAAACCATCGCGCGCCTCGACACTGCGTTGCTTGAGGCGAGCTTCGACGAGTTGCAAAGCCGGGTTCACGAGCTGGAGGCGCAGGTCGAACTCGCCGTCCGCACCGAAGAGCGGCAGCAGGAACTGAACCGGATGGGGCACGCCACCGATCAGCGGATGGATGAATCTTATCTCCAGCGCATCGCGTTGGAGGCGGCCCTGGAACAGGCGCGCGCGGCCATTCGGAACGTTGAGATCCAGATCGACAAGTCGACGCTGCGGGCCCCCTTCAACGGCTCCGTCGGCGCCCGAATGACCGACATCGGGGCCGTCCTGCAAGCCGGACAACCCGTGCTCGACATTGTCGAAACCGACGTCATGGAGGCCCGCATCGGCATTCCGGCACCGCTGGCGGAACGGCTTGGTGTCGGCGAAGTGTTTGAGATCGCCATCGGCGACCAGACGATGCCGGCGACCCTGCACGCGCTGCGCCGCGACATCGATCGACAGACCCGCACGGTGACGGCTGTTCTGATCTTCGGCGACGCAATCAGCGTGCCGTCAGGCGAGATCGCCCGCTTGACCCTGGAGCGGTATCACGCTGAACCCGGATATTGGATGCCCGTGGCTGCGCTGACACAAGGCCTCGACGGCTTGTGGTCTGTCTTCGTCGCGCGCGACACCGCGTTCGGCGACACGATCGTACAGCGCGAGGAGGTCGAGGTCCTGCATTTCGCCTCTGACCAGGTGTTCGTCCGCGGCACGGTCTCGAACGGCGATCGCGTGGTTTCGGTCGGGGTCGAACGGGTGACGCCGGGCCAACGGATCGTACCTCTGAGCGCACTTGTTGCGGACAATGTCTAGCCGCGCTGACCTGCCCACCCTGCTGTTTCGACAACCGCGTTATCTGGCACTGCTGATCGCGGTAGTGCTGGTCGCCGGCCTGTCGGCCTTCGTGACGATCGGACGCCAGGAAGATCCGACGATCACCAACCTGTTCGCCACGATCGTCACGCCGGTCCCAGGTGCGACGGCCGAGCGCGTCGAAGCCTTGGTGACCGACAAGATCGAAGACGAGCTGCTGGAGATCGAACAGATCGACGAAATGGTCTCACGATCGCGCAACGGCATCTCGATCATCGCGCTCGAACTCAGCCCGTACATTACCGATGCAGAGATCGATCAGGTCTGGGTCGATGTGCGCAGCGCGCTGGACGATGCCGAACTGGAATTCCCCGAAGGCGTGCCCTCACCAACGCTGGAAACCGATCGCGGCAACGCCTTCACCAGCATCAGCGCGATTACCTGGCGCGGGGACGGCGAGCCCAATCTCGCCATCATGGGCCGTTTTGCCGAAGACTTACAGGACCGTTTGCGCGCCATCCCCGGGGCGGAGCTGGTTCAGATCTGGGGAGGGCCGGACGAGGAGATCGTGGTCGAGTTCGACCGCAACGTTCTGACGTCTCTGGCGCTGACACCCGATGCGGTGGCCGCGGCGATTGCATCTGCGGACGCCAAGGTCGCCGCCGGCCAACTGCGCGCGGAAAACAACCTCGTCATCGAGGTCGCCGGCGAAATCGAAGATCTGGACCGCATCCGCGATGTGCCCATCGCGTCCAGCGGCGACACGATCGTGCGGGTCGGCGACGTGGCGACGGTTGGGCGTACCCTGGTGAACCCGCCCGACAATCTCGCCTTTGCCGAGTTGGAGCCCGCCGTGGTGATCGCCGTGCGCATGGCGGTGAACCTGCAGGTCGACACCTGGATGGCCCAGGTCCACGACGTTTTGGCCGATTTCGAGGCGACCCTTCCAGGCGGCCTGGAACACCAGCAAATCTTCGACCAGAGCGTCTATACCACGCAGCGCTTCAGCACCCTGGGCGAGAACTTGGCGATCGGCGTCGGGCTGGTCGTCATCGTGTTGTTCGTCACCCTGGGCTGGCGTTCGGCGGCCATCGTCGCCCTGATCCTGCCCCTGACCGGCCTCATGGCGATCGGGTTGCTGGAAGCCCAAGGCGTGCCGCTGCATCAGATGTCGGTCACCGGCCTGATCGTCGCCCTTGGCCTGCTGGTCGACAGCGCGATCGTTATGACCGACCGGATCCGATCACGGCTCGAAAACGGCGCAAGACCGGTCGATGCCGTCGGCGAGGCGGTGCGGCATCTTTGGCTGCCGCTGCTGGCCTCGACCATTACAACCGTGTTGGCATTCATGCCCATGGCGCTGCTGCCGGGCGCGCCGGGCGACTTCGTCAGCGCAATCGCGATCGCCGTGATCACCGCGCTGGTTTCGTCCTGGCTGTTGGCGATCTTGGTAACGCCGGCCATCTCCGGCTTCGTCCTGGCCCGGGTCGGCAAGGGACCGCGCCGCTGGTGGCGCAACGGCATTGGCGGCGGTCCGTTTCGGTGGCTGTTCGCCCGCTCACTGGATCTGAGCCTTCGGTTTCGCATTCTCAGCATCATGGTCGCGGTTGCCTTGCCGATCATCGGGTTCGTCAGCTTGCCCACCTTAACGGCCCAGTTCTTTCCCGGCGCCGACCGCGATCAGTTCTTTGTCCAGATGCGGCTGCCGGCCCGCGCCTCGCTGGACCAGACAGTTGACGTGGTCCGCCAGGCCCACGCCATCCTGCGAGAGGAAGAGGCCGTTGAAACGGTCGCCTGGTTCGCTGGACGCAGCGCGCCGGCCTTCTACTACAACATGCTGATGGATCAGGACGGCGTCGCGCGCTTTGCCGAGGCGCTGGTCACCGCCACTTCCGCCGAGGCAGCGGTCGACCTGATGCCCGGGTTACAGGACCGGTTCGATCGGCAACTGCCGGAGGCGCAAATCGTCGTGCGCGAAATCCTTCAGGGACCGCCCGTTGTCGCGCCGGTCGAGCTCAGGATTTTTGGGCCGGACCTGGACCAGCTGCGGGAACTGGGGGAGCAGGCGCGATTGCTCATGACCCAAGTGCCGGCGGTCACGCATACGCGCGCCGCGTTGAATGGCGGCGTGCCGCAGTTGCAGTTTCAGGCCGACGAGGATGTGGCACGGCTTCTCGGACTATCGCTCGGCGATGTCGCCAGGCAGCTTGAGACAAATCTCGAGGGTGCGATAGGCGGCTCGTTGATCGAAGCAACGAACGAGTTGCCGGTGCGCGTGCGGATCTCGTCGGACGAGCGCGGCAGCATCGCCGATATCGGGTCGATCGACATTCTTGCGCCGACAAGCGGCCAATCGGCGGATCTGTTTCCCGGCGTGCCCCTATCAGCGTTGGGTGCGTTGACGCTGGTGCCGTCCCAGCAATCGATCCCTCATCTCAACGGCGAACGCTTCAACTCGGTGCTTGGCTACGTCGATGCGGGTGTCCTGCCCCAGGAAGCCTTCGCCGCCTTCCAGCAAATCCTTGAGGAGAACCCGCTGGCGCTGCCGATCGGCTATCGTCTGGAGTTCGGCGGCGATGTCGACGCCAGGGCGGACACGGTTCGCGATCTGATGGCCTCAGTCGCGCTGATCGTAACGCTGACGCTGGTCACCATCGTCCTGACCTTCAACTCGTTCCGCCTGTCGCTGGCGGTGGCGACGGTCGCCGGATTGTCGATGGGGCTCAGCTTCCTGTCCCTGGCCCTGCTCGGCTTTCCGTTCGGCATTCAGGCCCTGATCGGCGCCATCGGTTCGATCGGCGTTTCGGTCAATGTCGCGATCATCATTCTGACCGAGCTGAAGGGCGATCGCCGAGCGGTTGCCGGCGACCCGATCGCGATCCGCAATATCGTGCTCGGCACCAGCCGGCACATCTTCTCCACGACCCTGACGACCTTCGGCGGCTTCATCCCACTAATCCTCGGCGGCGGCGGCTTCTGGCCGCCCTTCGCGACCGCCGTTGCCGGCGGCGTTCTGTTATCTTCCATCGTCAGCTTCTACTTCGTGCCACCGATCTTCTCGCTAATCACGCGGTCGCGGCCGGTGGCGACGTTCGAAGA
This sequence comes from Pseudomonadota bacterium, assembly GCA_039819285.1. Lineage (GTDB taxonomy): Bacteria > Pseudomonadota > Alphaproteobacteria > DSM-16000 > Inquilinaceae > JANQGH01. The sequence goes on from JBCBSH010000030.1 coordinate 9,088, forward strand.
TGCGGATGATGCCCCGGGCCGGGATGAGGGCCGGCCAGCGATGCCGCTGTCTTTGCCGGGCAACGTTGCGGACGGGCTGAGACGGGTCGGTTAGCTGCCCAGGGCATCAAAAAAATCTCAACATTCCAATTGCTATAACAATTGAGCTCGGGCATTCTGACGACCGCCATCGACGATGCGATGAGGTCGCAGCCAGGTGAACGACGCCGTACAAGCCAGGAAAATCGTTTTACTACAATGCCTTGGCCGGACATCTCTATCGGCGGTTGGTCCGGTTCAAGCCTATTTCGGTGTGTTTTGTGAAGGTTTGCATACGGATCGGTCCGAAAGGATATGACGAGCCCGATGCCCAGCAGCCGAAGCATTCATCGACAGAGTCCGGCCAGCTAAATGGAACCGGCCTTGAAGCGCCGGCGCCTTGGCGCCTGCATGACCGGCAACGGCCTGATGTGCGCGCTGGCGATCGACCAGGGCATCAGCCTCACCCGCGCTTTGGCTGCCGCCTCCGACGATGCCGGTGACGCCGACGCACGGGCGGCTGAGTTCAAGACCGTACTTGCGAAATGGCTGTCGTCCGACGCCTCCGCCATTCTGTTGGACCACCGGTTCGGCGACGCCTGTCAGGCCGTCACGGACGCGGGAACGGGAATCCTGCGCGCGTATGAGACGGACGTCTATGGCGGCGACAGTGAAACCGTCACCACACTGCCGCCGAGCGAGTCGGTGCGTCGCCTTGCGTGGCGCGGTGCCGACGCGATCAAGCTGCACATGTATTACGACCCGGACGCGCCGTCCCACGAGACTGCGGTAAAGCAGGCGCTGATCGAACGGGTGGGCGCAGAGTGTCAGGCCAACGACGTGCCGTTTCTGTTTGAACCCCTGTCCTATCGGCAAGGGGTCGAGGCGGGCACGGCGGCCTTCGCCGCAATCAAGCCCGACATCGTGCGGCGTTCTGTGGCGGAATTCTCCAAGCCCAGCTACCGCGTCGATGTCTTGAAGATCGAATTCCCGATCGATCTGGCCTTTGTCGCCGGCACCCAAACGGCCAAACGCGAGGGCCGTTCGCCGAACTGCTCCATGGCCGAGGCACTGGACCATTTTCGGGCCACCGCCGACGCCGCCGGTTGCCCGTTCGTGTTTTTGAGCGCGGGTGTGACCTTGGAGGCGTTCGCGGAGGGGCTGGAACTGGCGGGCCAGGCTGGCGTGCCTTACGGCGGCTATCTGTGCGGGCGGGCGGTTTGGCGGCCCGCCATTGAGGTCTTCGGCAAGGGTGGATCGTCGGCTCTTGCGGACTGGGCCCAGGGCGAGGGACGCGAAAGGCTGCGCCATTTGACGGCGATCGCCAATGAGACCGCCGTACCCTTGGTCAATGCCGCCGAAGTGAATGCCGAGCCGACCCGGCACGCCGCCCAGGGGCATGGCCAATGACCCGTCACCGGCCCCGCATCGGCTATGTCGGCGTCTCGATCTCGCCCTACTACGCCGAGAAGTATCGGGTGCGTGAAACCGCGATCGACGCCTTGCAGGCCGCGAGCGATACTTTGGATTATGACCTCGTCGCCATCGGCCGGCCAATCCATTCGGCGGAGGATGCAGAGGCGGCGGCGCGAGAGTTGAAGGATCAGCGGATCGACTTTCTGATGATCCAGAACGCCGCCTGCAGCGCTGGTGAGCAGCTTTATCCGCTGCTGGACGTCGCACCCCGGGTCGGCCTCTGGTCCGTTCCGGACCCCAGCTTTGACGGCCCGGTGCAGCTGTCGTCCCTGGTCTCGATGAGCCATTTCGCGAGCCTAATCAAGACCGTCGTGAAGGACCGCGACATTCCCTACAAGTGGTTCTACGGCAACCCGGGCTCAGAACGGTTCCGCGAGCGGTTCGCGGTTACGGCGCGGGCATTGCGGGCGGTTGTCGGGCTGGAACAGTCGCGCATCGGCTGGATCGGCGGCATATCGCCCGGCTTTGACGGCATGGTCTCCGACGCCGACGCCTTTAGACGCCGGCTGGGCGTCACGGTCGAACCGATCGACCTGCCGGTTGTGGTGGACCGCGCCAAGACTGTCGAAGCCACCCGCGTGGCTGAAGCGGTCGCCGAGATGCGCAGTGCAGCGAGGTCGATCGCCGTGACGGAGGACGAGGCATTCGACCGGGTCGCCCGCCTCTATCTGGCGCTGCACGACCTTTCCGCCGACGAGGATTACGACGCGCTGGCGGTTCAGTGCTGGTCGGACATCCAGGGGCTCTACAACGTCGCCCCATGCCTGGCCTATGGCTGGCTGGGCAGCGAGCATCGGTTCCCTGTTGCCTGCGAGGGTGACGTGCTGGGCGCCGTTAGCATGCGCATGTTGAATCTGATGTCTGACCGCGAAGGTTCTGCCACCTTGCTCGACATCGCCGCCCTCGACCCGGACCGGCAGGCGATGCTGATGTGGCATTGTGGCGTATCGCCCCGGCATTTCGCCAATCAGGACGGCATCGCCTGGGTCGACCATGTGACACTGGGGCGCAACGCCAATGACGGACCGTACGGCGTTTCCGGCGACCAGGTCTTCGCGCCACAGCCGACGACGGTCAGCTATATCAACGAGGACGCGTCGAACCTGCTGGTGCTGAAGTCGGAGATAGTGGAGCACCCGTCGAAGGGTTTCGACGGCACGCGGGGGTGGGTCTCCAAGACGTACCTGAATGGCGAAGCGATCGATATCTGGGATCTTCTAAACACGCTGACCGTGCGCGGCCTGCAGCATCATTTTGCGATGGGTCAGGGCGACGTGACGCGCGAGCTGATGGAATTGGCCGCCTGGACCAACATGCGGCTGGTCGAACCGGTCCCGTATGCGGATTATCTGCAGCGGGACGGGGTCAATGTCTAATAACCGGTGACGATGGGAGGAGTTGCACCATGAAGCTTTCGACAATCAAGAACGCGGCCATTGCGGCGACCGCGGCGCTGGCGATCAGCGCCAGTGCCACTGCGCAGGACCTGCCCGGCTTTACCAGCTGGGACGAAGTGGTCGAGCAGGCGCGCGGCGAGACTGTTTACTGGTACATGTGGGGCGGTTCGGACGCCATCAACGGCTTCGTCGATGAGTTTTACGGCCAGCCGCTGCAAGAGGAATACGGCATCACGCTGGAACGTGTGCCGGTGGCCGACACGGTGGATGTGGTCAACCAGGTGATCAGCGAACAGCAAGCCGGTGCCACCGGTGATCGCGGTACGGTTGACCTCATCTGGATCAACGGTGAGAACTTCTTCACCCTTCAGCAGGCGGATCTGCTCTACGGCCCGTGGGCGGAGGGGATTCCCAACGCCGCCCTGGTCGATTGGGACAATCCGGCCATCTATCTCGATTTCGGCCGGCCTGTCGATGGCTATGAGAGCCCCTGGTCCAGCGCCCAATTCCACTTCGTTTATGATTCAGCGCGCATGGATGAGGACGATTTGCCACGTTCCTATGCTGAACTGGGCGACTGGATCGAGGCCAATCCGGGCCAGTTTTCCTACATGGCACCGGGACCGGGGGCCTTCGTCGGAACGCGTTTCGTCAAGCAGCTTTTCTTCGAGTTGAGCGGCGGCCACGACCAGTGGGTCGGTGAGTTCAACGAGGATCTTTACAACGAGTGGGCGCCCCAGGTTTGGCAGACCCTGATCGACTGGCAGCCCAATCTATGGCGCGAGGGCGAGACCTACCCGGCCAACCAGTCGGAGACCGACCAGCTGTTCGCCAATGGCGAGACGGCGTTCACCTTCACCCAGTCGCCATCGGGCGCGGCACCGGCGATCGCGGCAGGCATCGTGCCACCGACCTCGCAGGCCTTTTCGTTCGACGACTATATGATCGGCGACTTCAACTATGTCGCCATTCCGTTCAATGCGCCGAACAAGGCAGCGGCCCTGGTGACCGCCAACCTGATCCTCCGGCCGGACCGGCAGGCCTTTCAGGTGCAGCCGGACTACGGCTTCTGCTGCGGCTGGGGCATCGACGTGTCGCGCGTGACCGACCCGGACCAAGTCGCCGCCATTGACGCCGCGATGCAGAATCTCGGCGACGCGGCGGAAGACCCGAGCATTCTGGCCGGCGCCTTGGTCGCGGACATCGCGGCGGAGTACCAGACCAGGATCGAGGCAGATTGGGAGCGCTACGTCCTGCGCGGCGAGCCCTTGCCGCAATAGAAGGAAAGCGAGTTAGGCAGCAGGAACCCGAACCGGCACCAGAGGGCTAACCCATGTCGTGGGAACGTTGGCGCATTCCCTTGATGCTCGGGCCGACCATCCTGATCATCCTAGTGCTGTTCTTTGGCAGCCTGGGGTTCGGGTTCCTGCAAAGCCTTGGCTATCAACCTCAGCTCGGCAACACGGAGCTGAACTTCGACGCCTACATCAGCGTCATGTTCTCAGAGGAGCATTCCAGCCGGTTCTGGGCCGGCTTGCTGCTAACCTTCTGGGTGGCGTTCGCCAGCACCTTTATCTCTGCCGCGCTGGCGATCGCCATTGCCCTGCTGCTGCGCCGCACCTTTTTCGGCAAGCGCTTGGCGGTGTTCCTGTTCCAGCTAAATCTGCCCATCCCGCATCTGGTGATCGCGATCGGGATGATTTTGGTGTTCTCGCAAAGCGGCCTGCTGTCACGCGTGGCCGGCGAACTAGGGCTGATTAGCAGCCCGCGCGACTTCCCGGTGCTGGTGCGCGACAGTTCGGGCATCGGCATCATCCTGGCCTATGTTTGGAAAGAGATCGCCTTCTTCGGCATCATCGTCATGGCGATCCTGCAGTCGCTGGGCGAGGATTACGAGGCCGCCGCCCAGAGCCTGGGTGCCAACCGCTGGCAGCGTTTTCGCTATGTCACCTTGCCGCTGATCATGCCGGGGCTGATGTCGGCCTCCATTATCGTTTTTGCCTTCACCTTCGGCACGTACGAGGTGCCGCGCATTTTGGGCGTTCGACACCCGGAGATGCTGCCCGTGATGGCGCTGGACTTCTTCCTGAACCCCGATCTGAACGCCCGCGCCGAGGGCATGGCGCTCAGCATCATCATCGCGGTCATCGTGCTGATCCTGGTGCTGATCTACATGTATATCAGCGCCCGCACGATCAGGCGGGGGTAGGGCCATGACGGACGTGACGGTCAAGGAACTGGCCCCGGCCGACCGCAGCGCAGGCAAGCGCGCCACCGGCAAGGTCGTCTTCTACGCCACCGTGATTTTCATGTGCGTGATGCTGGTGCTGCCGGTCATCGCCTTCTTCGTCAATGCCTTTGCCTTTCGCTGGTTTTACCCGCAGCTGATCCCGGATGAATGGAGCCTGCAGGCCTGGCAGCGGCTGGGCCTGTTGCCGCCGCCGGGTCAGTTCAGCATCGAAAACCTGTTCGCCCAATGGGCCAGCGTGCCGGATGTCGTCCGCGCCCTAGGACTGAGCCTTTGGATCGGGTTTCTGGTGACCGGCGTTTCGATCGTGATCGGCATGCCGGCGGCGCGGGCGCTGGGCATGTACAGTTTCCGGGGCAAGCGGCTGGTCGAGTTCATCATCATCACGCCGACGATCGTGCCGCCGATCGCGTTTAGCCTGGGCCTGAACATCAACTTCATCCGCTGGGACCTGGCCCTGGAGGCGGCGGGCATCAATCTGGGCCTGTCCGGCTCCGTCCTCGGTGTCAGCATCGTCCATTTGGTGCCGGTGATGCCCTATGTGGTGCTAACGTTGAGCGGCGTGTTCGCCAACTACAACGCCGATTTCGAGGCCCAGGCACGAACGCTGGGCGCCGGACCGTTCCGCACCTTCTGGCATGTGACGTTCCCGGCCATCCTGCCTGGGCTGTTCGTGGCCTGCCTGTTCGCCTTCCTGGTCTCGTGGAGCCAGTATCTACTGACCTTCCTGATCGGCCAGGGCCGGGTGATCACCCTGCCCATCCTGCTGTTTTCCGCCGCCGGCAGTGGCAACAACGCGGTAATCGCCGCCCTGTCGTTGATCTTCATCGCACCGGCGGTGTTGATCCTGCTGGTTTCGTCCCGCTATCTGTCCGGCGAGTCCGGGGCCGTCGGAGGGTTTGGCCGCGTATGACCCATGTTCGCATCAACAATTTGACCAAGGCCTATTCGGGCGTCGACGCGCCTGCTGTGGCGGATATGGACCTGGACATTCCATCGGGACGCCTGATCGCGCTGCTGGGCCCCTCCGGCTGCGGCAAGACCACGACGTTGAAGATGATCGCCGGGCTGATCCGCCCGACGGCGGGCGATATCACGTTCGATGGCGACAGCATCGTGCGCATTCCGCCGGAAAAGCGCGGCGCGGTCATGGTGTTCCAAAACTACTTGCTGTTTCCCTACATGAGCGTCGGCCAGAATGTCGGCTTCGGCCTGAAGATGGCGGGCGTCGACGCCAAGACGATCGACCAACGCGTAAAGGAAATGCTTAACCTCGTGCGCCTGCCGGACATTTCCGACCGGCGGCCGAAGCAGCTTTCCGGCGGCCAGCAGCAGCGTGTGGCCCTCGCCCGGGCGCTGATCACCAAGCCCCGAGTTCTATTGCTGGACGAGCCGCTCAGCAATCTCGACGCCCACCTTCGCGACGAGATGCGCGAGCTGATCCTGTCGGTCCAGCGGGACTTGGGCATCACCACGATCTTCGTGACCCATGACCAGGAAGAGGCCGTGCTGCTGGCCGACCGGATCGCCATGATTTTCGACGGGCGCCTGCAGCAGTTCGCCAGCCCTGACGTTTTCTATCGCCACCCGGCGTCAGAACGCATCGCCCGTTTCCTGGGCGGCGTGAACTTCCTGCCGGGCAAGCGCCAAGGCGACACGGTGGAGACCGATGTGGGCAGTTTTCGCTTCGCCCCCGGCGGCGAGGATGAGCGGCCGCCCGACGATGGCCTGTTAACCATCCGGCCGGAACAGATCGTGCTTGGCCAACCAACGGCGGAAAACACCGTGCAGGGCAAGGTCGTATCGCGCATCTTCGTCGGCACCTATACACGCTATCACCTGGCACTGGGCAGCCATCAGATCGAGGCCGTGCGCAGCGCGGACGTGGCCGGTGATTTCGCCGAAGGCCAGGATGTGCCGATCGGATTTCCCGCCGATCGGGTTTGGATGGTTCGACCGGATCAGGCGGCCTGACCGAAGGCGCCAGGAGAGAGTTCCCCCATGACCTTTTACGCCACGATCACACTGGACCCGGCGACCCGGCTGGGCCGCGTGCACGACCATCTGTACGGCGCCAATTTGGAGCATATCGGCCGGTCGGTCTATCACGGCCATTGGGCGGAACTGCTGCGCAACCGCAAGTTCCTGGGCGACGACCGAGCCTATGTGGGCCTGAGCGAGGGGCTTTCCCACCAGCATCCCAGCTTCGGTGTCGTCGAGCCGTGGACGGCGCTGAACCCCGACCCTGAACGGGTGCTGTTCGTTCACGACAACACGACGTTCTACACCGGCCGCCAGTCACAGCGGATCACCATCCTGAAACCCGATGGCGGCCTGCACGGGGTTCAGCAGGCGGGGCTATCTCTTTCTCAGGGCACGCGCTACACCGTGCGGATCGTGCTTAAGGGCAACGGCCAGGAAGCGACGGTCACGCTCGGCGATCAGTCCTGGTTCATCCCTGAAGTCGCGGCCGACTGGCAGACCTACGAGACCACGCTGACCGTCGACGGGACGCTGGAGGATGGTGTCTTCTCCATCGCGCACGGGACGGAGGGCGATCTCTGGATCGGCTGTGCCTCGGTGATGCCGTCGGACAACAGCGAAGGACATCGGACCGACGTGGTGGCCGCGATCGCGGAATGGCGGCCGACCTTCCTGCGCTGGCCGGGCGGCAATTTCGCCTCCGCCTATCACTGGGAAAAGGGTATCGGTGACCGCGACAAGCGGCCCGGCTATTTGGACCCGGCCTGGAACCTGTGGGAGCCGAACGATGTCGGCACGGACGAGTTCATCGCGCTCTGCCGCCTCTTGGATACTGAGCCGATCCTGACCATCAATATGGGCACCGGCACGCCTGAGGAAGCCGCGCGCTGGGTCGAGTATTGCAATGGCGGCAGCGAGACGGAGATGGGTCGCCTGCGGGCCGCCAACGGCCATGAGGCGCCGTTCAAGGTGACGACCTGGTTCGTCGGCAACGAGCAGTTCGGCAATTGGCAGGTCGGCCATTGCGACGCCGAGACCTATGCCCGGCTCTATCTGGACTATGCCGCCGCGATGCGCGCGGTGGACCCGTCCCTGAACCTGATCGGCGTCGGCGTGCCGACGGATCTCTATGGTCGGTGGAACGAACTGGTCGTGAAGGGTACGCAAGGCCGGATGGACGAGATCAGCGTCCATTACTATTCGATCCGCACCGAAAAGTGGGACCAGCCGCCGCCGGCCGAGGAGTTGTATTGGCCAAAAGTGGCCGCCGCTCAAGAAGTGGCGGAGATGCTGGACGAGACCTGGCGGATCGTCTCGGAGCATGGCGACCCGCCGCCCCCGATCGCGTTTGACGAATGGAACACCTATGTCGGCGGCAAGCCGCCCGACTTCTTCGAGGATTATGGCATCGCCGACGCGATCTATGTCGGCGCGTTGATGAATGCCTGTCTGATGCGGGCCGACTGGATCAAAATGTCGGCGATCTTCAACCTGATCAACGTCATGGGCAATTACCGCGTCACGCCGAGCGCGGTCTGGAAGACGCCCTCGAGCCTGGTGCTGGAACTGTTCACGCAGCATCGCGGCGACGAAGCCATTGACTGTACGGTGCACGCCCCGACGGTCGCGACCCCGGCCGCCGGCAATCTGCCCGCCTATGACACCCTGCCCCTTGTCGATGCGGCGGCGACGATCGATCCTACCGGCAATACGGTCTACCTGTCCGTGGTGAACCGGGATCCCGAGCGGCCAGCGACGATCGAGGTGAAGGACATCGCACGTCAGGGGCCCGGTCAGATCCACCGGGTGACAGGTGGCGACCCTCAAGCCCTGAACACGGAAGACAACCCGAACGCGGTGATCATCGAAACCGAAAGCTGGCCGGCGGAGGCCGGTGCGCTGGAGGTGCCGCCGCACACGGTGGCCATGGTTGTCTTGCCCGTCGAGGGGATGACCGATGCCTGACAAGCTGCCGCGCTATCTGGAGATCTATGCCCGGCTGCGTCGGCTGATCGAGGATGGCCGCTATGGCGTGGGCGACCGGCTGCCCAGCGAGCACGAACTGTCCGACATGTTCAAGGCCAGCCGCATCACCATCCGAGCCGCCCTGAAGCGCCTCAACGATGACGGCTATATCGAGCGGGTCGCCGGTCGCGGCACGACCGTGCGAGCCGCGCAGGCGGTGGTGCCAAGCTGCGCCTTCTCGTTCACGGATCAGGTCAAAATGAGCGGCCATCAGCCCTCGGCCAAGCTCATCCGCTTGGCCAAACTGCCGCCGGAAGGGGACGGTGACTGGTCCCTGCCCTTCTCGCCGAACACCGAGGTTATGTTGATCGAACGGCTGCGCCTGATTGATGGCGTGCCGGCAATGCTCAGCCGTGCCTTTATTCCACGCGTTCACGTGCTGGGCCTGAGCGAGAGCGACTTTTCCGAACGCGGGCCGTCGCAGTCCCTACTCTATGTCTTGGAAAAGACCTTCGATCTGACGCTTGACCATGGCACTGAGTGGATTGGCCCGGCCGTCGTTACCGGCGACGATGCCGAGTTGCTGGAGGTCGACGACCCCAGCCCCGTGGTCAAACGCTCATGCCTGGTTCGCGACTTCGCCGACGCCCCGGTTCTGTATGACGAGACGTTCCAGACGGGCGTGCTGGAGATATCGACCCAGAGACCCTACACGGGTCCGGGCGGCGTAGAGGCGGACGATCGCGGCAACACCAGCCCAGGGGCGGCGAACGGCTGACGAACCGGCACGGGCACCGACCGGGGTCGTCGGGCGCGTTGGGGGCGATTCTTCAGCCGACAAGCTGTCGCGTTGAGCGGGCGATTACGCCCTCTTCATCCGTGGGAATGACCAGCACCCCGATGGCGCTTTCGGGCGTCGAGATGAGGGTCTGTCCGCTCCTATTAGCGGCCGGGTCCAGCTTCAATCCCAGCCACGACAGCTTGGCCGAGACGCCCGCGCGAATCTCGGACGCGTTCTCGCCAATTCCCGCCGTGAAGACCAGCAGATCGAGCCCACCAAGCAACGCGGTCAGTGCGCCGACCTCTTCGACCAGCCGATAGATGAAGAGATCGACGGCCTCCCTCGCCCGCGCATCGTCGCTCGCCAGCAGGTCGCGCATGTCGTCGGAGATGCCGGAGACGCCAAGCAGGCCCGACTGACCGTTGAGGAGATCCGTCACGGCGTCGATCTCCATGCCCCTGTCCTGCAACAGGTGCAGGACGACACCGGGATCGATCCGGCCGGGGCGCTTGCCCATGACCAGCCCGTCCAGCGCGGTGAAGCCCATGGTCGTGGCCACGCTCTTGCGGTGGCGCATGGCGCACAGGCTGGCGCCGTGGCCGAGATGCGCCACGATCACCTTACCGTCGGCCCGGTCGCCGGCGATCGAGGGCAGGACGGACGCGATGTAGTCGTATGAGAGGCCGTGAAAACCGTAATGGAGGACACCCGCGTCGGTCAGCGCGCGCGGAATGGCGTAAAGTTGCGCCAACTGGGGCTGTGTCCGGTGGAAGGCGGTGTCGAAGCAGGCGACCTGCGGCAAGTTCGGTCTGGCCGCCGCCACCGCACGAATGCCGGCCAGATTGTGCGGCTGATGGTTGGGCGCCAGCGACTCGAACTGGTCGAGCCTGGCCATGATCCCATCATTCACGATCACTGGGACGGAGAAGTCCCGGCCGCCATGGACCACCCGGTGACCGGCCGCAACCAGGGTGTCGCCGCCTTCACTCTCCAGCCAGCCGACGAGGCGCGCGATCAAATCCGGCGTCGTGTCGGACTCGGCCAAGGGTCCGATCGCGTCGCCCGCAATGCTGCCCCTGATCGTCAATTTGGGCGACCGGCCAATGCCGGTAATGGACCCGGCAAGGATCGGGGCGGCGTCCGTGTCGGCCGGATAGCTCGCGAACTTGATCGACGAGGATCCGACGTTCAGAACCAAGATCGTGCCGGTCATGCGGATGCCCGCGGCGCTCCCCGCACGAACAAACGGACCAGCGCCGCCGAGGCCAGCCGAGACAGCGCGCTGTCGGCGCGGCTGGTCAGCATGATCGGCACCCGCGCGCCGAGCACGACGCCCGCCGCCTCGGCACCGGCGAGATAGATCAACTGCTTGGCGATCATGTTGCCCGCCTCAAGGTCCGGCGCCACGAGGATGTCGGCGTCGCCCGCCACGTCGGATACGATGCCCTTGGTCTCCGCCGCCTGTTTGGAGATGGCGTTGTCAAAGGCCAGCGGCCCGTCGACCAAGCCGCCGGTGATCTGACCGCGTTCGGCCATCTTGCACAGGGCCGCCGCCTCGACCGTCGATGAGATCTTCGGTGTCACCGTCTCGACGGCGGATAACAGGGCGACCTTGGGCTTGGTGATGGCCAAGGTGTGCGTCAGATCGATGGCGTTCTGGACGATGTCGCGCTTGTCGTCCAGGGACGGGTAGATATTGATCGCGGCATCGGTAACCAGCAGCGGCTTGGGATAGGTCGGCACGTCCAAGCCGTAAATGTGGCTCATGCGCCGTTCGGTGCGGATGCCGTGCGCGCTGTCGACCACGGCGGCCATCAGCTCGTCGGTGTGCAGCTTGCCCTTCATCAGGGCCTCGACCTTGACCTCGCGCGCCATGGCGACGGCCGCCTCCGCGGCGGCGTCGCTGTGGGGCGTGTCGACGATCTCGAAACCTTTGAGCGACCGCCCTGCCTCTTCGGCCGCTGCCTCGATCTTGGCGCGCGGCCCGACAAGGATCGGAACGATCAGTTCCTTCTCCGCCGCCTCCAAGGCACCCGAGAGTGATAGCGCGTCGCAGGGATGGACGACGGCCGTGCGGATCGGCGGCAGATCGTGCGTTGCACCAATCAGGTCGCGATAGCGCGCGCCCTGTTCATGCAGATGCACGTCGGGCAGGGTCACACGCGGGCGGCGTACCTTCTCGGTGGGCGCGATGACCACCGCATCGCCCGTGATGACGGTCTCGCCGTCCTGGTTGAAGCACGCACAATCCAGAATGACGCGTTTCTTCTCCGGCTTCTTCTCACGCACCATGACGCGGACGGTAACCGTGTCTCCCAGGCCGACGGGGCGGCGGAAACTCAGGGACTGGTTCAGATAAATTGTCCCGGGCCCCGGCAGTTCGGTGCCGAGCACGGCGGAGATCAGCGCGCCGCCCCACATGCCGTGGGCGATGACCTTGTGGAACGGGTCGGACCGCGCGAATTCCTCGTCGACATGGGCCGGGTTCACGTCCCCCGACATGACGGCGAACAGCTCGATGTCCTGATGCTGCAGCGTACGCACCAGTTCCGCCGATTGGCCGACCTCAAGCTCGTCGAAGGTCTTGTTCTCGATGTATTGCATCGTATCCATGGGTCTGCTCACGACATCACGTGATAGCCGCCATCGATGTAGGCGACGTTGCCGGTGACGGACCGGGCGAAACCGGAAACGAGGCAGGCCGCCATGGCGCCGACCTCTTCCAACGTCACCAGCCGCTGTTGCGGCGCCCGCTCGCGCGCCTCGTCGATCAAGGCATCGAAATGGGCGATGCCGGAGGCCGCGCGCGTTGCAATCGGCCCCGGCGACAGGGCGTTGACGCGAATGCCCTTGGGTCCCAGCTCCGCCGCCATATAGCGCGTGACCGCCTCAAGCGCCGCCTTGACCGGCCCCATGATGTTGTAGTGGTCCACCACCTTCTCCGCACCGTAATAGCTGACGGTCAGCAGGCAGCCGCCTTCGTCCATCAACGGCTCCGCCCGCTTGGCCATGCGCACGAAGGAATGGACGGAGACGTCCATTGCCCGGGCAAAGCCGTCATGCGTGCAGTCGATCACCCGCCCATGGAGGTCCTCGATCGGGCAATAGGCGATGGAATGCAGCACGAAGTCCAGCCGGCCCCAGCGCTGTTCAATGGCGTCGAAGACAGCGTCAAGCTGGCCGTCCGCCTCGACATCCAGCGGCATGAAGATCTCCGAGCCGACCGCTTCCGCCACCGGTTCGACATAGGGTTTGGCCTTGTCGTTCAGATAGGTCACGGCCAGTTCGGCGCCGGCGGCCGCAAACGCGGAGGCACAGCCGGCAGCGATGGAGTGCTGATTGGCAATGCCAACCACCAGGCCTTTCTTGCCGGCCAGCAGATCCGTCGGAGGCTTCATTGGGCTAATCCTGAAGAACGTAGGTACCGGGCGCGTCGCACAATGGCCGGTAGCCTGCGTCCGGTGCGCCCATCGGCGGTGGCGCCGTCTCCGCGCCCGACTTTTCGACCAGCCAGTCGTGCCATGCCGGCCACCAGGAACCCTCCGTCGTGGGCGTCTCGGCCTGCCATGTGTCCGGGTCGACGTAGTTGTCGCCGGCATGGTTGGTGGCGATCTGATAGTGGCGGTGCGGGTGGCCCGGCTCGCTGACGATACCGGCATTGTGGCCGCCGCTGGTCAGCACGAAAGTGACATCGGTCGCCGGATGGGTCGTGACCTTGTAGACGGAATGCCAGGGCGCGACGTGATCCTTGACCGTGCCGACAGCAAAGATCGGGGCGCGGATGTCCGACAGGCTGACGGGCCGTCCCTCGACCATGTAGCGGCCCGCCGCCAGGTCATTGTCCAGGAACAGGCCGCGCAGATACTCCGAATGCATGCGATAGGGCATGCGCGTCAGGTCGGCGTTCCAGGCTATCAGATGGCCGGCGCGTTCCAGATCCTGCGGTCCAACGATCTGATCTGGTCGCGGGTCGTGCATGAATATCTGCAGGGCCGGCAGCAGGGCATGATCGTTGGACCGCAGGATCTGGAACGCGCCGGCCATCTGATAGCCGTCCAGAAACCCTTGGTCCCACATCATGTCTTCGATGTAGGCGACCTGGCTTTCGCGGATGAACAGCATCAGTTCGCCGGCTTCGGTGAAATCAACCTGGGTGGCAAAGCAGGTGATGGTCGCCAGCCGTTCGTCGTGCTCGCGCGCCATTGCCGCGACCGCGATCGACAGTAGGGTTCCGCCGAGACAGTAGCCGGCGGCGTGGATCTTGCGGTCCGGTACGATTGCCGAGACCGCGTCCACGGCATCCATCACGCCCAGGCGACGATAATCCTCAAGGCCGAGATCGCGATCTTCCGATGTCGGGTTGCGCCACGAGATCATGAACACGGTGTGGCCTTGGTCGACGAGGTATTTGACCAGCGAGTTATGGGGCGACAGGTCGAGGATGTAGTACTTCATGATCCAGGCCGGCACGATCAGGATCGGCTCCGGATGCACCTGCTCGGTCGTCGGCGTGTATTGGATCAGCTCGATCAGGTGGTTGCGATACACCACCTTGCCCGGGGTCACGGCCAGCTTCTCGCCGACCTTGAAGTTCTCGGTGCCAACCGGTTTCTTGCCGGCGACGGTGCGCTGCCAGTCCTCGACCAGGTTTTGGGCGCCCCGGACCAGGTTCATACCCCCCTCTTCAAGGGTCTGCTTGAAGGTTTCGGGATTGGTCCAGATGAAATTCGACGGCGCGTAGCGGTCGAGAATCTGCCGGGCGATGAAGGACACCGCGCGCTCATCCGCCTCCGACACCCCGTCAATGTCGGTGGTCGCGTTGTGCCACCATTGCTGGGTCAGCAAGAACGACTGGTAAAGCAGGTTGTATGGCCATTTCTGCCAGGCATCGCCGGAGAAACGGCGATCCTGCGGCAGCGGTTCGATGCAAGGCGGCGTGTTGGGATCGAGGGCGGCCTGCCCGGCATAGGTCATCAGCCGCATTAGTTTCCGGTGCGCTTTTTCGACCAATTCCAGCTGCTTGCCCGGCGACATCGCCATATGGGCGAGCCAGGAGAACTGCAGCCGTGCCAACCCCGCCGGCGACACCCCCATCGTCAGCCGCGCAAGGTTGGCCTTGAACGCCCGGTCAATGGCCTGGGCCGTGTAGTGCCCGGGAGGCGGACGATCGACCGATTTGGCCGGTGGAGCGGCGGCTACGGGCGCTGGCGGCTTGCCGGCGCTCGGTACCGGCACATTCGTCGAAGGTTTCTTGGGCTTGGCCGACGGCCGCTTTTGGGTCTTGCGCTTGGGTTGTTGGGGCTTGGGTACCGGCGATACGGAAACGACGGAAGATGTGGTCGCTCCGCCCTGCCGGTCCGATCCAGTCTCGTCCTGCATCGACAGATCCTCTGCTGAGGGGCGGCGCGCTCTCGCCAGCTTGCGACGCCGGGCTTCACTGCCGTCATCGGCCACCCGACGCGATAGTATTTCCCCCAGGGGAATTCGTTCTCACATATATTGCACCGCAGCATTGACGTCCATCAATCCGCCGATGAATGTTTTGTTAAGAGCTTGCTTCAGCGATCGCGCAGCAATTCGGCCAGCAGAGGGTTCGGAAAGCGCCGTTCGACGGTGACGCCGTAGAAGGTCTCGGTCAGGTTGGGCAGCTTCGCGCCCTCAATCAGGGTGCCGTTCGCCAGTTCGTCGCGCGCGACGATCGGCGGCAGGACGGCAAGGCCGATGCCCTCGCGGGCCAGAAGACGCATCATCGCCATGTCGTCGACCTCCGCCGCGATCTGCGGCCGGACATCCAACCGATCGACCAGCGCATCGAAGCCCATACGCAAGCCACTGGCGGTCGTCGGCAAGATGAGGGTCGATCCATCCAGGCGTTCAGAAAGCGACAGGCCGGGCGGGCACAGCGCGGGCACGCCGATCAGGCTGACCGTCTGCTCGTCGAGCGGTTGAACGACGAAGGCTGTCAGCGCATCGGCGGGCGGCGGCTGGTTGGTGAGTACGAGGTCGAGATGAAGCGCGGCAAGCGCCCCGAAAAGCTCCGCGGCGCCGGCCGAGCGCAGCACGACCTCGACGTCGGGCCGGCCGAGCACCGGGCGCAGGAATGCAAGCTGAAAGTTTCTCGACAGGGTGGCCAGAGCGCCGACACGAAGGGCCTGGCGCTGGCGTCCGCCGTGTTGAAGTGTGGCGACCAGCTCTTGCCCGGTCGCGAAGATGGTGTCGGCGTGGTCCAGTGCGATGCGGCCGGCCTCGGTGAGATAGAGCGCGCGGCCGCGCCGCTCAAACAGGGCCTGGCCAAGCCTTTCTTCCAGTTGGCGGATCTGGGTCGACACCGCCGACTGCGAGATGTTCAGCCGCTCAGCCGCACGGGTCAGGTTGCCCTCATGCGCGACCGTCTGGAAATAGCGCAGATGGTGATAGTTAAGCTCAGCCATAACGTTCCATAAAACAGAACGAACACTTAAAAACAATGTAATTTTCTTTAGTATTCTGACGGGATAGGCAATGGGCCGTTTTGAATCGCCCGGAAACGTCCGCCCCATGCTTGACGATCTGATCCCGCTGCTGGCGCCCTTTGCACTGCTGGTTGCCGCCGGAGTGGCAATGCGGCAATCGGGCCCGCGCCCCCACAGGCTGCGGCAACTCGCACAGGCCGCGACGCTGGCCGCGCTTGGCGCCGCCATCGGCTCGGCCCTGGTCCTGATTTGGCAAGGCCCCGGCACCGGCATTGTCTTGGGAATCGCCGGGGTCGGATTGTCGACACGGCTGGATGTGGTCAGCGCGACGATGCTGGTTCTGGTCACCTTCGTCGGCTGGATCGTGGTGCGTTATTCAGCGACTTATCTGGACGGTGAGGCGCGACAGGGCGCCTTTCTCGGCTGGATGATGATGACGCTGGCGGCCGTGCTGTTGCTCGTCCAGTCGGGCAATCTGGTTCAGCTGGCCCTGGCGTGGATCGCCACCAGCCTGTGCCTGGACCGGTTGCTGCTGTTCTATGGCGACCGGGTCAAGGCGGTGCGCGCGGCACGCAAGAAATTCATTGTCGCGCGGATCGGGGACGTGGCCCTGCTCTTGGCCGCCGCGCTGCTGGCCGTCGGCTATGGCACGCTGGACATCGCCACCATCCTTGCCGCCGCCCGCGAGGGCGTCGTGCCAGGCGGCGCCGTCTGGGCCGCCGGTTTGCTGGCGCTCGCCGCCCTGCTGAAATCCGCCCAGTTTCCGACCCATGGCTGGTTGACCGAGGTGATGGAGGCCCCGACCCCGGTTTCCGCACTCTTGCATGCGGGCCTGATCAATGCCGGCGGCTTCCTGTTGGTCCGCTTTGCCGATGTGATGCTTCAGGCGCCGGGCGTGCTGGCGGTGCTGGTGATGATCGGCGGCTTTACCGCCCTGTTCGGCGGGCTTGCCATGCTGGCCCAGCCGGCGGTCAAGACGTCGCTGGCCTGGTCGACCATCGCGCAGATGGGCTTCATGATCATGCAATGTGGCCTGGCGCTGTTTCCCCTGGCCATGCTGCACATCGTGGCCCACTCGCTTTACAAGGCCCACGCCTTCCTGGTCTCTGGCACCGCTGTGGACATGGTGGCGGCAAACCGCCGGCCGGGTCCGGTCGCGATTCCGAACGGTTGGGCGGTGGCCCGCGCCTTCGCATTGGCGTTGGCGATCTACGCCGTGATTGGCTTCGCCTTCGGTTTCGACGGCAAATCACCGCAAGCGATCGTTCTTGGCGCGATCTTGATCTTCGGGGTGGCCTATCTGCTGGCACAGGGTCTTGCCGACGCGGCACCACGTGTTCTGACCAGGCGGACCGCGCTCTATTCAATTGCCGCCTCGATCAGCTATTTCGCCCTGCAACGGGGTGCCGAGTGGCTCACCGCCGGCACGCTGCCCGCGACGCCCGGACCGGGGCCGCTGGAATGGGCGCTGCTTGTGCTCTCGGTGTTCAGCTTCGGAATTGTCGCCATCGCGCAGGCCACATTCCCGCTGTGGGCCTATCACCCGGCGGCAGCAGGCCTGCGCGTGCATCTCGCCAACGGGCTATACGTCAACGCGGTCTTCGATCGGCTGATCGGCGGCTGGTCCATCCGCCGTTCGTCCTGATCCGATGTCCTCCAAAGGGATCAAGAGCATGAAACCGACCCCGAACATCGAGCCGATGGACATGACCGCGGTCAAGGCCGCCGCCGATGCAGCGGCGCGGCAAATCCCGCCGCTCTGGCCGTTGGCGTCCTCCGTCGCGGTGAACCCTTTCCTTGGCCAGACCGGCGAGACCCTGGCCGAGGCCGGGTCACGCCTCGGCCGTGTCGGCGCCATCCCGGTCACCATGCCGCGCACCTGGTATCTGGACCGCATCGCATCCGGCGGGATTACCGAGCAAGATCTAGCTGAAGCGCTCTCGGCGTCGCCTCATGCCGGGTGTACTTCAAGCGTTCAAGCTCTAAAAGCCGCCGCGGCGGAGGCCAAACCGTCGTCTCTCAAGGCGCCAACGATCGCCGATCTCGCCGCTGACAGTTGCGGCACAGATTGGCCGGGGCTTATCGCCGATCGCATCGGTGTCTGGGCCGGCGGCTATTTCGATCAGGGCCAGGCGCTGTGGGCCGCGCCCCATGGCCGGCGTGCCTGGGCCACCTTCCGCGCACATGCCACCCACGACCTGACGCCCGAGATCATGGGCCTCAAGGCCTTCGGGACCTTCGTCGCCGACGCGCCGCAAGACCCGATGGCGGCCATCGCGCGCGCTGTCTTCCGTCTCGGTCTCGGGGAAGCGGCGCTGGCCACCTATTTCCACCAGCTTCTGCTGTCGCTCGGCGGTTGGGCCCAATATGGGCGCTATGAGCTCTGGCGCGCCGAGCTGGCTGGCGGCACGAACACGACCCTTGTCGATCTGCTGGCCATCCGGCTGTTGTGGGAGGAGGCGCTGTTCGTTCAGCACGAGGTGGCGATCCATGATCAATGGGCCGAAATCCGGGTGGCCCACGAGGCGCCGATCAAAGTTGGCGACGCCGAGATCGTCGACGCGATCCTGCAGGAGGCGGCGGAGCGTGCTGCGCAGCGAGACCTTGCCGAGACGCTGGCTGCGCCCGCCCCCCAAACCCGTGACGACCGTCCCGCCTTGCAAGCGGCCTTTTGCATCGATGTGCGGTCCGAGGTTTTCCGCCGCGCGTTGGAGGCGGTCGACCCCGGCATTCGCACGCTCGGCTTTGCCGGTTTTTTCGGTGTCTTTACGGAGCATCGCCGCTTTGCCTCG
>JBCBSH010000031.1:0-27941 GCA_039819285.1 Pseudomonadota bacterium
CCAGATCGACGACGGCGGCGACGAGGTCCGCCGCCAGGCCCGACCGCGCGATCCAGTGCGACAGCAGCAGGGCTGAGCCGACGATCAGCATGACCGAGCCCGTGCTTTCGACCGATTGGCGGATCAGGCCCGGCACTTCGCGCGGCGTGGCGCCGCGATAGACGAACAAGGTCACCAGCAAGGCCAGAATGGCCGACAGCGCCGCCGCCTCGGTGATCGTGACCAGGCCGCCATAGATGCCACCCAAAACCACGAACGGCACCGACAGGGCCGGCAGGGCCCAGACCGTGGTGCCGACGATGCCGCGCTGGTCCGGTTCCGGCGCTTCGCTTTCGGCCTGCGGCGCTGTCCGCTGCGACCGGGCGCGCGCCACGATGATGCCGGCGATCAACAGGGCCTGCAGCAGGCCGGGCACCACGCCGGCCAGGAACAGGCGCGGCACAGAGGTTTCGGAGATCAGGCCATAGACGACGAGCGGCAGGCTGGGCGGGATCAGAATGCCCAGGGTCGCGGCCGTGCCTGTAAGCCCCAGCACAAAGGGCCGTCGATAGCCCTTGGAGACCAACAGCGGCACGGCCATCGTGCCCATGGCCAGCGCGGTGGCGACCGACGAGCCGTTGATCGCCGCGAACAGGGCCGTGGCGGCGACGGTGGCGATCGGCAGCCCGCCGCGCACCCGCCGGAACGCCAGATTGGCCCAGTCGAACAAGGCCTGCGCGATGCCGCCGCCCTTCATGAACATCGCCGCCATCACGAAGAACGGGATGGCCATCAGGGTCGGGGCGTTCAGATGGTCCAGCAAATGCTGGCCCAGCCCGGCGATCGAGTTGCCCTCGATCAGCAGCAGCACGATCGCCACGGCGGCCAACGCGATGAAGATCGGCACACCGAGGATCAAGAGCGCGAACAGGCCGGCAAGGCCGAGGACGGCTTCGACGATCATTCGTTGGCCGCCTGCCACAGGTGGGAATGGTCGGAGGATCGGCCGGCCAGGACGCCGTAGATCGACTGCGCGGCGATCGACGCCATGCCGACCGGCAGGCAGAGATAGTAGATCCACAAGGGGATGCGCCAGGTGCTGCTGGACCGTTCGTCCCAGCGGATCGCCTCCTCGACGACCAGAATGCCGGACCAGCACAACAGGCCGGCCGTGGCGACGATGACGATCAAGGTCAGGCCGGTCATGACCGCGCGCAGCCGGGGCGGGGCGGCGTTCAAGAACAGGTCGACGCGGATGTGAGCCTGATGGCGCGCCGTACGGCCGCCTGCGATCATGACGCCCCAAACGATCACCATAACGATGACGTCCAGCGCCCAGTCCACCCGCAGGCCCGGCGCCACATAGCGCGCCAGCACCATATAGCAGGCGAGCGCCAGGGCGACGGCACCGCACAGCGCGATGGCGCTGCCCTCCAACCGCGCCAGCGCGTTGAACACCGCCTTGGCCATGCCGCCCGCCTGGCTAGGCTATCGACGCGCTATTGGGCAGAGACTTCGCGGGCCAGGGCCAGCGTCCCGTCGGAAATCCCCATCTCGGCGGCGACATCGTCGACGGTCGCCTGCAGCGCCGCCTGGGCCGTGGCGACCTCGTCCGCCGTCGGCGTGGTAAAGGCGATGCCGTTTTCGGCGTTGATCGCCTGGGCCTCTTCCTGGCGGCGGATGGCCTCCGCCCGCTCGGTCGCGATCGCCTGGTTCCATAGGTCGGTGAACGTCGTGCGCTGGTCGTCGGTCAGGCTGGCCCAGAAGCCGCGATTGACGATCGGCACGTAATAGAGCGTCTGAACATTGTCGAGAAAGCCGGAGCTGACCCCCGCCTCCCATAGCTGGGCGCTGCGGATGGTCTCGTTAGTGGTCAGGATGCCGTCGATGGTGCCTTGCGACAGTGCGACTGGCACATCGCCGAAGCTGATCACCACCGGGTCGGCGTCGAGCGTCTGGTAGTGAGACAGGATCGCCGCCCCGCCGGGAATGCGGATGCGCTGGCCGGCAATGTCGTCATAGGACGCGATCGGCTGGTCGGCGCCGAAGGTGTGGGCGGAGCCCAAGAGCATCCAATGGCCGGGCACGGCAACGTCCAGGGTCTCGGCAATCTGCTGGCTGAGATCCTGGCCCAGCGGCCCGTCGACGATCTGGTTGAACTGCTCCGCCGGAACGCCGGCGAACAACGCCAGATCCAGCACCGACAGGTCGGGCACGAACGGGCTGAGATAAACCGTCACCGGCACGGCCATGTCGACATCGCCCCGCGCCACCGCCCTCGGCACGTCCCGGCCGCTGTAAAGCTGGCCATTGTCGAACAGCTCGCCAACCAGTTCGCCGTTCGTCGCCGCGCTGAGGTCCGACAGGAACTGCTGCAAGGTGATGTTGCGGATGTGGTTTTCGCCGGTGTTGACCGAGATGGTGAAGTCTGTCTGCGCCTGCGCGCCGATCGGCAAGGCTGCCAGACACGTGCCTGCGATCAGGGTCGCGAAAAGTCGATGGGCCATGGTGTTTCCTCCCCAAACATGCCGGCCGCCGTGTCTCGTTCTGACAGAGCTTCTGCCGGTTTGCCTGTCGGCGTTCCGGGCAGAAATCCTGTCAGTCCCCCTATTGGTCTCCGGGGCGCTTCCACACCCGACGGTCGATCGGTTTGTTGACTTTGTCCGGACAAACGGTCAAAGTCAAGGTCAAATGAAAACGAGGTAGTTCGGCCATGGGCCTGTTGTCGGGGGTGCGGATTTTGTCGGTGGAGCAGTACGGCGCCGGCCCGTTCGGCACCCAGGCGCTGGCCGATCTGGGGGCCGAGGTGATCAAGATCGAAAACCCCGGCGATGGCGGCGATGTCTCGCGCTCGCTCGGGCCGTTCTTCGCCGAGGATTTGCCGGAAACAGCGGACAGCCTGTTCTACGCCGCCGTTAACCGCAACAAGCGCTCCGTGGCGCTGGACCTGTCGCGCGACGAGGGGCGCGCGGTCCTGCATCGGCTGCTCGACGGCGCCGACGCCGTGGCCTGCAATCTGCGCGGCGACGTACCCGGCCGGCTGGGCCTGACCTACGACACCCTGGGCGCGATCAAGCCGTCGATCGTCTGCTGTCACCTGACCGCCTATGGCCGCACCGGCTCGCGCGCCAACTGGCCCGGCTATGACTATCTGATCCAGGCGGAGGCCGGCTACTTCGATCTGAATGGCGAGCCGGACAGCCCGCCCTCGCGCTTCGGCCTGTCGATCGTCGACTTCATGACCGGCTATGCCATGGCGCTGGCCCTGGTCTCCGCGATCCTGCGCGCGCGGTCGACCGGCACGGGCCAGGACGTGGATGTCAGTCTCTATGATGTCGGGGTTGCAAACCTGAACTATCTGGCCTCTTGGGCGATGAATGCCGGCTACGCGCCGACGCGCCAGCCCCGCTCGGCCCACCCGTCGCTGACCCCGTGCCAGCTTTACCGAACCGCCGATGGCTGGCTCTACATCATGGCCAACAAGGAGAAGTTCTGGGCGATCCTGTGCGATCGCATCGGCCGGCCGGACCTTGCCGCCGACCCGCGCTTCGCCAAATTCGCCGACCGGCTGAAACACCGCGACACGCTGACGGAGTTGCTGGACGAGGCGCTAGGCCAGGACACGACGCAAAACTGGATGACCCGCCTGTCCGGCGCGGTTCCGTGCGCGCCGGTCAACAGCGTGGCGGAGGCCCTGTCCTCGCCCTTTCTGGCGGAAAGCGGCATGGCCCAACCGATCGGGCCTGACGCATGGCGGCCCTATCGCATCATGGGCAACCCCATCCGCTCCGCCGAACCGCCGGAAAACCGTCCGCCCCCGACGCTAGGCCAGGACACCGACAGCCTTTTGGCCGAGGCCGGCCTTAGCCGCACCGCCATCAAGGGGCTACGCGACAGTGGCGTGATCGCCTAGTCCGTGCCATGACCGCGCCCATGGCCAGCGACTCACCGCTTTTCAAACGGCTTGCCGGCGACCTGTCGGACGCCATCGCGCGAGGCACGTTCAAGATCGGCGAGCCCTTGCCGACCGAGATGGAGCTGATGGCCCGCTACGGCGTCTCGCGCCACACCGTGCGCGCCGCCTTGCGCGAGTTGAAGACCCTGGGCGTGGTCACCGCCCGGCGCGGCATCGGCACGATCGTGAAACGCGCCGACCCGGCCGCGTCCTATGTCGAGCAATACTCGTCGGTCGACGAGCTGTTCACCTTCGCCGCCGGCCGGCCGGTCGTGCCCCAAAGCGTGCGCTGGACGGTGATTGACGACGCGGGCGCCCGCCGCCTGGGCCTGCCCGCCGGCCGCCGCACCCTGCTGATCGAGGGCCTGCGCTTCGGCGGCGGCGACCAGCCGGTCGCCTTCGTACGCATCCATCTCGACCAGCGCTACGGCCGGATCGCCGACCAGCTCGACGGCCTGCAAACCTCCGTCGCCGAACTGCTGGAACAGGAGTTCGCCCTGCGCATCGGCCGCATCGAACAGGAAATCGACAGCGCCCTGATCGATGCCGATATGGCCAAGACCCTGAGCGTCGCCCCCGGCACCCCGGCCCTAAAGATCATCCGCTGGTACTACGCCACCGGCCAACAACCGATCGAAATCGCCGAGAGCCTGTACCCGCATGGGCGGTTTGTTTATCGGAACGAGTTGGTGCGGTCGGGGTGATGCGTCAGGGAGGACGGCAATTCATGGCCATCGGCTCTGCCTCTCGCGACGGAGATCGGATCGAGGATACAGAGCCAGGCAGGCTCGCGAAAACTCGAACTTTGTGCAAATACTAACCGTCTTTCGACGGCCACAAAGAAGCTCATGTCCGAGACAACGAACATGAAAACAAGCGAGCTTGAGCGGATCAAGCGCTACATACAGTATGCCGACAAACTCGCCCGCAATCGCAGACAGGCTACCGCCTTGGCCTGGTGGATGCTCTATTTTGTGTTTGTGGTCATTACAGTGATTGCGCTTGCCACTGCACTCAATTCGCCAACCCTCACATTCCTTGGCCCTTCGACGCATGACCTGTTGATCGGCGCCTTCTTTGTCCTGCATGCGCTTGTTATCTGGATCATCATCAGACAGCGCAGGCATCAGTCACGCGAGCGCGCCGGCTTTTCGAAGACCTTACGTTACGACCGAGACAGCCCGGCGGTTGGGCAGATTTGCGCGGCGATCTTGCGGCCAAGCGAAGGATTCAAGATGCTGGCGGGTATTCCGGCAACGGGCGCGTGGAAACCAGATATGAAGCCGGTCTATCGGATCATGGAGGTTTCTAGCGAGAAGATGCTGACGCTTCAGCTAATCCGAACAGCCGACCAAAAGGCTTTAGGAAAGATATTCCGAGACGTCCCTTACTACGAAGTCGAGGCAATCGAGACTTAGGGGAGCACTTGCCCCTTTTCCCGACGGTGTTGCAGCCAGCCGGCTCGTCGGGTCGCGCATCATTTGGCACGCTGCACTGGTCAGTTGCCGCTGGGATCCGGCCGCAACAGGATGTTCTCGATCCGCTCGACATGGGAGGCCAGATTGTCGATCTGGCGGCCGATGCGGGTTTCGACCTGGTTCAGGGCCTCGGTGAAGTTTTCCAGCGAGCGTTCGACCTGCTCCTCGACCTGGCCGATGCGGTATTCGTTCTGGTCGATGCGTGCCTCTTGCCGCACGCCCCAGACCAGCAGCACGACGAGCATGCCGAACAGGGTCAGCACGTTGCCGGCGGTGACGGTGCCGTCCCAATGCAGGCGCTTGCTGGTCGCCATTTAGCTCTCCGTTCCGCGCGCCGGCACGGTCCTGCAACCCTGCGGGAAGGCGGTGATCAGGCACGAGGCGCCGGCATCCGGCGGATGGCCGATCAGCAATCCGGCCTCACCGCGGCAGTAGAGCGTGAAGGCCACGCCCGAGGGCGCGACCAGCGCGTCGTGATACTCCCAGCCATTGGCCGCCAGCCAATGCAAGGCATCCTGTGTTGGCCGGCAATTGGGAACCTGCGCCCAGGCCGGCTGAGACAGCGCGGCCGCGATGGTCGCCATTGCCAGGACCCACGCCGGTTTCACGACAGGGACCCCGCCGCCGCGCACAGGGCCAGATTGCTGTTTCGCATCTCCTGAAACGCCCAGTTCACCGTGCTGGTGGACAAACGCTCACCCGGCGGCAATGTCTGGACTTCAAGAACGAGGGCAACCATCCGTTCGTCAGGCAACAGGGCAGCGTTGGCCAGGGCCAGCAGGGCATCGACATAGTTCAGTTCGGTGCCGTCATCGTCGGCCGTGATGGCGCCTTCCAGCCGCAGGGCCGCGTTCACGGCCGCGGCGAGGCAGAGAAAGGCCGACAGCTCACCGACGCTGCCATCCTCGACATCCAGCGCCACCAGCCGGCAGCCCTCCAGGGCCTGCTGGCCGGCATTGCTGGCCTCGACCATGGCGCGTGCCCGTTCCGGCGAAACCTCACCCGCGCCGATCGCGTCCGCACCTTGATCATTCAGCGACGCCAGCAGCAGCGCGGCGGTCGCCAACTCAACCCGCAGATCGCTCTGCCCCGTCCCAATCGACGCACAGCCCGCGACCAGAACGACCAGGAAAACCGACAAGAGCCGCCGCATCGCTCAGCCCTCCGGCGGCCGGTTGGGCACGGCATAGACCGTGATGGATCCGATCACGACCGTCAGGGCCTCAAAGATGCTGTTAGCGGCCGCCGCCTCGTCGCCGGCCAATTGAATATGACCCTGCGACTGCAGCCAAATCAGGATCGTGGTGATGGCGGCGATCAGGAATTTCCGGGAGCCGCGAATCCAATCAACGAATCTGCTCATGGTTCATGCGCCTCTTTCGCACATCAAAAAAGCCGCCTCGATGGGCGGCGGGTGGTTACTTGTGTCTGGCGATTAGGCGGCCTTGATCTCAATCGCGCAACCGGCGCCGCCGCTGCCTGACGGTAAGGTCACGCCAACTGGATAGGACGCGGCTGCTGTAGTTGGTCGAGAGCCGGCCCACGCGAGATAAAAGCCCGCGGCGGCAATGTCGTGGTCGATGTCCACCAGAAAGCCAGGCGCCGGAGTGCCGGGCGGCCGTACGCCGATAAAGCCCGCCGCGACAAAGGAGTCGGGCGCGGTCGTGGCGAGCGCGTAAGTCTGATCTTCACCAAACCCAGACTTTGTCGCAACGGCGCCGATCGGCGACGCGCCGTCAGCTCCGCCGAACTCATAGACCGCCAAGAGGTGCAGACCATTGGAGCCTGCAGGAATGGCGGTAACAAAATCGATCGCGCCGGAGGAGCTGGCGTCAACAAGATGAAATGCCTGTGCTCGAAATGAGTTTGGGGGAATGAAAGGCTGGGAAGCCCGCGCCGCAATGATCTCATCCGTCGGCGCCCCGGCGACGCTCAACCCTGGGACAAACCCGCTATCGTCGTCATCCAAACGATACAAAAACGCAAGCAATAGGCGATCGGACGTCGGGGCACCGAGCGACACGGAGAGAGTGTCGTCTCCCGCGACCGCGTAGTCGCTCAAGGTGACGTTGCGCAGACCAAGCCCGCCACCAGTCGGCGCAGCCGGCTTGATCAGCGCGGGCAGAACGCGTGTGCTCATGGATAGCTGTTCGCCAGGCCGACCAGGATCTCCGCGCCTGACCGGACCTGATAGACCAGCCAGTGATTCTGGTTGGCATCGGGCGGGATGTCCGGCGGATCGATCCACTTGGCCGCGAACGATACCGTGTGCGGCCCGCCGCTGAACTCCAGGACGATGCCGCCGGCCTGGCCCTCGGTAAGGCCGCTGGCGTCCAGCGTCGTGTTGCCGGTCACGGTCACACGATGGTTGTCGCTAGTGTTCAGTGCAAACGTCGTCGTCGCGCCGAACGTTGCGGCCAGGAAGGCGTCGTCGGAGGCGGCCGGCCCGATCGGCCCCGTTGGACCCGGCGGACCCTGAGTACCTGCCGCACCATCTGCCCCAGCGGGGCCTTGGGCCCCGTCCGCTCCGGCCGGACCCTGAGGGCCGACCAGTGACGTGCCTATGCCCCAGGCGCCAGCCGCCTTCGGCCCGAAGATCGTGTCGCTCGTCGTGTTGATGTAGAAGTCGCCATCAACCCCGACGCCGCCGGTCGGATCAGCGGAACCATTCAAGACGGTCTTGCCGTCGGCTCCATCAGTCCCGGCCGCGCCATCGTTGCCGGCGGGGCCTTGGATACCCTGTGGACCTTGTGCGCCGTCGGCTCCATCATTGCCTGCCAGACCTTGCAAGCCCTGCGGCCCCTGATCCCCCTGTGTGCCTTGTGGTCCGACTAAGGGCGTTCCGGCCCCCCAAGCACCACCGGTCTTTGGGCCGAAGATCTGATCCGACGTGGTGTTGATGTAGAAGTCGCCATCAACCCCGACGCCGCCGGTCGGGTTGCCCGTACCGTTCAGGACAGTCTTGCCGTCGGCGCCATCAGCCCCAGCCGCGCCGTCATTCCCGGCAGGCCCCTGAATGCCCTGGATACCTTGCGGGCCTTGGTCGCCCAGTGCGCCGGCCGGACCGGTCGCGCCAGTCGCTCCATCAGCGCCATCGTTACCGGCTGGACCCTGGATGCCCTGCGGACCCTGCGCGCCGTCGGCACCGGCCGGACCTTGTGGGCCGGTGTCGCCCTTGGGGCCAGCGGCACCATCCGCGCCATCCTGCAAGAGCGCGCCTTGGACATAGACAGCCTCGGCGTTGATCGTGCCGGCGCCTTTGTTGCCATCCGTTGGTGTTCCGATAACAACACCACCCTCGATCGTCGTGTCGACCGGGATTAGTACTTTTGCGTTCTCCTGCAGGGAAAGAACCGTCGTGCTGTCGACTTGAAATTCAACGGCGTTGGAGGTTTGGTATCGAAAGGCGCCGCCGATACCGGACGTGTCCGCCGGCGAGAACAGTTGCAAGACACGGGTTGCGTCCCCGTCGTTTTGAAACTGCCAACGGGCAATAACGGCAGCCGCGTTGTTGCCGATGTTGATCGTCTGGGCGGCGGTGAACAGGTTCGCCGCATCCGTCAACGCGATGTTCATCTCGGCAAAGGTCTGGTTTACCCAAGCCGCGCCGTCCCATTGCAGCAGTTCGCCAGGGGCAAGGCCGCTGATCGTGACATCGCCCAAATCCTCCATGTCGCCCGCGCCGGCTGGACCTTGAGGCCCCGTTGCGCCGGGCGCTCCGTCATTGCCGGCCGGCCCTTCCGGACCTGCCGGACCTTGAGGCCCGGTCGCCCCCGTCGGGCCTGTCGCACCGTCTGAGCCGTCTGCGCCAGCGGGACCAACCGGCCCCTGAGCACCGGCCACTCCGATATCGCCTTTGGCGCCCGTCGAGCCGGCTGGGCCGGTATCGCCGGTCGGGCCGGGATCGCCGGCTGCACCTGCTGGACCCGTTGGACCCGTTGGACCCGTTGGTCCCGTTGGCCCCGTTGGCCCCGTGCCGCCCTTCGCGAACACGACCGGTTCAGGCAGCACCGCTTCAGCCGGCGCATAGCGAACGGCCAGGCCCGGCGGCCCGAGCCTGACATAGAACTGCGCGTCCATGGCTTACGGGCTCGCCGGATCGGTGACGCCTGGGACGACGCGCACCGTGTTCGACAACAGATGCTCGATCTCGCCGCCGGGTCCCAGCAGCAGCGCATCCCAGCGATAGATGTTCACCGGAATGGCGGCGGTCTGCGTCCCGGTCATTGTCAGCACGAACTCACCGGTCGACGCGCCCGTGCTGTCCACGGCCCAAGGGTACGGAGTAGGCCCACGCTCGGTCGCGCCTACCGTCTGTTCGCGGATCTCCGCTTTCATGGTGTAGCCGGTCAGGTCCTGCGGGTTGCTGGCGGCGTCCAGCATCGTCAGGGACACCTTGGCATCCGCACCGCGGCGAATAGCGTGCTCGTCGACAAGAGCCGGCACCCGGCGCACGAGATCGGTCATGGCGCGGGCCTCAAGATCGCGTCAAAGGCGGCCGGGATATCGGCAGCGTTGGCCAGCGTGCCGGCCGCGATCTGATCCTTTACGGCCCAAGAGGCCTGATAGATGGCGTCGACGCCGTCGACGATCGCCTTGCCCAGCCCAATCATCTGGTCGACCGTGATCAGATGCTCTTGGTCACCGGAATCCCGGACCCGGATCTCGCGGCTTGTCTCACCTTCTAGCTTCGCCGTCAGCGCGCGCGAATAGAGCGCCTGAATGTTGCGGAAGTCCTGTTCGTTGCGCAGATCCAGCGTCAGCGTCTTGCCGCCGCCAATGTCAACGGGCGCCCCGCCGGCCACGAGCTGGTCGCGATGCGCATTGACAGCCTCGGCCGTCGCGGGGATCGGGGTCGCAATCCAGGTCTGCCAGGCCGTCTGCGGATCACCGCGCCATTCACGCGGCCCGCGCTCAGCGATGACCAAGCCCTCGGGCCGATCGTCGACGTTCAGCCGATACCATCCGAGCTTGGCCAGATCATCGTCGCTCCACAACCGCTCGATCGCGGTTGGATGCTGCGTGCCATCAGCCGCAACATAGGGCGGCTTCACGTCGTTCAGGTCTTTGTCGACAAGCATGGTCTAGTCCTACTTGAAGGTCGCGATGGTTGAGGCCGACGGCGCGGCTGGCGTATACGAGGCCGTGAAGTCCTCGATCGTGTCCGTTGCCGGCGTCGGCCCGTAGAAGGCCGCGTGCGATAGCTCGAATGCACTGCTCTGATCTGCCACGATCATCGAGCCCGTCGAAAGATTGCCGCTGGCGCCGCTGACTGACCCCGAACCGTCAAGGATTGCTATCGATCCGATCGCTAATCCCTCAGCTGTGGTTGCGATGTTGAACATTGTGCGGCTGAAACCGGTCCCGTCGGACTCGCCATCGTCGACTGCAAGGATGCTGTCCAGGTCGGTCGTGCCGAAGACTGTTAGGCAAAGTCTATCGATGCTGCCGCTACCACTCAGCGTTAAGACAAAATCAGCACTATCACCGTGGACTGCCGGCACCTCTGCCCGCCAAAGCTGGTTGTGTAGGAACGTCTGCGGCGAAGCCCGCTGGTAGTTTGCTTCGCGTTCCAAGCCGAATGCAGCGCCCCAGCTGATGCCGGTAACTCGTCGGTTAGCCGCGTCTGTACTTGACAGACAAATGGACATCGCCCGTGCATTGGTCGCTGGCGCAACGAACGGCAGACCGAATTCGATCGTGCCGCTAACGTTCACATACGTCTTGTTGGTCTGGACAGGCTGGATGGGGAAGCGGCTACGGTTGGCAAAAAACCATTCGGGCGCTGCGGTGAGGCTCATGGCAGCCTGATGCTTCCCACGAATTCGCAGTAATACGGAATGATCATTCCCGAATCCAGGATATCGGGCAGCGGCTCACCTTTGATCGACGAGAAGTTGGCGCCCCAACTGATCGTATGCGGCCCGCCCGAAGCGATGAAGAACAGGAACAGCCCGACCCGGCCCGAAACCTGGTTGATCGGGTTCTGCACCGTGAAATTCTGGCTTTGACCGATCGTGAAGTTCACGGCGGCATGCATGTCCGGCGTCACGGACGCTGCGTTCGGCAAGGTGAGTTCCTGGTGCGCAATCGCCAAATCCTTTGGCGAGACAATCGCTCCGCCTTCCTGACCTGCGCGGATTTCGGCACCGCTCGCGAAGGCCGAGGCGTCGATCTTTGAGCGGATTACCGCGTTGGCGGCGAGCTTGTCCGCAGTAACTGCCAGATTGATGATCTTCGCCGTCGTAACCGCATCGGCACCCAGCTTCCCCGCCGTGACCGCCAGGTTGACGATGTTCCCCGTGTTGATCGCATTGGCCTGCATCGCAGCATTGCCGACGCTGTCGTTCGGCAGGCTGAACACGTTCGTCGACGGGTTGATGTTGGCGATGACGATGTCCGTCGAGCCGTCGTAGATGTTCAGTTCCCAGAGGGTTCCGGAAACTTCCTTTCGCCACAACATGCCGGCTTGGACGTACGATGGGCGAGACGCACCGCCGTGAAACGTGTTGAGCGCGTCACGCCACGCGCCCAGGTCACTGGCAAGCGTCGTGCCGTCCTTGGTGTCAGGATTGATCGTACCGAAATCAAATTGAGACATGGTCTAACCCGCGTATCCGTAACCCTTGGCGACATAATCCAGCGTGCGTTGAACCCCGACGCCGCCATTGTCGAAGAACCGCACGTCAAAGCCGGTCCGGCTCTTGTTCGTGATGGCGACCCGATCACCCGTGGCCATGTCCTGCGCTGCCGTGCCCAGGCCACTGAGCACTCGAAAAGCGGGCGCGAAATCGATCCGCAATCCCCCCGCGGGGACAATCAGGTCGTCGCCGGCTTCGATCCTGTCCGGCATGTCCACTGTCACCTCCAGATCGATGATGTTCGGCGAGATGTTCGTACTGATGCCGGACAACAGGATGCGGAATTCAAATGCTCGCGCCGCGTAGTCGCCGATAACCAGCGTCTGCCATGCCGACCAGACCGGCGACCCGCCCGGATCTTCCGACGTGAAGCGCAACTGCACTTCAGCATCCCATTCACTGGCCGTCGTGCCGCTCAGACTCTCGACCGCAGCCAAGCTGGCCCAGCTCGACATGACGTTCTGGTTGTTCAGGCCGCTGGCGTTGACGTCGGCCGATACGCGGCTGGTGTAGACGGCCCCGAGGTCCACGTCCGTTGCGAAGTCGTACTGGCCGCTTGCGTAAAAGACACCGGGCAACTGCTCGGCCAGCCTCAAGTTTCCGGTCACCACCATGGTCTGCGCCTTGGTCCCCACGAACGCCGGATCTTCCGTTGCCGTCTCGACGACGTTCAGCCCCTCGACGCTGCCGATGGTCGAGACAATCGACGTCGCATTGACGCTTTCGGTCCCTTGTTCCGTCACCGCCTTGATCAGGAACGTGCCGCTGTTCGCCGCGATTTGCACCACGGTCCCCTCGACGCGCGGCTGAATGTCGACCGCTTCGCCCCAGCCAGGCCCATCGGTACGCGGCGACCGCTTGATGCGATAGTGGGACAGGTTCAGGTCTGGCACCGGGTCCCAGCTCAGCGTCGCAATAGAGCCCACGACGGAGATGGTGAAGTTCTGCACGTCCGATGGCGGGCCATCCAGAACACCCAGGGTCGCCTGATACGTGGCCCAGGGCGACACCCGCCCCAGATTGTCCAGCGACCGCACCCGGAATTCCCACGGCCCGTCTTCGGTGGGGGCGATATCGATCGACAGGGAGGACGTCGTCCCCGCCGGCTGAAACGCCCGCCCATCGGTCGGCTTGACCTCGACCTCGAACAGGGTCACACGGGCGTCGCCCGGCGCTTCCCACGAGAAGGTCACGGCGGTGAGGATCGTGGCGGCCGGCTTGTACAGATACTCGCTGTGGCTCGGGTTGATCGGCTTCTTCAACGCCCCGGACGGCAACGCCGTGAAGGTCGGAATATCCAGCACCAGCCCTTGCTCGATACGCGCATACTTGTTCGGGTCGTGCAGCAGGGCCGTGATCTCGAAGATGTTGGCCTCCGCCTCCACCACGCTCAGGATGCGGAACTGGCGCGGCGCCACTGGCGAGACGATCCAGACCGCGCCCGGCACCGGCGCCTCGGCCAGGGCGGTCGTCCAAGCTAGGGTCGTATGGTCGCCGGCCCCGTTGGTTAGCGTCCGGTCCTCGATCGAGCCGTCCGGCATCACCACCGAAAGCGTGTAGGTCGAGACACCGTCGATCGAGACGCCCGCGTCGATCGTCAGGCCGGTCGTGCCCGACGTCACCACCCGTCCGCCTTGCCGCGTGCCGGCATAGGCCGGGTCGGCGATCGAGACGATGTCCCCGGGCCCCACATCCGCATGGTCCCACGACGCGCGGTAAGTCACCGTCTCGGTCTGGTTCCAGGCCGTGTCCAGCGCCCACAGGCCGGTGCGATAGGCCTGGCCGCGCCGCGTGCAGCCGACCGCCTTGATCTCCGCCGGTCGCCAGCCATACTCCGCAATCCGCGCCGGGTCCTCCACCACCTCGATCGCCGCCTTGTAGCCGTCATCCGGGTCGTGCCAAGAGACCAGGGCCACCGTCGGCCGGGTTTTCAGCCCGGTGCCGGAATAGGTGAACAGCCCGTCGATCACGTTAGCCGGCGTCACCAGCTTCACCGGGTCGGCGGGCTTGTCCTGGCTGACCGTGACCGCGCCGGAGGCCCAATGGGTGATGCCCCGGAACGAGCCGGCGACGAGTTGCACCGCTCGGATCGCGTCCTCGCGCCCCTCGACCACGCCGTTGAAGGTGTAGCGCGGCTCTTGCCCGCCCAGCCCGTCATCGACCAGTTCGTCGTTGTATTGGGCGATGTCATAGAAGGCGAACTTGTCGACTTGGGCCGCGTCGATGAAGTCGCCCAGTCCCCAGCGCCTGTTGGTCAACAGCGCGTACAGCACCCATGCTGGGTTGTCGGTCCATTCGGTCTTGAAGGTGCCATCCCACAGGCCGGTGTACTGCCGCGTCTGCGGGTCATAGTTCGACGGCACATCGACCAGCAGACCATAGATCTCATAGTTCCGCGTCGGCACCCGGCCGCCGAACGCCTCAGCGTCCGCCGACACGGCCGCAAAGGCGGTGTCCGGGTATTGCAGCTTGGCGTCGATCAGTTCGGTGTAGGAGGCCCAGAACAGGCTATCGACCTCCTTCACCGACACGCGGTCTTCAGTCACCCTTCGCATGCGCACCTGCCACGGCGCGCCGCCTTCCGGCAGTGCAATCCGATAGGCGCGCTCGTAAGGGCTGGTGGTCTTGCCGAGTACCCGGTCCGTCAGAGCCTCTGTCCAGACCCCGCCATTCGGCATCACGTCGATCGCCAGGTCGACGAAGGACCTGACGATATCGCCATTGTCCCGCACCCAGCTCAGGCCGTTGGGAAAGCGCGCCTTCACGCGCACCGCATCGACCGTCGGGTCGGTCACCTGCCGCGTCACCGATCCGTCGCCGCTGCCCGAGGCCTCGGGCGAGTCCTTGGTCACCGCCACGCCGACCGGGATCTCCCGCTCGATCTCGGTAAAGCCCTCGACATGGGGCTGGTCCGGCAACCCGGTCCGCCCCCAGACCACGACACCCTCAACGGAGAAGCTGTCGTCCTGATGCTGCAGCGGCGTGTCATCCAGAAAGACACTCTTCAGATTGTCCTTCAACCCGCCGATCGGCCCTTCGCTGACCACATCGATGATGCGCGCTGTGGCGATCGAGCGCAGCGTGTTCGGGGCTTCCCTGCCCCCACCTCCACCGCCGCTCTTGCCGCCTCCCCCTCGACCTTGAATGGCGCCACCCTGGATCGTCCTCATGGCGACTGGGTCAGGAACTTGTTGGAGTTGCTGCCGTCACGGCCCTCGTACGGCAGTTCCTCCACCGCGATGCCTGCGCTGCCGACCACTGACCCAACCCGGAACAGGCCGAACGCCAGCGGCACGGGATTGCCCGCCTCGATCCGGTTGATGCCGCTGTTGAACAGGAACGACGGGCGGCGGTCTGGCGACTCGTTGCTGTCGATGGTTGGGGTTGGTGACAGCAGTTGACCAACACCCGCGAGGCCAACCGCCACACCTGCGCTAAATAGAGCCGAGCCAAGCGCCGCATTGGTAACCACGCCTAGAGGACCGAGGTTGACCGCTACAGCAGCCCCGATCGGGCCGGGCACAATGAATGACGCCGCGATCAGCGCTGCACCAACCAAGACTTTAGCAAAACCGCCGTTGCCGCCAGCGCCAATGACCGCGGGAACGAAGTGAATGTCGCCTTCGTTGGCCAGCAGCGTCAGCGTTTCGGCTTCATGCTCGAAACCGTCGTCCAGGTCACCACTGACCACATGAAACGATCCCTCGGACAGACGTGCCCGAAAGCCAGGCAACTGTCGACACAGTCCACGCACGGCCTCCGCCGGCGACGCCACGTCCCAACAAAAAGGCCCGCCGAAGTGGGCCAAATCACCGTGCAGATGGATCGTTCTCATGGATCGTATCTCAGATAGTGGGTGAAGAACTTCGACCACCGCCCTATCGGCTCACGCCGGCTATAGCGGCCGGGCAAATGGTGCAGGATCAGGCTGCCGCCCAAGACGATGCCGCCATGGTGCGGCACGCCCGGCCGCCCACCACCCGCCGGCAGTGACGCCAGAAAGACATCCCCAGGTTCGGCCTCATGCGCCGCCACTTGGCGAAACCCCGCTTCGCCAAAACCCCGCTGATAGAGATCCTGGCCATTGCTCCACCACTTATCGTCGCGCGGGAAATCCTTTAGGACGACGCCGCGCTCCTGCCGATACCAATCGCGGATCAGCGAATAGCAATCGCCCTTGCCGTCCGTGCCGCTTGGCCCGTGGCGAAACTGCCGGCCGATCAGCGGCGGCGGTTCGAGTGCGTCGCCCCAGGCCCACGGGTCGCCGGCCACCTCGCCATCGGTCAGCACGATCACCCATGGCACGTTACTGTCGATCTGGCCCTGGATATCGGCCGCCGAAGGCTCGGCGCTACCGTTCACATGGGAATGCACCACCGCCTGGATCTCGCCGCGCTGCGACGCGGCAACCCAGGCTTGCGGTGAAATCTTGAACGCCTTCTCCGGCTCCGCATGCAGGTTGCGATAGGGCCGATACTCGCTGTCGACGATGAAGCCGCAGGCTTCGTTCGGATACCGTTCTGTTGCATCCGCCCTGATCGCATTGGCAACCGACGGCAGAAGCATCACCGCTTTCCCTTCTGACATCTGATTTCTGACATCTGACTTCCGGCCGAAGGCCTCATACCCGCGCCCGCGCCACGCCGGGAAAGCCGCGAAACGGCAGGATGGCATTATCGCCGAACCGCACCTTGCAGCCGCTCGTCAGTTGTTTGTTGCAGACGTCGTCGGCACCGCTCGCCACCGGGTTGCCAAACCGGTCAAAGCTGGCGGCCCCGACATAGGGGCAGGTCGCCGCCGAGTAATCGAATGTCTGTGTATCCGGGTCCCAAACCCGATAGCGCTGGTCGCACAGCCGCGTCACCTGCCGCCCCGGCACCAGGCGCCCCTCCTGGTCCATGGCCGCCGCCAACTCCCACTCGACATAGACCTTGTTCTGGGCCGACTTCCGCTCGACCCGATAGACATCCAGCGGCCAATGCGCCGCCGGGTCGGCCCCCGGCTGTCCGTCAAGGAAGCGTTCCAAGGTCCGCAGCCGCGTAACGGTCGCGCCGACCAGATCGTTGAACTGCTGCAACAACCCCGTAATCACCAGATTGACGTTGGCGATGCGCAGGCGCGGCGTTGGCAACGGCCCACTGCCGGACCACTCAAACCCGTCCGCCTCGATCGGCGTCGGCGGGTAGGTGTTGCCGGCGAACACCACCGGCTGGTCATCCACCGTGCCGCTGGTCCAGCGCAGAATACCGGCGCCGTGGCTGGTCGCGTCCAGCGTCCACAGCTCGACCTTGGCGTCCAGCGCGGCCGCCTGTTGGGCTTCGGTTAGGGCTGACATTCAATCTCCGGGCAAAGAAAAACCCCGCTGAAGCGGGGCGTGACGCGCCGATGGAGGCGCCGGTCAGGGAACTTGCGAAACTACCGCGTTGACCAGTTCGTCAACAACGGGGACGACCTGATCAAGAATGATCGCATCTATTGGGCTCGGGTTCCCCGCTCTCAGATACGTCTGTCCAACATCCTCATGAAAAACGCTAGCGCTGTAAGTGGCCTCCCGGCCATCCTGCACCACTTCCAACGCCATTGCGCCCTCGCATGCGACCCTAGGGCCAAACGCGCCAATAGAGTCGCAGTCGACATCGAATTCGCCGACAGACAAGCGCTCGATACCCTCGCGTCTGGACAATTCTCGAACCAACCGAGAGCCGACGTAATCGCCCATCGGTATGGTGTGATCGCCGCCAGTGGCCGGATAGAAGGCCGCCAAATCAACCAGCGATTCAGCATCCAACCGCGAGAAAAGCGGATCTTGCATGACCGTAATCATGTTGCTGTCCTGCGGCCCCTCGATCGTCGACGGCCGACTAGTGCAGGCTGCCAGCGCCAACACCGCCACAACAACAAACATCCTACTCACCAATCAGACCTTCAAGGTTAGTCGGCCCAAAGGCGTCATTCAGCGCCTGAAGCTGGGGCGCGTCAACCACGTCCAACACGATCACGACCAAAACGCAGATCAACAGCGCAACCCACAACCAGATGATTGCTTCCCGCCTCTCCTCTCGACGTCTAACAAAAATCTCAGCCGCCGTAAGCTCCTTCCGCTCAACAGGCGGCAATACTCCTTCGCCCGCAACCTCTGTCTGGCCAGAGTCCGCCATCGTGTAGAGGGTCTTATGCAAACTGTGCAGTTTTTCCGTGTTGGCGCTGATTGCGGAAATGATCAACCCAGCAAGCAAGAACGATACCCCGACCCCGGCAATCGGGAATCCAACGAAAATGCTGTCGACAGACAGAACGATCCCGATGCCAATTAAGACAACTCCAATCAGAACACAGACATCAGAAGAAGAGCTTCGCTGGTAGGTTGGCGCGTCCATCGCAAAATCCAGAGAGACAAGAACCACAACACGCGAAAGAATGTGCGACCAAACTACCTTCGGTCAAGCCGTCACGTCGAACGCTTGCCGAAACCGTGCCGTCACCGCCCAGACACCGCCCCCCACATCGCGCGGCGGCGTCCATGTCGGGCATCGGAACTGCATGACCGCCGCCTCGCCGGGAATCTGATAGTCGAACACCTCCGATCCACCTCGCGCCACAAAGAACGCCTCAATCGCGTCGGCATCGGCGCGACTTTGGATGGCAACCCAGGTCAGATTCCAAAGGCGCCTTATGTGGTTCAGCCCGTCCGGCTGCGTTTGCTCGTAACCATCGCCGAAGGCAGCCGCCAGCACTTTGACTTCGGTCGACGGCACCGTGCCGACCTGCGGCGCGACAGGCGGGCTGAAGACCGGGTTTGCCATGTCAGACCCGGTTCAACAGCCCGCCGACGCGGGATTGTTGCGCGATCTCTTGCTGCACGGCGGACCTCACAGCCTGGCGCATCTGGCGCCCGACCGCGTCGGCCGAAGCCGGGTCTATACCATTTTGGTTTACCGCCTGAGCGTCGATGCTGATCGACTGGTGAATCGTAATACCGCCACCGCCACCGCCACCGCCACCGCCATTCAGCACGTTGCGCGGATCCGATCGCGACAACACCTCTTCGCCCCGCTGCAGAATGGCGGGCACCTCATTGGGTAGGATGCCACCGCTATGGAGTCGAGGCGCCCCGACAAATGCCAAAGGTGACACCGCCCTGCCCGGCGCACCCTGACCAACGACGCCGCCGCTGTGAAACAGATCGGCGATAAAGTCACCGATCCCGCCACCGATCGGCTCCAGGACACCCTGTCGCAGCACGAGCCGCGCCAGATCGAGCGCCAGCCCCTTAAGCACCTCGGACAACTCTTCGCCCTTAAAGATCGCGCTATCAAACGCGCTCTCAAACGACGACCCCACCTGCTGGCCAATTGCCCCCAGGTTTGACATGTCGTCAGCCAGGTCGCCCCCGAGGGCCACCTCCAGGTTGGCTGTCGCCAGCGCCGCCCTTTCGCCTTCGATACCAAGCCGCGCGAGTTCTCGCGCCAACATGTCGGACGCCTGGCCAGCGACATTCGCTGACGGCGGCAGACTGCCGATCGCTTCCCGGACCAGCTCGGCGGCTTGTGCGGTGTCATTGAAGACCCGCTCGGCTTCGACGAAGCCAAATGCCACTTCCTGATTGAGCGCCAAGGCGTCCGAGTCCAGCACGCCGCCGGCCTCGACGAAATTGCGATTCAGTTCGCCAAGCACCTCGGCATAGCGCTGTTCCGTCGGCGTGAGTTGCAACAACGCCGCCCTCCTAAGCTCGAACGCCTGAGTCTGCGCCCCCAGGGTTCGCAACACCTCGGTGGGGTCGTCGCCCGCACCTCCGCCACCCCCCGCCGCGCCAAACGGCTCTATCGTCGGTGCCGTTAGGTCCTGCAGCGCCTGCCGTTGAGCAAGCAACTCCTGTGTCAGCCTGATCATCTCGGCAACGTTCCCGACCTCAAACGCCTCTTCGAAGGCAGGCGACTGGCGTTGGAACGCGCGAAGCAGGGACTGGCGCGCAGAACCACCAATGGCCTGCGCGTCAAGCCCTCGGGTTTCCAGGTCGGTCAGGAAGGACTGCAACTCCGCGTTATTCAGGGTCGGCCCCGTGCTAAGGCTGAACTCCGCCAGCAGCGAGTCGATGGCATCGACGGTTTGTCCGACGAACCGCGCCGTCGCGGCCAACCCGGAAACGAACCCCTGAAGGATCGGCCCCAGGCTGATGAACGCTTGCGTCAGGTTTGTGTTCATGGTCAGCGAAAGCTGGGTTAGCTGGCTGTCCAGTTCCTGTGCCTCAGCGACCTGCTGGCTTGTGAGGACACCCGCTTCGCGGGCCGCTTCGGCGTATCGGATAAAGCCGTCCGCACCTTCGTCAACCAGATTGACTAGGACGCCGCCTTCTGTGTCGAACGCGGCCACTGCCGCCCGCAACTGTTCCTGGCGTGTACCGGCGTTGGCGACCGCCTCAGCCCAATCCAGGTAGACTTCGACGCCGGAACGGAGGTTGCCTTCGTTGTCGCGCAGTGCGACGTCGTAATCCTCAAGATCGCGCAGCAGAACACCATAACCCTGCTGGGCCTCACCTAGTCGGCGGATGAAACGCTGAAGCGCCACGTCGGCCGGCCCGGCCAACAGGTTCGAACTCTCTTCGGCCGCAAATCGCCACTCCTGGAGGAATTCGGCACTGACTCCCAATCGTTCCGAGACCACACCGATTGAGTCGCCGTACTCAATCGCACGGCGGGTTCCCGCGACAAATGCCGCACCCGATAGCGCTGGCACAAGGCCACGCATCGTGCGCTCCACCGCCCGCCCCATGCGATCGAAGCGCTGTTCTACCCGGCGCGTTGCCCGGTTGACGTTCCGCTCGAACCGATCGATCGTCCCATCGGCCTTGCCCAGACTACGCTCCAGCGATTCCGTCGCGGCGTTGATGCGGATCAGCAGTTCTTGATCATCAATCGCCATGCTTGGCCCTCGCTTCGCGTCGCTCTTGCCGGTCCACCTGCGCGTCCAGCACCGCCGCAATCTGGTCGGCGGTCATCTGTTCCGGCTCCGGTTGTTTGCCGCCGAAGATCTGGTTGACGAACTTGGCCCGCCCGTCGATCGCCCGCTCGATCTCGACCATGGGCGTGTCCATCGCCTGGGCGTAGGACCAGCCCAGCATGCCCATGGACCGCTCCAACAGCAGGTCGATATGTTGGTCGAGCGTTAGGGTTTTCCCTCGCCGGACGCCGCCGCGTCCCCGGTGCCGTCCCCAGGCTGAGCCCCGGGCCGGCGACCGCCAGTGATCACGAGGGCGACGAATTCGACCACCTTCTCGGCAAGGTCGTTGTCGCGGTCGGCGGTATAGACCGCGTCCCACAAGGCGTCCCGCTTGGCGCCGCGATAGTTGAGGCCGGACCCGACATTGATCACGTCGACAACCACGTCGATGTCCCAGCGCCGCACCCGGTCCATGATGTTCAGCAGGCCGGAGTAGGCTCGGTTCAGCGTCCGTGCGACGCGCGGTGTCGCCTCCAGCGTGTAGCGATCGTCGCCCAGCGTCAGGTCGACGGCTTCGTACTCGATCACGGCAGCGCCCCCCGCACGATCTTGGACACCAGCTCGACCGTCACATTCGCAGTGATCGGGTCATCAACGCCGCCGACACTCGGCCGGACACCGTTGATCAGAGCGCGGAACCAGAACGCACGGCCGTTAGGCAACTCGATCTCGACCGCGTAGGTGTCGTCCGAGTCATCGGCCGCTTCCAGGGCCTGCTGGCCTAGATCCGCGCTGTCGAATTGCAGCACGATCGGGCTGCTGCCGGCATCACGCGACCCTTTAGCCTTCCCAACACGGCCTGAGTTAAGCGGCGTCGAGTTCACAATGTTGGCAATGTCGCCAAACTCGCCGACAGACAGCACCTTGCCGCACTCGACGTACGACAGCAGTTTGTAGGCCGCCTCGTCATCCGCTGCGGTATTGACCGGGCCAAGCCGGAACTTGGTCCCGGCTCCCGTTAGAAAGTCCGCCATTCCGTACTCCTAGGAAAGGTTTGCGAGCTTGCCCAAGGCTCCGTTCGGGCTAGTCGTGCTGGACGTGCATCCGCACGACCACACGGCCCATGAAGGTCCGGTTGTCCGGCTCCCGCGCGGTCGAGGTGTCGACATGCATCGACCCGATGCACCCCACGGGCAACGGCAGGGATTTCAGGTTCAATGCGTCATGGATCTGCGCGTTGATGGTCGTTACCTCTTCCTGCCCCGGAAAAGTCGACCACACGTTCAGGTACATGGTGCGCCGGTCATTGCCGCCATTCAGCGGCTGGCCGCGGTTGTCCGTCACATGGCTGTCGATCGTGACGTAAGGCTTCGGCGCGCCGTCCGGCACCTGGTCATAGACCGGCACCGACAAGGCCGCTGTCAGCGCATCATAGATCGCTTTCTGGACCTCGAACCCCGGATCGGCCATCAGATCAGCCGGCGCCGCCGCGCTTTCTTCAGCGTCCGCGTGATCGCCTGACGAAAGCGCCCAATCGCCCACGATCGGTTCATTTCGTAGGACGGCCGCATGAACGGCGTCGCGGGCTGCGGCGGGATATTGCGGTCCGGGTCGCCCTTTGTGCCGAACTCCGCCCAATAGCCTTTGACGTTCTGCCACAGCGCCCAGGCATCGGCTTTGCGGAACGTGACCGATAGCAGCGCCAGAGATGCGAACACGCCCCGCCCTTTCCGCTTGCTCTTCGCCAGCCGGACCGCCCGCGCGCCAGGACCAATAGCGGAAGACAGGCCATCGCCTGCTACTGTGAACGTGATTGAAGATGCCAGATCGCCGTCGCGGACCGGTGCCAAGGCCTGCGCATCGTCGGCAATCACTTTCGAAACCGCGATCACCTCATCCTTAACCTCTTGCCGAATCTCCTTTGGCAGGCGCCTTAGAACCAAGCGCAGCGCCCGCGCGCCCTGGAGACCGGTCCGACGACTAGACATTCGGGTCGCCGCCGGGCACGGCCCGGCCACGCTCCGCGTCCAGGGTCATGAAGTCGTCGATCGTCGGGTTCAGCCCGTCGAACGTGATCGCCATCGGCTCCCAATGCTCCGGCTCGACGGAGGTGCGCCACAGCAGGCGATCGGCCCCCAGCACGTCGCGGCGGCGCCTGATCGTCACCCGATACTTCGCCACGTCCTCTATCTGCTGGGCCTGGCTGCGCTCGCGACCGCTGATCGGCACCACCCGCGCCCAGACCTCCGCCAAGGTGACGGCCGTTTCCGTGACCGACGCGCCCGCGCCAACCGTCTCGTCAATGCGCTGAAACCGGACGCGTTCGGTCAGCTCACCCGGCTCCATCGGCCTAGTCTTCGCCGATCAGGATAATGTCGTACGTCACATTGCCGGCCACCGCCGCCGCGATCTTCAGCAGGTCGCCCGTGCTGGCTGTTACCGCGTAACCGTCGGCGTCGGGCGCAACCAGCACCAGAACGCCGCCCGGCCGCACATGCACCGCATGGGCGCCCGCCCCAACCCAGTTGACGAACTGGTTGGTGGCCGCCCCGCCGACCACCACGTCCAACGTGTTCGCCGCGGCGGCGCGCACGATCAGCGCCTTGATCGCCGTGAAGGTAATCGCCTCGCCAAAGGCGTTGTTCAGCCCGCCCGCCAGATCCAGGTTTTCGCCCGTGTCGTCGGTCGTCCGTTGGTCGGAAAAGACGTTGCCCGCCTGGTTGGCGCCATTGCCCTCGGTGAAGATCACGTCCTGGCTGAAACCAACGGGCACACTGCCCTGGCCAAGATCGAAGATGGATTTCAGCACTGCCGATACCGACAGGCTGATCGTGCTTCTGTCCAAGGTCGCAGCCATCCAAAGCCCCCTTCCTTACTGGTCGCCCGCGTCTAGACCTGCAGCCGGTTGGCCTTCAGGCTCAGTTCCAGGTAGTGCGGAATTTCGTTGACGATGTTGCCGACATTCACCGGCGTGCGCAGGCGGTGCCAATGGCCCACCAGCGCGATCAGGCCCAGCTTCAGGTCACGCCAGACGTTGGCGCCCAGGTCGCTGCCGTCCGCCGCCCAGCCGACCGTCATGCGCACCGTGACCGCATCCACCACCGGATAGGTCGCCGGCCACGCCACGTTGTAGGAGGGCGTAATCCGCGCCGGCCCCCGATCGCCGCCCGCGCTGAACCGATACTGATCGGCCGCCAAGGTCTGCTGCGCGCCCGCCTCGTCCAGATAGGTGATGTCGTCGACGGATTGGACGGGATGCAGCGGCGGCACGAACCAGGCCGGGAACCGGTCATGCGTCCATTCGACGGTGCGTTGCACCATCGGCCGCCAGGTCATCCCCTCCACGGCCTCGACCCCGGCGCCGATCAGAAACAGCAGATCCTCATCGGCCTCCGGGGCCTCAATGTTCAGCCGCCGCTTGACCTCCTGCAGCGTGACGGGAAAGCCCGCCGGCGGCGTCACCGTCGTAATGGACATGGGCTCAGCCGCTTACAGAACCTGTTCCGCGACCGTCGCGTCGTTCGGCTGCTGATAACGCGGGCCGATGCCATGCACGATCGCGCCGGCATCACTGGTGGCCGTGCCGACCGTGACCGACAGGCGGACATGGGTGAAGCCGCCATTCACATCCATCTCTTCGGACCGCAGTTCGATGATGGCTTGCTTGTCGCTATCGTCGGCGCCGGCTTGGGTCAGTTGCGTGATCGCCTTGCCGGTCACATCCTTGGCGCCGGTCCCGGCCCCGTCGGTCGCCTGTTCCAGCTTCGCGTCCAAGGTCGCGTTGGTGCCCAGCGATCCGGCCATCACTGTCGCCATAACAACTTCGAAGTTGCTCATGTCCAGCCAGGGCGAAGTCACGGTCCCGGCCGTGTAGGCGTCCGGGTCGATCACGTCCAGAATCACGATTTGGTCGGAAATCGGCGGATTGGTGTTCATCATGATGGATTCCTTTCAGCACAAGAAACCCGGCAGACAGCGCCTGCCGGGCCAGTCACACCCGCGCGCGACTAGTCGCGCGCGGCCAGCGTGACGAAGTGGGACTTGGTCGCCGTTCCCTTCGCGGGGCTGACCGGCGCCGACAGATAGGGCTGCCCGCCGACGCGGAACGTCCAGCGGAACGCGCGGATGTTGTAGTCAAAGTAGAGGTGGATCGACTCCGCGAAGCTAACGCCGCTCGACTTGCGCGGGCTGTAGTAACCCATCGGGTCAACGAACTGGATGTCGCCGGCATCGCCAAG
Organism: Pseudomonadota bacterium; assembly: GCA_039819285.1. Classification (GTDB taxonomy): domain Bacteria; phylum Pseudomonadota; class Alphaproteobacteria; order DSM-16000; family Inquilinaceae; genus JANQGH01. The sequence continues at coordinate 25,229 of JBCBSH010000031.1, forward strand.
AGTAGGGTTGTGCTCCAGCGGAATCACGGGACGCCCCATCAGAATGCCGCCAGGCGCACCAACCAAGCCCGTCGAGGGCGGCGTCCAGATTGGCTGATCACCGAGGGTCATAGTGATCAGTTGGGGCATGACATCGTTGTTGATGTACCAGTTCGCACGCGGCAGCGACGACGGCATCATCCGGCTGTACATCTTGGCGATGTTGTCCGCGACAATCGTGTCGGCCGCTTGTGGTCCCTCTTTGGCAACCACGACCAGCGCAGGCGCGTTCATCCAGCCCAACGGCTGACCAGCGCCCGTCCCATGCATAATCGCTTCGGAGGCCTTCCAATTGATCGCCCGCGCCGCCTGCCGCGTCAGACGGGCATTCAACCGGGGGGCATCCTGAAGCAGTTCTTCTGACGCCAGAACGAACGCGTAAAGCTCGTGAAGATGAACATAGGTCTCATCGGTTGAGACCCGCGACGGGTCCATTTTGGTGCCTTCAGCGCGCCAAGCGGCAACAACCCCCGACGATCCCCAAGGCGTCGTCTCGTCCCGCAACATGCCAACCTGGTTGCCCGCCGTAGGCTCGCTATCGACCGCGTTCAAGAGCGCCGCCTGATCGTCAAGCATCAGCTCGTAGATCTGATCCCGCATCGCGGGCGGCACCATGAAGCCGTCGGACGACCCGCGCTCTTGATGGAAGTTCGTCGGCGCCGCCATCAACTGGTGCGCCTCTTCCAGCCTGCCGTAGGCTTCGGCTCGCTGTGGCGAGTTCCCGTCACCGGCCCGCATAACGGTCAGGGCAAAGTCAGCCAAGTTGTCGAAACCGCCGGTCCGCGACGGGTCTTGACCATAAGACTTGCCAACGATGATCCGTTGCGAGCCGCGCAGAGTGTCGCTCAACTCGCTGCGGCGGGCCTTGTCCTCAGCCGCCTGCAGCGCTTCACCTGCCTCAGCGGCGTCCAACTCCCATTGTGCCAAGTTAGCCTGCAGTTCCTCCAGGCGCTTCGTCTGCTCTTCGGTTGGTTCATCGACCGCCAGCAGCGTGTCGAGTTCGTCCGTCATCTTCTTGCCTTCCGCGCGCAGATCGGCCGCGCGCTGGCGAAGGACTTTGAGGTCCGTCTTTTTGGCCATCCTGGGAATCCTCCTGTGCGTTGGCCTGGGATCAGCCGCGCGAGCGCGGCAGGGCGGAAAGCAAAAGGCCCGCCGACTGGCGGGCCCTTGCTGTTTGCCGGCGGGCAACAGCCCGATCCGGCGGTGGTGATGGCTGTCGCCTGGGCGGCGGCGCCGTACGGTGGCGCGCCAGCGCCTGGTCGAAGGTTTCGATCCGGTCGACCATGCCCGCCTCCAAGGCGCGCCTGGCGTTCAAGGTGCGGCCCCGGCCGAAGCCGCCGCGGACGCTGTCACTGGCCACACCGCGCCCGGCCGCCACATCGTCAACGAACAGGTCGTACATGTCGTTCACCCGCTCCTGGATGGCTTCCTTGGCGTCGTCCGACAGCGGCCCAAACGGGTTGCCTTCAGTCTTGAAGTCGCCAGCCGAAAACATCGTCACGTCAACGCCGTCCTGTTCCAGGCGCTTCGACAGGTCACGATGCAGCGAATAGACGCCGATCGACCCGGCACTGCCCGACATTGTCACCGAGAATTCGTGGGCCTGACTGCCCAGCCAATATCCACCGCTGGCCGACAGCGTGTCGGCAACGGCGACGATCCGCTTGTGATCACGGCCGGCGCGGATACGGGCCGCCAGCTCGGGGATACCATCGGTCGACCCGCCTGGCGTGTTCATGTGCAGAACCACCGTATCGACCTTGGCGTCGTTCAGCGCGTCGTCGTACTGCGCCGCCACCTGTTCCAGGCTGGTCATGCCGCTGACCTGGCTGAACAGGCTGGCACGTTGGGTCAGCATGCCATGCACCGGAACGATCGCGACGTTACCGGCGCGCACCCGCTGCACCTTGGCGGGCTGCGCCGCGCCGATGCGGGCCTCGATCTCCGCCGCGTCCAACCGATCGCCAGCCATGCGTTGCGCCAGCACGTCGGCCATGATTTCGCGCAGTTCCGGCGTCACGGCCCACAGCGAGTTCAGGACATGGGCGGCGACATGAATGTACATCGGTTCCATCAATCGTCCCCTGAGTCAGGCAAAGTTTCAGGCGGAGGCTCCGGCGCAGTGTCAGGCGGCGGGTCCGCTGGCGGTTGTGTCCCCGCCGGCTGCATGTTCAGCGGCTGCAGATACGTGTTTCCGCCGGCGATCGGCGGCAGGTTTTCCATGCGCCGGATCTCGTTAACGGACAGCCAGCCCCAGTTCCGGGCCAGGCCGAACGCCTCATACCGGCTCTTCAAATCGCCGCGCAGCAGGCCGGCCGCATTGAATTCGGCGAAGTATTCGTCCTCCAGGCCGCCGGCTTCGTTCAAGGGCCGGATGACATGCCGGTTGATGCTCGTTTCCTCCAGCACCAGCCACCCCAACAGGGCGTCAGTCACGAAGTCGATCGACTGCTGTTCGACGTTCGCCTTGATGCCGTGTTCCAGCGACCGGATCTTGTAGGGCGGCACGTGCCAGATCCGCGCGCACTGAATGGCCATGTACTGTTCGGTTTCCAGAAACTGGCTTTTCTGGTTGTCGAGGCTTTGGCGGTTGTACTTGATGCCGAACTCCAGCAGCGCGTCGCGATGGGCATTGCGGCCGGTACGGGCCTTCCGCCAGCCCGCCATGAACTTG
>JBCBSH010000032.1:0-26952 GCA_039819285.1 Pseudomonadota bacterium
CGGCCACAAAGGCCCCCACGCCGGACATCAGATCGATCGTGTCGTTACCGACGCCTCCAATGATGGTGCCGGAGACCGTGGCGCCGTTGAGGATGATGGCGTCATCACCATCGCCACCCAGTGTGTTGCCGGTGAAGGTCTTGGCTGATGTCAGGATGATGGTGTCGTTGCCGAACGAGCCGTCGATATCGCCCAGAATCGACGCCGTGCCGGACAGGATGATCGTGTCGTCGACATTGATGAGCACCGGTGTGCCGTTTTCGGAATCGCCGCCCAGCACGCCGCCTGAAACCGTGCCGTCGATCAGCCGGATCAAGTCGCTGCCGCTACCGCCATTGACGACGGCGACAACGCTGCCGTTAAGAAGAATGGTGTCGTCGTCGGTCCCACCGAAGGCACCGCCGGAAACCACACCGCCGTTCAGGGCGATTGTGTCGTTGTCGGCCCCGGTTGCGATTTGAGTGACCGATGCGTTGCTTAAGACAACCGTGTCGTTGCCAAAGCCGGCGGCCACAAAGGCCCCCACGCCGGACATCAGATCGATCGTGTCGTTACCGACGCCTCCAATGATGGTGCCGGAGACGGTGGCGCCGTTGAGGATGATCGTGTCGTCGGCCAGGCCGGCCAGCACGCTGCCGCCGACCGTCGTGCCGCTGCCCAGAACGATCGTTTCTTCGTTCGTCGCGCCGTTGTCGGTCGCCGAGACGTTGCCGCTGACCGTGGCACCAATCAGCTCGATGAAGCTGTCCTCAACCCAGACATCATCAGCGCTGACGCCGGAAGCGGTGACGGTCGAGCCGTTCTGCACACCCAGGCTCTCCCAAGAGCCGAGCGCCGTGATGGTGCCGGAGAAGGCGTCGAAGCTGAGTACGTCCGTGCCGTCACCACCATCGGCACCGTCGATGTCCGATTGCACTGCGCCGGAGAACACGACCAGCGTATCGTTGCCGAAGCCGCCTTGGATGCTGCCGCTCAGGCCGACATCGCCGCGCAGTTCGAAGACATCATTGTCGGCGCCGCCCAGCACATCACCGCCGATCATGTCGGCGGCCGTCAGCACGATCACGTCGTCGCCCGACCCGCCATTGATGTCAGCCAAAACCGTGGCCGTGCCGGACGCCAGGATGGTGTCGGCCCCGTTATCGCCCTCGATGGACCCCGCCGTGCCGCTCAAAAGAACGATCAAGTCGTCGCCGAAGTCGCCATCGATCACGCCGTTGGTTTCAGCGCCGGCGAGCGTGATGGTGTCGTTGCCGTCCCCACCTTGGACCTTGTCCGTCGGCAGGGTCAGGCTGCCTGCGAGCAGTTCGATCGTATCGTTGCCCGCGCCGCCGATGATGTCGGCGGCAAGGATCGCGCCGTTCAGCCGGATCAGATCGTCATCGTCGCCGCCACGCACCTCGCTGTCCGGGTCCGGCATCGAACCCGATGACAGCTCGATGGTGTCGTTGCCGGCACCGCCATCGATGTCGCCTTCCACCGCGGCGCCGTTCAAGATGATCAGGTCGTCGCCGTCATCGCCAAAGGCACTGCCGCTGAACGTCGTGGCGGAAGTCAGGACAATGGTGTCGTTGCCGAAAGAGCCCCTAATGTCGCTGAGGATCGTGGCCGTGCCGGACAGGATAATCGTGTCGTCGGCATTTGTGAGCACCGGCGCGCCATTCACCGAGTCCCCACCGCTGATGTTGCCGGTGGCCGTGCCACCGGCCAGGCGGATCACATCGTTGCCAACGCCACCGCTAACGGAACCGACAATGCCACCGTCAATAAGGATAGAGTCGTCGCCCGCTTGGCCGCGTGTGGTGCCGATAACCGTGCCGCCACTGATGACAATCACGTCGCTACCGTCACCACCGCCTAACGAGACCACTTCGCCGGCAAGCACCTTGATGGTGTCGTCACCGCCTCCCAGATCCCGAATATCGCCAGACAGAACCGCGCCGTTTAGCACAATCAGATCATTGCCTTGGCCGCCTTCGACACTCGGGAAGAGCTCGAGGATTGAACCGGAGAGCAGTTCAACGACGTCGTTCCCGGCGCCCGCATCGATGGTGCCATCGATCGTCGCACCGTTCAGCACCACCGTGTCGTCGGCCATGCCGGCCAAGACATCGCCACCGATCGTGGTGCCGCTGCCAAGCACGATGGTTTCCTGATTAGTGACGCCATCATCGGTGGCCGCCACATTGCCGCTGACCGTGGCGCCGATCAGCTCGATGAAGCTGTCCTCGACCGTGACGCCGTCGGCACTGATGCCTGTGGCCGCGACGGTTGAGCCGTTGCGCACGCCCAATGTCTCAAAGCCGCCGAATGTCGTCAGCGTGCCGGAGAAGGCATCGAAGGTCAGCGTGTCGTCACCGCTGCCCCCGTCGGCGCCATCGACATCCGATTGCACCGCGCCGGAGAAGACCACCACGGTGTCGTTGCCAACCCCGCCCTCGATCGTGCCCGAAAGCCCGACATCACCGCGTAGCTCGATCAGATCGTCGCCACCCTCACCGTCAACCGTGCCGCTGATCAGGCTGGCGGCGCTCAGGACGATCGTATCGTTGCCCTTTCCGGCACCGATATCGCCTTGGACCACCACCGTGCCGCTGACCCTGATCGTATCGTTCACTGGATCGGTGAAGGCGTTGAGTTCAAAATCAGAGTTGAGGCCGCCAACCAAAGTGCCGGCCAGCAGCTCAATCACGTCGTCACCGCCGGAGTTCCGCACCTGCGACAGAACTAAGGCGCCGTTCAAGCGGATCGTATCATTGCCGCGACTTCCAGAGACTTCGCCAAGGGCACCGACTGTGCCCGCCTCCAGCAGAATCAAATCGTCGCCGTTTTGGCCGGCAATGGAGCTGACCACCGCGCCGCTGAGAAGTAGCGTATCGCTGCCGCTGCCACCGCCGACTCCACGAATGGTGCCGGAGAGCAGCAAGATGGTGTCGGTATCCTCGCCGGCATTGATGTCCGCAGAGAGGTCGACCAAGCCGTTCAAGGTGATGATGTCGGCGCCGTTTTCAGTATCCAGGCCGGCGAACGCGCCGGACCGCAGTTCGACGACATCGTCGCCTCCGCCCGCACGGATCCGACTGATAACGCCATCGTCATCATTGATCGTACCGCCGGCTAGGATGATTGTGTCGTTGCCGATACCGGTCTCCAGGTCATCGACGATGGTCGTCCCGGCGCCCAGTACGATGGTTTCTTGATTGGTGGTGCCGTTATCGGTCGCGACGACGCTGCCACCGACCGTGGCGCCGATCAGTTCCAGGAAACTGTCCTCGACTGAGACGCTGGTGGCAGTCATGCCGTTGGCCGTCACGGTGGACCCGTTCTGGACGCCCAGGCTCTCCCAGGAACCCAGCGCCGTGATGGTGCCAGAGAAGGCGTCGAAGGTCAGCGTGTCGGTGCCGTCGCCGCCATCGGCGCCGTCAATGTCCGATTGCACCGCGCCGGAGAACACCACCAGCGTATCGTTGCCGATCCCGCCTTGGATACTGCCAACCAAGCCGACATCGCCGCGCAGCTCAAACAGGTCGTTGCCGTCGCCGCCTAGAACGTCGCCGCCGATCAAGTCGGCCGCGATCAGCACGATCGTATCGTCGTCGTCGCCGCCGTCGATGGCGCCCAGCACCTTGGCCGTGCCAGACACAACGATCGTGTCGAGCCCGTCATTGCCGGCGACGGACCCCGCCGTGCCGCTCAAGAGTTCGATCAGATCGTCGTCTTCGTTGCCCTCGATGGCGCCTTGCGTCTCCGCCCCGGCGAGCGTGATCGTGTCGTCGCCTTCGCCGCCCTGGACCATGTCGTTCGGCAAAGTCAGGCTGCCGGCCAACAGCTCGATCGTGTCGTTGCCCGCACCGCCGATGATGTCCGCCGCCAGCACCGAGCCGTTCAGTCGGATCAGATCATCACCCTCACCGCCAAGCACGTCGCTGTCGGCGTTCGGGATCGCGCCGGATATCAGGTCGATGGTGTCGTTCCCGGCACCGCCATCGATGTTGCCCTGAAGCCCGACATCGCCGCGCAACTCAATCAGGTCGTCGCCGTCCTCGCCGGCGACGGTGCCGCTGATCTCCTGGGCCGCCGTCAGCACGATCGTGTCGTTACCCTTACCGCTGCCGATGTCGCCGCCGACGAAGACGGTGCCGCTGACAATGATCGTGTCGTTGACCGGGTCGGCGCCGGCGCTGTCCTCGCTACTGGAATCGACGCCATTGGTCAGCGTGCCGGCCAGCAATTCGATCAGGTCGCCGCCGGCACGGTTCTCGATCACATTTCCAACCGTGGCACCGTTCAGGCGGATCGTGTCGTTGCCGCTGCCGTCGCGAACACGATCGACGTTGCCCGCGTCCAGAAGAATGAGATCGTCGCCCTCGTCGCCCTCGATACGAGAGCCGGCCGCTCCACCCAGGCGGATGGTATCGTTGCCGCTTTCACCCTCGGCTATGGAAAACTGACCGGACAGCAGGATAAGAGTATCGTCGCCCTCACCGGCGACGACCCTTGGGCTGCCGCCAACGGGGCCATCGAGGACGATCGTGTCGTTTCCGGCTTCGCCTCTGGCGTCTATAACCTCGCCGGACGTCAGCCTGATCAGATCGTTGCCAGCTCCAGCCTCGAACAGGTCGAAAACCATCGCCCCATTGAGCGTCAGGGTGTCATCGCCGCTGCCTGCTTCGACGACCGCCACCTGGCCGTCCTGCAAGGAGATCAGGTCATTGCCGTCGCCGCCATCGATAACGCCGATCCCCGGCGCGCCATTCAGGACCACCGTATCGTCGGCGAGGCCGGCAGACACACCACCAACTGTTGTGCCGGCGCCGAGCACGATGGTCTCCTGATTGGTGGCACCATTGTCGGTGGAGGTCACGCTGCCGTTGATCGTGGCGCCGATCAACTCGATGAAGCTGTCCTCGACCGAGATGTCGCCGATGGCAATGCCGTTGGCCGTCACGGTTGACCCGTTCTGGACGCCCAGCCTCTCCCACGAGTTGAGCACCGTGATCGTGCCGGAGAAGGCGTCAAAGGTCAGCCGGTCCGTGCCGTCGCCCCCATCCGACCCGTCGATGTCCGTTTGGCCGGCGCCGGAGAAGACGACCAGCGTATCGTTGCCGACCCCGCCTTGGATACTGCCAACCAAGCCGACATCACCGCGCAGTTCGATCAGGTCGTCGCCGTCTTCGCCGAAGACGCTGCCGCTGATCTCCTGTGCGGCGGTCAGCACGATCGTGTCGTTGCCTCTGCCGCTGCCGATGTCGTCGCCAACAACCACCGTGCCGCTGACGATGATCGTGTCGTTGAACGACCCGACCGACGCAAACCGTTCGAAGCTGGTGAGCCCGCCAGCCAGCGTGCCGGCCAACAGCTCGAATACGTCGTCGCCACCCCTGTTCTGGAAATTCCCTACCACTTCCGCCCCATTCAGGCGGACCGTGTCGTTGCCGGCATCGTCGTTGAGGGCATCGCCGGAAATCTCGTTAACCGTGCCCGCATTGAGCAAGATTAGATCGTCACCGAGTTCCCCAGAAATCCTATCAATCGTCGCGCCGCTGAGGACGACTGTGTCGTTTCCTTCACCAGCACGCGCGGTCCATCCAGAGCCGGATCTAAGCGCGATCAGATCATCACCGGCCCCGGTAATGATTTCACGAGCGATGCCGCCCATTCCAAGGGAGTTAACGGCGCCGTTTAGAATAACCGTGTCGTCTCCCATGGCGGTGTTTACGGAGCCGCCGATCGTGGTCCCGGCGCCCAGCACGATCGTCTCCTGACTGACCGTGACGCCGTCACGGGCCCTAACAAGGCCAATGATCGTGGCGTCGGTCAGCTCAAGGAAGCTGTCTTCGACGAACACAGTGTCCGCGCTGATGCCGCTGGCCGTCACGGTCGAACCGTTTTGAACGTCCAGGACTTCCCAATCCCCGAGCGCCGTGATGGTGCCGGAGAAGGCGTCGAAGGTCAGCACGTCATCGCCATCGCCGCCGTCTGCGCCATCCACGTCAGATTGAACCGCGCCGGAGAAGACGACCAGCGTATCGTTGCCCTCGCCGCCCTGGATCGAGCCCTGCAATCCGACATCGCCGCGCAGTTCGAACAGATCGTTACCGTTCTCGCCCAGCACATCGCCGGTGATCTGCTGGGCCGCGATCAGCAGGATCGTGTCATTGCCCTGGCCCCCCATGATGTCGCCGTCAACGACCGCGGTGCCGCTGACGATAATCGTGTCGTCGGCATTGCCGCTTTCTATGACATCGCCCTTGGAATCGACCCCGCCGATCACGGTGCCGGCCAGAAGTTCGATCACGTCGGCGCCACTTTGATTGACGATCCCTGCCTGGACCAGGGCGCCATTCAGGCGAACGGTGTCGTTGCCGGAGCCACCGGTGACCCGGAAGACCGTCCCGGAGTCGAGCAGAATAACGTCGTCACCACCCTGGCCGGTGATGCCGGAGGTGTCGGGGTCGCCGGCTTCGCCAATCGAAGCACCGCTAAGGACGATGGTATCGGTCTCGCTACCGCCCCCGACGCCGTCCAGGCTGCCTGAGAACAGAAGCAGCGTGTCGTCATCACCGCCACCACCAACAGACGCCGACGTATCGACAAGGCCGTTCAAAACAATGACATCTTGACCCGCATTGCCGAGCGCCACCCCGATCGATCCGGACAACAGCTCGATGCGGTCGTTGCCGTCACCGCCGCTGACAGTGCCGCTGACCATGCCGGCCAACAGCCGAAACGTATCGTCGCCGCCGTAGAGATTGACATCACCGTCGATCGTGCCGCTGGTCGTGACCGTCGTGGCGCCGTTGCCATCCTCGATCGCGATGCCGGAAGCCGCACCGACCGAACCGGTACCGGAGATGACAATGGCGCCGCCCAGCATGTCGCTATCAACGTTGGTGATGCCGGCGCCGGAACCGCCCGTGACCGCGCCATCGACCGTGACCAGCAGTTCGCCCCCGGTCTGATTTTCGACGCGGATAGCGTCGACGCCGCCGCTGACCGTCGACCCGGCGGCGGCCGTTACGGTGAGGTTGCCCGTGCCAAGGCTCGTGGCATCGATGCCGGCGTCGGTCGTCCCGATCACCGTGCCGCTGACGGCGATGTCGGTAACTCCGGTGCCGAGATTGCGGGCGAAGATACCCGTCTTGTCGCCGCTGACATCGGCGGCCGAGATCGTCAGGTCTGTCGTCGTGCTGGCGTTGTTGACGGCGAAGATGCCATAGCTATCGGCACCGCTGGCCGTAACCTGGCCCGTCGTCGTGATGCTGGTGGCTCCAAAAACGGCGGTGGCGTTGATGCCGAGAGTGCTGGCGCTGATGTCCTCGGCGGTGATCGTGATATCCGCGCCTACCGCGTTAATGCCGACATAGCTCTGCACAATGTCGCCGGCCGTGATCGTGATCGGAGCGTAGTCGGAGCCCGTCGTCACCGCCGAAATGCCCAATCCGATCGCGTCGGTCGCTGTCACCGTCCCCGACACGGTGATATCGACGGCGCCGCCGCCCAGGCTGTTGACGTTGATCCCGGCCGCGCCCGTGACGTTGTCCGCCTGGATCGTGACGCTTGAGCCGTACTTGGAGTACGCAAGAATGCCGAATCCGGCGGTGCCGGTGACCGTGCCGCTTGTGACGATGTTGACCGCGCCAGTGCCTTGGTGTCTGGCGAGGATGCCCGTCTTGCCGGCGCTGATATCGGCGGCCGTTATCGTCAAATCCGTTGTCGTCTTGAAAGACTGGTAAGCACCCGTGGCGCGAATGCCGTATCCGTCAGGCTGGCTGACAGTGATCGGCCCCGTCACGGCGATTGATGCCGCGCCGAAGTCGTTGACGCTGGCAATGCCGAAGCCGCCCGCACTGATGCTGTTTGCTTTGATCGAGATATCGCCGCCAATGGCATTGATGCCGCCATAGGCGGCGTCGATATCTGCCACGGTAATGGTCACGGGCGAGGTTGCCGATGGTGCTGTGACGCCAGAGATGGCGAAGCCAAAGCCGCCGGTCGACGTCACGGTGCCAGTTGCCGTGATTTCGATAGGGCTGAGTTGGCTGGTTGCGGTTATACCCGAGGAGCCCGAAACACCGCCGGCCTCGATCGAAATGCCCGTCGTGTAGGGGGCGAGCGCCGCGATACCGAAGGTGCCAGCGGCGGAGACGGTTCCGTTTGTTGTGATGTCAACGGTGCCGGCACCGTAATGCTTCGCAAAGATGCCCGACGTGCCACTGACAACGTCATTGGCCGAAATGGTCAGGTCCGTGCCGCCGGCCGCCCCGTAGCTGTAGATGCCATAATCGGTGCCGCCCGTGACCTGGCCCGATGCCGTGATCTCAATCGCGCCGGTGCCGAGGTTCTTGGCGAAGATGCCCGTCTTGCCGCCGCTGACGTCCGCCGCCGAAATGGTTAGATCCGTCGTACTGATATCGTAGCTAACAGCCTTGATGCCGTAGTCGGTGACGCCGGTCACGGAGCCTTGAGTGGTGATGCTCAGGGGTCCGCCGCCATAGCTGCTGACCGAAACGCCGCTGCCGCCGCCGCTGACATTGTTGGCCGAAACCGTGGCGCCTAGGACGGCGCCGCGAATACCATAGGATCCGCCTTCAACATCCTGCGCCGTAATGACCAGGTCCGATGTCGGAGCCGTCACCAAAATACCGGAGCCCGCCTGGCCGGTCACCGTGCCCGTCGCGGAGACCGAGACCGTTCCAATGCCGCTGCTCGAAGCGACGATCCCACTCAAGCTGCTGGTCACGGCGGCCGCGGAAATCGTCAGGTCACCGCCATAATGACTGCCGGCAATACCGACCCCGGAGCCACCATCAACGAGACCCTTGGTCGTGATGGCCAGCGTTCCCGAACCCTTGTTGATGGCGAGGATCCCGCCGGCACCGCCGCTGACTGCGGCGGCGGAGATGGTTAGGTTTTTGCCGTCACCGTCATTCTGGGCACGGATGCCGTATTGCTGGCCGAACACCGTGTCGGTGGCGGTGATGCTGACCGACCCGCCATAGTAGTTCTCGACCTTGATGCCCGTGCCGCCGGAAGCGGTCACGGAACCCGTCGCCGTTATCTTGGCGTCGCCATTGCCGTAATCAACCGCGTAGACGCCATAGGCGATGGCCGAAACAGGACCGCTCGTGCTTATCGTTAGGCTGCCGTTGCCGTCATTGAAGGCAGAGATGGCTCTGCTGTCACCACTGACACCGATCGCCGAGATCGTCAGAGCCGTGCCAGCATTGTTGCTGGCGGTGATGCCGATGCCAGATGACGACGACACGGTGTCGGACGCACTTATGGTCAGCGCCCCGCCACCCGAATTGGTCGCCTCGATGCCGTCACCGGTTCCGCCATTGACCGGCCCCGTGGTTGTGATCACTAGGCTGCCGGCGCCAAGGTCAATCGCCTTGATGCCGTGATCGGCGCCGCTGACCGCCGCCGCTGAAATCGTTAGGGCGCCAGTGCCCGTATCGTTCTTTGCGTAGATGCCATCCCTGGCCGTGCCCCCCACCGGCCCCGTGACCTTGATCGACAGGTCCCCGGACGTTTGGTTCAGCGCCTCGATACCCCGGTCGCCGCCCGTGATTGGCGAGGCGTATGTGTCGGTGAATGTCAGCCCACCATCGCCGGTGATCGTGAAGGCACTGGCGCCGCTCGCGGTCGTGTCGATGCCGAAACCGCTTGTCGTGGTGATAGTAACGGGGCCGCTCGGACCGCCGGGCGGTATGATCTGCGGGCCATCTATGGCGGGCCCACCCGTGCACTCAAAGACGCCGGGGGAGCCAACGAGTTCAACACAGGAACCTGCGTGGACCGTCCGGCTGCCATAGCCGGCCAAAAAGGCGCCGGCGATCGCGCTCCCGAGGGCCAGGCGTGCACGAAGATGGCGTGCGCCGCCCACTTACCCGTCCTCCGAAACAGCGTCGAGCATGACCAGCCCGATTACGCACATGGGAAGTTGAGATGCCGTCGAACTTGGAACCATCCGTCGAAACGTTGGCGCCACCGCACCACTGACGTGCATCGCGTGCTTGATCCAGAACTGGATCGGCATCTTGTGCCTCCTCTGGCCGCCATCAACCAACTGGCGTCGAGGTCATTCGATGCGTACCTGCTTGAGTGGACGGACGCATACGTCGCCTCTACCTATGGCGCAGAATGATACGAGTCTAAAGCCCTTCTGCACCTCTTCTATCTATTTGTACTGGTGGTTTGCAATCAGTCTATGGACCGTTGTCTCATTATGACTAGGATATCCGTTTCAGCAGGTCAGAGAATTCCCGATTTTTAGTCGTTTTTTCAAATTGTTATCGACTTTCGCATCGCGCAGGATCTCGACTCCTCACAAAAACGCGAATTCCCCTTTTTGCTCGTTTCTGAAGTCAGGTACGGTTTTCGCGAGTGTTTCAAGAGCGCTCGAGACCAGGCCCTCTAAATTTTAGCGAATGATGGCGCCCCGATACGCGGTATCATGGTCTCCATAGAGGCTCAGCAGCTATCAATGGCAACGATAACTCGGACAATGCCCCTTAAACTGGCAAGCCACTCGCGCAGTCCATTCTTTCTTGCTCGATGAACTGATCGAGCTCACCCCAAACGCCATACAGGCCAAGGCGGCCAGCGTGCTGGCGTCCGGTAGAACACGTAAGGAAGCGCGCATGAGCCGCAGATCAGGAACGCTTGGCGTGCTGTCGTGCTGCCCGTGCCGGTGACGGCTGGCGGGCCGACCCCAGCTGGTTGCCGCAGAGTTGGCTGTTGCGCCAACCACGGTACCGGTGGCCACCTCAGGCAAATCATGTCCGCCAGTGACAGTGGCGGCGTTGCACGTGCACCCAGGATCGTTGGCGCGGACAGCGCTTTGCGTTGACCGTGTCCGCTGAGGGTCTTGCTAGTTTGATGTTGGGCGATGTTGGGGCCAGTTGCGGATTGCTCCAACTCGCCAGGCGATCACGAAAACACGATGCCGCCGTCGACGTTGAGTGTCTGCCCGGTGACAAAGGCGCTGTCGTCGGAACAGAAGAACGCCACGGGTCCCGTCACGTCCTCGGGCGCGCCGATGCGCGCCATGGCCGTCTTGTCCTGCCAGGCCTTTCGAACGGCCGCATCTTCCAGGTTTACCCGCCCCATATCGGTGAGGATGATCCCCGGGCAGACGGAATTCACCGTGATGCCAAGCGGCCCGACCTCTTGGGCCAAGACGCGCGAGAAGCCCATGACTGCCGCCTTGGACGCCGAATAGTGGGCCTGTTCCGGCGCCCCGTGTTTGCCGCCGATCGAGGCGATATTCACGATCCGGCCGTAGCCGCGCGCTTTCATCGCCGGCAGGAAGGCCTGAATAACCATGAAGGCGCCCTTGGCATTCACGTCCATCACGCTGTCCCAGACTTGCTCCGGCAGGCCGTCCATCGCGCCCGCGATCAGGATGCCCGCATTGTTCACGATGGCGTCGACCTTGCCGAAGGTCTCTAGGAAGCCCTTGGCCATCGCATCCACGGCGGCCTTTTCGCTGACATCCGCGAGATAGAGTGCGGCCCGCCGGCCCATACCGGCAATCTCGCTTGCAACACCGTCAAGCGCGTCCTTCTGACGTTCGATGTCGTTCAGGCCGACATCGTACCCGCGCCGCGCAAGGTCCAGCGCGATCGCCGCCCCGATCCCCCGGCTGGCACCGGTTACAAGCACAGATCTCGCCTCGGCCATCTCTAGGCTCCTTTTCATTCATGGCGCTTGGTTCTAACCACCAAGCACTCCCTTTGCCGCCGGATAGAGCTTGAGGTAGCGCTGATAGATCTCCTCATAGCGTTCGACATTCGCAGGGATCGGTTCAACGCTGCGGCCTGGATGGACCATCGCGTCGATGCCTTCGTCGATTGACGAGAAGTGGCCCGCACCGTAGGCCGCCAGCACCGCCGATCCAGTCGACGGCGCATCTTGCGAGGCCGGAATGCGGATCGGCAGGCCCGCTGTATCGGCATGGATCTGCATCCACAGATCCGAGGCCGAGGCGCCGCCGCCCACGGTGATCTCGGTGCCGGCATAGCCGGCGCGCCTGAAGGCATCGAGAATGGCCCGAGTGCCGAAGCCGATGCCCTCCATGATGGCGCGGAAGATATGGTGTTTTTCATGGGCCAGAGTCAGCCCGATGAAAGCGCCGCGCGACAGAGGGTCGGTGTACGGTGTCCTATTGCCTTGAAAATGATCCTGCACGATCAGGCCGTCACATCCGGGGGCGAGTTCCGCCGCCTTGGCGTTCAGCTCATCAAAGTCGAGCCCGCCAGTGAGCCGCCCCAGCCAGTTGATGATGGACCCGGTCGAGGTCTGCCCGCCTTCGATGATGTAGCGGTCCGGATAGACGATATCGGCATACGCACCCCACATGCCGGGGGCGTGCACCGGACCCTCCGTTACCCCGAACAACAGGTGCGACGACCCGGTGATCAGCGCCAGTTGCCCGGGCTGAGCGACGCCAAGCCCGATCATCCCAATCAGCGCGTCGGCGCCGCCTTGGACGACCTTAACGGAGCGCGGCAGGCCCAACTCCTCGGCGGCCGCACCGGTCAGCGTGCCGATCACGTCGCCGGGCGCGACCACGCGCGGCGGCCATTTGTCGAGCAGCGCCTCGATGCCCAGCGCCTTAACCAGGCTGGTGGCCCAACCGCCCGCATCGTTACGGTAATGCCAACGCAGGCCGACATTGTCGAGGCTCGCGGCCCAGTCGCCGGTGAGCTTGAAGGTCAGGAAATCCTGATACTCGCAAATGCGGTGTGCCTTATCGAAAACCTCCGGCTCGTTCCGCATCAGCCATAGGGATTTGGGGATCATCCACTCCGCCGAGACGGGTCCCTGACCGGCCCCATTGAGGCACAGTGCATCGTCGCCGGTGGCGAGTACGGCATCCGCTTCTTCGTGGGAGCGGACGTCCATCCAGATCAGTGCGGGGCGCAGGGCGTTGCCATCCTCGTCCAGTGCCACGACGGAGCAACAGGTGGTGGCATAGGCGATGGCTTCGATCTGGCCGGGATCGATGCCGGCTTCGGCGATCGCGCCACGGCTGGCCTCGACAAAGTTTGCCCACCAGTCGGCCGGATCCTGCTCTGCCCGCGCGCCGGCGGAGAACTTGGTGTCGTAGGCGACCGCGACGCTGCCCAGGCAGGTGCCAGCCAGGTCGTAGACCCGCGCCCGCAGGCTCTCGGTGCCGCCATCGGCTGTCAGAAAGTAGGCCACGATGATTCCTCCCGTTCGTGTTCGGTGGCCGATAAGATCAGCAGCTTTGGAACACCTCCAGCGCTTTCACGCCCGCGAGCCGGCATTCGGTTACACTCATGCCGGCTCCGTCAGCCCGATAAGGATCTGCGTGACATCAGCGAGCGCCTCCCAATGCGGCATATGACCCACGTCCGGCAGGTGGTGAACGGCAATGCGGGGCGAGACGTCAAGCGCCTCGCGCCAGTCGATGATACGGTCCCGATGGCCGAGGATCATGTGAACCGGCATCCGGCTCGCCAGGTCGGCCAAGTCGGCCCGGAGGTCCACGGCCTGGCCGCTCATCCCTACCAGATCGGCCGCTAGCGGGGACAGCCGGCCCTTGCTAAGCGCCGCATAGAGTTCTGCGATCGCAGCAGCCGAAACGCCGACGGGGCCATTGGTCATGCGGGACAGCAGCGTGGCCACGTCCTCGACACTTTTCGGCGCGGCAAGGCCACGCACGAAATCGGCATCGATCACCGAGCCCAGCCCCACTGGCGCGATCAGGGTCACGGAGGCCACGGGCCGGGCTTGTGCCAGCGCCACGGCGGCGACCGCGCCCATGGAATGCGCGACGAGATGCAGTGGATCTGACCCCAGAAGATCATCGGCGAGCGCAAGAACCGGTGGTGCCAGTCCACCGCCCGCTGCCGCATTGGCCGTCGCCGCACCGTGTGACGGCAGATCGACCGCGATGGTCCGTCGGTCGGCCCGTGCCAACTGCGATTGAACCGCCGCCCATACGGTATGGTCACCCGCAAATCCGTGGAGAAAGAGGATCGGCGCACCGTGGGCCGGTCCCTTCTCCAGGTAAGCAATTCCATGGGCGAACTGCATATCGCTGTCGGCATTCTGCCCAGCCGCTTCGACGTCGCGTCGCTCGATCCGCCCCCGTCGGCCAGTGCCGGACAGGTTCGTCAGGTCCACCCCTTTCTGCAGGGCGATCCGGCGGGCCAAAGGCGTTGCCCGAAGTCGACCGTCGGCATCGGCCGTCTCTACGCCGGTGTCTTCGAGCTGTGTGTGTTCGACGCTGGTTTGCGCCGCCTCTGCCTCACCACCCGCCGAGGCATCGACCTCGTCGCCGGTGTCCGTCCAGTCGGGTCCGTCGCCGACATCCACGCGCGCGATCGGCTCCCCCACGGCGATCACCTGACCGACCTCGGCCAGCGTCTCGACCAGCACGCCATCGCCCAGGGCCGGGAATTCCACGATCGTCTTGTCGGTCTCGACTTCGACGATCGAGTCCCCCCGGCTGAAGGGCTGCCCCGGTTCGACCATCCAGGAGACCAGGGTCCCCTCCTCCATGGTCTCGCCAAGCCGGGGCATGGTCAGGACCGACGTCATGCCACCAGCCTAAGCGCGGTTTCGGTCACCAGGGCCGGGCCTGGGATCGAGGCTTTTTCCAGCTCCACGGAGACGGAGATCGGGATGTCCTCGCCGGCGACCCGGACGACCGGGTTCTCCAGAAAATCGAAGCATTCCTCCGAGATCCGCGCGGCAAGCTCCGCCGAGACCCCGGCCGTCATCGGCCCCTCGCTAACGACCATGGCTTTGCCGACCTTCTCCACTTCGGCGCGGATCGTCTCGAAGTCGAGCGGGTTCAGCGTCCGCAAATCGATCACGGTTGCCTCGACGCCCTGCTTGGACAATTCGTCGGCCGCTTCCAGCGCGTAGTGGACCTGCCGGGAATAGCTGACGATCACCAGATCACGGCCCTGGCGGCGCGAGACGGCCTTGCCCCATTCCGCCGGCGGTTCACTCAGATCGACTTCCTCGCGCAGGGCGTAAAGGCTCTTGTGCTCGATGAAGACCACCGGATCGGGCTGGCGCAGGGCTTGGCGCAGCAGGTGGTAGGCGTCGTGAACGGTGGCCGGCATGGCGAGCCTGAGACCCGGCGTATGCATGACATACGCCTCCAGGCTCTGACTGTGCTGTGCACCGGCGGAACGGCCCGTACCGCCCTGAGCGCGCAGCACCATCGGCACGCCGATCTGACCGCCGAACATATAGCGGATCTTGGCGGCCTGATTGCACAACTGGTCCATCGCCAGGCCGATGAAATCGACATACATCAACTCCGCGACCGGGCGCATGCCCGCCATGGCGGCGCCGACTGCGGTGCCCACGATCGCCGGTTCGGAGATCGGGGTGTCCAACAAACGCTCCGGCCCAAACTCCTCCAACAGACCCTTCGTCACACCGTAGGCGCCGCCATAGCGGCCGACCTCCTCGCCGATGACGAAAATGTCCTCATCCTCGCGCATGGCATCGGCAAGGGCCTGCTTCAGCGCATCGCGATAGGCCAGCATCGGCATGGGCTAATCCTCCGCGAGAACCCGGTCGATCCGGGTACGAACGGGTTCGGGTTCGGGCTGGTCCGGTGCGAAGACATCGCGGAACATGGTGTCGAGCGCTGGCTCGCCCGAGGCGATTGAGTAGTCGATGGTGGCGTCCATTTCCGCCGCGATTTCGGCGTCGAGCGCATCCAGGATTTCGGCTTCGTGGCCCAGATCGATCAATGCCTTGCGGGCGTATTCGACCGGGTCCTTGGTTCGTCCTTCCGCCTCGTCGGCCTCACTGCGGTAGGGGCTTTTGTCCTTACGGCCATGGCCGTAGAAGCGATAGCATTCCACGGCCAGAAACCCTGGCGTTCCAGCCCTGGCGCCATCGACGATGCGGTGCGCGGCCTCGCGCACGGCCAGCACGTCAAGCCCGTCGACCGTTTCGGCGTTCAGCCCAAAAGCCCGCGCACGCTCATGCAGCGCCGTCGCCTTCGTCGCCTCGTCGATCCGCGTGCCCATGCCCCACTGGTTGTTGACGCAAACAAAGACGGCCGGCAGGCCCCAAAGGGCGGCCATGTTCATGGACTCATACAGAATGCCCTGCTGCATCGCCCCGTCGCCAAAGAAGGCGATCGACACGGCTCCCGTGCCGCGCCGTTTGGCCACCAGCGCCGCCCCGACCACGGCCGGGATGCCACCGCCGACGATCGCATTGGCGCCCAGATGGCCAAGCCCCATGTCGGCGATGTGCATCGACCCGCCCTTGCCGGCGCAATAGCCGGCTTCCTTGCCGCCGATCTCGGCCATCATGCGGTTTGGGTCGGCGCCGCGCGCCAGGAAGATGCCGTGGCCGCGATGGTGGGTGGTAAAGGTGTCCCCATCCCTCATTGTGGCCGAAACACCGACCGCCGCCGATTCCTCGCCGATCGAAAGATGCAGCATCGAGCCCGCGCTCTCTCCGCGAATGTAGAGCTCGCCCACCCGATCCTCGAACGTGCGCACCCGACGCATCTGGCGATAGAGCTCGGCCAGATCTGAATTGGAGGCGACGTCAGGGGGCACAGGCCGCGTCGTGGTCTGCGTGTTCATGCGTCTCGCTTTCAGAGGATGTTCAACTTCGTCGTCCGTGACACCACGGCGACGGCGATAAGGATGATGACACCTTTGACGATGTTCTGGATGTAGGTGTCCATGCCGATCAGGTTCAGGCCGTTATTGATAACGCCGATGAACAAGGCGCCGCAAAACGTGCCGATGACCGTCGCGGTGCCGGGGCGGAACATGGTCATACCGATAAAGACGGTGGCAAGCCCGTCCAGCAGATAGCGCTCGCCCACATTGGGCTGGCCGGACCCAAGGCGCGCGGCCAAAAGAATGCCGGCGATCGTGGCAAAGACCGCGACCAGAACGAGCGAGGCTGTACGATACCAGTTGACGCGGATGCCCGACAGGTCGGCCGCCTTCTGATTGCCGCCGACCGCATAGATGTAGCGGCCGAAAACGGTCCGCTCCATGGCGATCCAGGCGATCAGCACAGCGCCCAGCATGAAGAAGACAAGCAGCGGAATGCTGAAGACACGCCCCTGACCCAGCCAGAGGTAGGATTCCGGCAGGCCGCCATAAATCGCCCGCCCGTCCGTCAGCAGGAAGTTGACACCGAACAGGATCGAGCCGGTCGCCAAGGTCGCGATCAGCGATGGAATGCCGATCTTGGTTACCAGCAATCCGTTCACCAGGCCCACGACCAGCCCAGCCGCCAGTGCGGTGGCAAAGGCCGTGCCCATGCTGTAGTCGTTGACCAGCATCAGCGGCGTTAATATGCCGGCAAGGCCGACGGTAAAGCCCACCGACAGGTCGATTTCCTTGGCGGCGAAACCGAACGTCAGACCGGCCCCGACGATGCCGAGAATGGCGATCTGCTGCAGGATGTTCGTCAGGTTGAAGACGGTGAGAAAGCGTTCGACGAACAGGGAAAAGCCCACGAACATGGCAACCAGGACGATCAGCGTCGAGTAGCGCAGCAGCCAGTCGCCGCTGGGTCCTCTGTCGCGCCGGACAGAGGCGTTGGCGCTGGAAACCGGTTGTTCGGTCATGCCGCCGCCCCTGCCATGGCACTGATGAACCGTGCCTCTGAATAGTCTTTCGACGGGATCTCTGGACCGGGTCGTCCGGCCACGAACGGCACGACCCGGTGCGTGATCTGTTCGATCTCGAGCAGGTCCGACGAGGCGATGATCACGGCGACCCCGCTTTCGGCGAACCGCCGGATGTGGCCATAGATTTCCCGCTTGGCGCCGACATCAACGCCCTCGGTGGGCTCAATGAAGATCAGCACGCTGTAGCGATCCTTCGCGCCATAGAGCCATTTGCCGAGCGAGACCTTCTGTTTGTTTCCGCCCGAAAGCGTCTTGATCGTTTGGCCAGGACCGGTCGCGCGGACATTCAGCAGGCCCATCACCCGCGTCGCCTCCCGCCGTTCGCGCGGCGGGCTGAGGAAGCCGCCCAGACGTCCCGCCTCGGGATGGACGAGGGACAGGTTTTCGGTAATCGTTCTTTCCCCCATAAGCGCGTTTTCCATGCGCTGGTCGGGGACAAAACCGATCCCCAGCCTTTGCATGGCACCGGGGTTGTGGTCGTTCACGACTTCGCCGCAAAACCGGATCTGACCGCCGGTCACGGCAATCCCGGTGTAGAGCGAGCGGGCAAAGCCGAAATGCCCGGCCCCGGTGAGCCCGACCAAACCGACCACCTCGCCACGGCGCACCTCGAAGCGGGGGACACGGACACGTCCCACTGTCCAGTCGGAAACGGACAAGACCGGTTCATCGGACGTCGTTGAGCCTGCCCGCAGTTCGTTACCACCGGACATGCCGCGTTTGAGCATCCGTTCAACCATGTCCGCCTCGCTCAGCGTCCCCGCTTCATATGTCCCGACATGGAGCCCGTCGCGCAGAATAGTTATGCGGTCCGAAAGCTGCCGCACCTCGGATATGAAGTGGCTGATGAGGACGACCCCGACGTTCCGCTTTGGAAGGCTTCGAATGATGTCCCAAAGGATCTTCTTTTCGCGGCTCTGTAGCGTGGCGGTCGGTTCATCGAGAATGAGCAGGCGAATATCGCGACGCAGCGCCCTGACAATCTCGACCACCTTGCGGTCGGCCATGTCCAACATGTCGACGGGGCATTGCAGATCGATGTCCACGCCCGGGAACCATTTTGCCAGCAGGCCTTGGGCGCGGCCGTCCAGTTCAGCCTTGCGCACGAAGCCGACCCGGCGCGGCTCATCGCCCAGCAGGATGTTCTGGGCGCCGGTCAGGCCATGGACAAGGCTGCCTTCCTGACTGACAAGGGCGATACCCCGCGCCAGCGCGCCGCGCGTCGTTTGCAGCCGGACGGGCTGGCCATTAAGTGCCAGCGCACCGGCGGTTGGCGTCTGGGAGCCGGCCAGGACGCTCACCAAGGTCGACTTCCCAGCGCCGTTTTCCCCGATCAGCCCATGAACCTCGTCGAAGCGAAACTCCGCCGAAACATGGTCCAGCGCCCGGGCGCCGGGGAAGTCCATCACGATGTCGCTTAACGAAATGCCCACTGTCCAGGCCTCCGCCGGGAACGCCCGCCTGCTCGGAACCGATCGGGCACCCCATGATGGCCGCCGGCGGCTGCCGCGTTAAGCCCTGTCGTCGGCGCAGCCTCCGCGAGATAGGCATGCGCCATCGACAACACTCAGGGCCCGGTCCGGTTACGTACGATCCGTGATCGTCAGATCGACGGGACGTGCCCGCCCCGCGATTACTGGAAATCCTGGCAGTTGGCCTGGGTCACCAGCGGCGCGTTCATGTAGACGATATCGGACGGGATCACCGCATCCGCGTCCTGGCCGTCCACAACGATGGCGGAGATCCACTCGCCGACCTGTGTGCCCATGCCCTCGAACGGCTGCGCGACGGTTGCGATCATCATGCTGTTATCGGCACAAACGGCCTCGACCGCCTGCGGATGGCCGTCGATGCCGATGACGACGACATCGGTCAAGCCGGCGGCCCGAAGGACATTGATGGCGGCCTGTGCCGGCTCATCCCACGGCGCCCATACCGCGTCGATATCCTCGCCGAACCGGGCAACATAGTCCTGCATGCTGCTTGTCGTGTCTTCAAAGAAGGCAGTGTAGTCGATGTTGTGTTCGACCAGTACGTCGACGCCCTGATACTCCTGCAGGACATCCTCCATGACGTCACCGCGCTTGCGGGTCCCGTGATGTTCGGCCATGCGCAGGAAGATCAGACCGCCCTCGCCGCCGATGTAGTCCAAGAGAAACGGCGACACGTCGGCCGACATGGCCCAGTTGTTGGTGGTCACGTCGACGACCACACCGTCCACATAGCCACTGTCGACCGAGAAGATGGGAATGCCCGCTGCCGCGGCTTGGTCGATCGCGGCGCTGGATGCGCGCAGATCGGCCATGGTGATGATGATCGCATCCACGCCGCGCGAGGCCGCGTCCTCAAGGTTGCTGGCGGTCAGTTCGCCCGAGCCGCCGGAATCAAGGAAGCTGACATTCCAGTCACGACCGGTATCGGCGAGCCAGGCCTCGAAGCCCGAGCGCACCCGCTGTTCCGACTGTGCGGCGGCGTTTGAATGAACCCAAGCCACGTCGAGCGCCAATGCGGGCGCGGCGCCGCCAAGCGATGCCAGGGCAAACGGAACGGCGAAAACGATATACTTCTTCATCTTTCCCCCCATGATTATTGAGTGGCGCTTTCTTCGCATAAGCGCTCATCTCAGACTGGAAGGCAGCGGTACAAATGTCAATCACAAAGACATCTGTTTCGATCATCCGCTTGTGCTGCATAGATCAGGGACCTAGAAAACGCCCATGACGATCATGTCGGAAAACCAGCTCATGACTCGGGCAGCCTGGCTCTACTATGTCGGAGGGTTGAACCAGGAGGCGACGTCACAGCGCATGGGCCTTACCCGGGCGCGGGTCAATAAGCTGCTGCAGCAGGCGCGGGAGTCCGGCCTGGTATCGATCACGATCAATGATCGGGACATTGGCCTGCTTCCCGTCGAAGAGGCGCTGAGGCGCGAATTCGGCCTGGAGTTCTGCCTGGCCACACCCGCGTTTGGCCCGATGGAGAACGGCGACGAAGCAAACGGCGTGCTGTCTGAAATGGCCTTCAAGGCGGTCGGCACGGCGGGGGCGCGTTTCCTGCGCGACCAGTTAGCCTCAAAGCCGGATGCCCTCGTCGGCACCGGCTGGGGACGCACGCTGGCGCATCTGAGCCGGCAGATGTCCGGTTCCAACAGCCCCAAGGCACGCTTCATCAGCTTGATGGGCAGCTTGACGGCCAATTCCGCCTTCAACCCGTTCGAGGTGGTCCAGGCCCTGGCGCAGGCAACTGGCGGTGAAGGCTACTTCCTGCCCGTGCCCTTCATCGCCGATACACCGGAGGACCGCAGCGTCCTGCTCGCGCAGCGCGTTGTGGCACGCCCGCTGGAACTCGCCCGCTATACGGATATTGCTCTGATTTCCGTGGGCGAGTTGACCGAGGGCTCGCTGCTTCGCCGTCAAGGCATGATCACGGAAAAAGAGCTCGACGAGTTGCGCCTGGCAGGCGCCGTCGGAGATACCAACGGGGTTTTCTTCAACGCGGACGGCCAGCCTGTCGACCACATCCTCAACCGACGCACGATCGGGGTGGAGTGGCCCGACCTTGCCCGCACGAAAACCGTCGTCCTGTCCGCGGGCTCTTCGAAGATCGGGGCGACGAGAGCCATCTTGCGAAGCGGAGCCGTAAAGGGGCTAATCATCGACGGCGATTCCGCAATCGCCCTTCTCGATCAGCTTCGGCAGGCTTAAGCTCCGGCGACGATGCCAACTTGCTGGTCGCGGCCGGCACCTTCAAAGCGCCGAGTTCGCTCGAACTCGGAACCCTAGTAGAGAGGATCGGAGAATGAATGGACGGTTGCCCAACGCCAATGGGCCCGCATTGTCGGTTCTGCGTGTCGCCTCGATAGCCGGTGCGCTCGCGGCCTTGCCGGCCGTGGCGACGGCACAGTTGGCGAGCCAAGTCGACGGCTCCGACTTTGAACGATCCGGCTGGATCGGGGCCGCGTTCTACGAGCCCGCGCTGGGGCGCTTCGACTATTGCCGCCAAGGGCGGGCCTTCGACAACGGTTCTATCCTGACCTTCACATTGGACAGTGCCGGCACGCTCGAACTCGGGCTGATCGACGAGAGCTGGGCGCGCCAGCCCGGCACGGCGGTCCCGACGGCCGCCCGCCTGGACGATTATGGACCGGTGGACCTGGCCGGTGTGGTCGACAGCCCGACCGCGATCTCCTTCCCGCTTGGCGATAATCCCGCGATCGTCGACGCCTTTCGGCGCGGCCACGTCTTCGAAATCGTCGGTGAGGATTTCGGACCGCTGTCCTACGGCCTTACCGGAACTTCGGCGAGCCTTAGCGAACTCCGCAACTGCGTCGCGTCCTATCGCGAGATCGCCTTGACGCCGGCTTTGGGCGAACGGGGCCGCCGGTTCGCCAATGCGCTGGCCGGCTATCCGGAAGACATCCGCCGCGCCGTGCTTGACGCCACGCAATATGCCGACCTGATCAGTGAGATGGCCGCCATTCAGGACGAAAGCAGCGCCGCCTTTCGCGACCTGATCGAGGCCCAGCCGCAAGACGTGCAGACCATGGTGTGGCGCGTGGTGCGCTATCCGGATCTGGTCGACACCCTTTTGGCCGGCAGTGAGCCAGATGGCGATGGCAGCTACCCCGACAGCGCGCTGGAGGCCGGGCAAACGCTGGTGGCCGAGCATGGCGACCTGATCGACCAGGTCCACACCATACGGGTGGAGGCCGAACAGAGCCTTGGCCAGTTGCTGCGCGGCCAACCGCTGGAGGTCGAGGCCACGTTGCGGACCCTGCTGGACTATCCGGAGATCATCGCCGGTATGGCGGAGAACCTGGAGACGGTCGAGGAAGCCGGCGCCCTTTGGTCTGAGAACAGTGAGCAGGTCTGGCAGGCACTGGAGCTAGCGATCGCCGAGATCGAGGGCGGCGAGGCCGTTGCCTTGGAGCGCTGGCAGGAGCAGATCGCCTCGAACCCAGACGCGGCGGCGGAGATGGTCGAAGCGGCCGACGCTTACGTCTCCGAGTTGTCGGCGGCCGACCCGACATATGAGGCACTGAATGCTGACCCAGCCTTCTTCGAGGATCCCTCCTACGCCGAAGATCCCTACCCTTATTGGTACGGCACACCCCAGCAGCAGGCCGACTATGCCACCGCGTCATGGTACCCGACACCCTATTATCAGGACACGGGCTATTCCTACACCGACACCGGCGAGTTGCTGATCACCGGCCTCTTGTCCGTGGCCTTTGCCGCCTGGCTGTTCGACGAACTCGACGATGACGACGACTATTACTGGTGGGGCCGCTACCCCCATTTCTCCGAAGAACTGTTCATCAATGTCGAGGACAACATCATCATTATCGGCAATGGGTCGAACTTCATTGACGAGTGGCGCGAGCAGCGGGAGCCTTACCTGCCGGACGACTGGTTTGCCGATGATGGCCGACTGGCCGATCGGCTCGACGAGCTGGGCGCGTTCGAGCGCGAGTTCCATCGCGAAGAGCGGCGCCGCGACGGCGACGACTTCGACCGTGCGGACTTCCTGTCGGAACGGGGCGACGATTTTCCGCGCCTTGAAGAGAGCGTCGCCCGCGACGGCAGCCTGCGCGACCGATTTGGCGACGGCGCACCGCTGGCTGCGGGCGATGGCGCGGGCGAGCGCGACCCGTCCGGGATCGCACAGCGTCTCGACGGGGCGGAACGACCGCTGAGTGCCCCCGCCGAAGCGCATGACCTGAGAACTCAAGATCTGCCATCGCTTCAGGGCGGACCGAACCTAGGTGCCAGCGCGCCCGGCGACCGAGAAGCGCTCGACAGTCAGCTTGGCACCGACTTGGCGGACAGGCTGACCGGCGGCGAGAGCCTAACCCTGAATGAGGCCCGACCGGGCGCGGTGCCAACTGGCAGCGGGCCGGGTGGCGGCACAAACGCGCCAGCAATCGCCCGCGAACCGGAGCGCGCGGCCTTCGATCAGTTCAACAGCGGCCAGTTCGGCTTTTCGCAACGGGACAATCAGGGGCCGTCCGGCGGGTCACAGTTCGGCGGCGGTGGGTTGTTCGGGTCGGGTGGGTTCGAGCGCTCCGAAGCTCCACGCGCAGGCTACCAGCCCTATGCGCCGTCTCTGCCGCGCAGCGGTGGGCGGATTGCCGAGCGGCCCTCTGGCGGCGGTTCGCGCTCGTTTGGCGGCGGCGGCTTCCAGCGCCGGCTGCGCTGATTGGGGGAACTGCCGTCGGCGTAAGGGCCGGACAACCCGGCGGTCGTGTTCAAATCTTGTTCGCGGCCCGCAGATCGGCGTCCAGCTTCGCCTGATAGGCGGCCTTAGCTTCTTGGTCTATGCGGGCGCTTTTGCCGAAATAGACGAAACCAAGCGCCCGACGCGAGCGCGTCGCCGAGCGGTTTGCGCCGGCCCAGTGAACGGTGCGCGCGTGATGCATAAGGAAGGTCCCCACATCGCCTGGAAAGGCTTCAGTGTTTGCCTTGTCCTCAGCCGTCCCGAAATCGGTGATGCCCTGGGAAAACCCAAGCACGTTTGAGCGCCCGTGCGGCCGGAACCCGGCCGATTTGTGAGAGCCGCGCACATAGTGAATGCAGCCATTCTCGTGGTCGACCGGTTCGAGGGCCAGCCAACCCGTCACCGCCTTGCACGGCGTCAGGTGGAAATAGTAGCCGTCCTGGTGCGGCGGCGTGGCCTGCCCGATCTCGGCGGGTTTGTTGAAGTATTGCAGGTTTTGAACCACCACCTCCTCGCCCAAAACGGCGGCGGCCATGTCGTGGATCACGTCGGTCTCGATCAGGTCGCGGAAATAGTCGTCATAGACCGACAGTTTCTGCATCTGCTTCAAGGTCGAGCGATCGTTCCGATCCTCGTAATAGACCTCGCTGTCGGGCATCTTCGGCACGATGTTGGCGATGTAGCGTTCCAGTTCCCGGTTGATCTCCGCCATCGTCGCGGCGTCGAACAGCGGACGGATCGCGACATAGCCGTCGCGACTGAACTCGCTTCGGACCTTCGCCAGGTCAATCTCATTGGCGGCGGTTGGCATGGGGCACCTCCCGTTGCTGATCGGCTCAGTTAAGCCGGCTGAAGCCCGAATGGCACACCGGCCCCTCCAGTAATGACGACAAGTCCCGGCCATCTTCGCACTCGGCGATCAGCCCGAACACCGGGTCCAACGCATCGAAATAGCCGTCGACAACATCGTCGGTATGGGTCGTGGAGACGTAAACGCTCGTGGCGGCGAGATAGCCCGATTTTAGCATTTCCTGGGTGATCAAAGTCTTGTAGCCGAGCGCATCAGGACCGTCGAAGGCAAAGCCCGTAAGTGCCGGCAGGCCGCTGGTCGTGATCGTCAAACCGTATTTGGCCGCGAGGCCTTCCCAGCGGGACGTGATGTCGAGCCCTGTCGCGGTCACGGCTTCCCAAGAAGCGAGCGCCTCCATCGCGTCCAATGTTGCAAGCGCCGCGGCCGAACCGATGCGCTCGGTCCAGAAGGTGGAGCTGATGAAAGTGGATTGGGCCGCCTGCATGATCGCCGCCCGGCCGATGACCGCAGTAACCGCATAGCCATTGCCCAGCGCTTTGCCGAACACCGCCATGTCGGGCTCGACCCCGTACAGCTTGTGCAGGCCGCCAAAGCTCCGGCGAAAGCCGGATGTGCATTCGTCAAAGATCAGCACGATCCCGTTGCGATCGGCGAGCCGCCGAACACCTTCGAGAAACCCCGGGGCGGGCGCGACGCTGCGGGCAACCTCCATCTTGATGACGCCGATGTCGTACTGGTCAACGAGGCGCGTCAGGCCATCCAGATCGTTGTAGGCGAAGGGAAAGACCGTGCCGCCCAGATTGGCGGGCACGCCGGCCGGGTCGAGGCCCGGCAGCAAGTGACCGTCCAGCGCCTCCGCGTCCGCCAGGTTAGTCGCCAGATACCAATCGTGCCAACCGTGATAGCCGCAGATCGCCACGCCGTCGCGCGCGCTGGCGGCGCGGGCGATCCGAATGGCGACCGCGTTGGCCTCACCACCGGTCCTGGCAAAGCGGGCCATCTCGGCCCAGGGATGCAGCACGATCAGCCGCTCGGCCAGTTCGACCTCTTCCGGGGCGTTTAGGGTGGACATGTTGCCCGCATCGACGACGCACCGGACCGCCGCATCCACCGCCTCGTGCCCATAGCCGAGCAGGTTCGTACCGACACCCATGATCGCCATGTCGATCAGTTCGCGACCATCCAGATCCCAGACCCTGCAACCCTTGGCGCGGGAGAAGTATGTCGGCCATTGCCCCGGTAGGAACATCTCCGGCCGCTTGGACAGCAGCATGTTGCCACCGGCGATGCGGCGCTTGGCCCGCTGCCAAAGAATCTGTCCCTTGCCCATGTGTCCACCCGACGCCGTAGCTGTGTCAGACAATTGCGGCATTACAGGAATATATGGTTATACTGATAACACGATATGTCAACGCGAGGATGTCATGTCGAATTCAGCTGCGCCTGCCGATACGGACGCCCCCGATATGGACGCTCATTGGCAGCCCAACGATCTGGACCGCCGGATCTGGGCGGAAGAGCTCGATGATTTCGTCCCCACCGACCTGTTCGACGTGCACACCCACATTCACCGTTGGACGTTCTTCACCGACCCGGACAAGTCCAGCGGTCCTTATGCGCAAACCATCGGACGCTATTTTCCCGAGGTCACCTGGCGGTTGGCGGACGCGATCGATGCCGCCCTGATGCCCGGCCGAAAGGTCGAACGCCTGTCGTTTCCCTTCCCCTACCCCGCGCCTTGCGATTTCGACGCCGCCAACGCCTATGTCGCCGCCCAGTCAGCCTTGGCACCGCGATCGGCCGGGTTGATGCTGGTGCATCCGGGGATGGGCACCGAGGAAATCGAGGCGACGCTTCAGCGGACCGGCCTCATCGGGCTGAAGCCATATCTGGTTTACGCCCAAGGCGCAGTTCCCGCCGACGCCGGCATCACAGACTTCCTGCCCGAGCCCCAAATCGCGCTGGCCGACAGGCTGGGTCTCGTGATCATGATGCATCTGTCAAAGCGCCAGGCCGTCGCGGACCCGGATAACATCGCGGAAATCCTGCGGCTGAGCGAGAAATACCCGAACTCCAAATGGGTGCTGGCCCATTGCGCGCGCAGCTATTCGGCCTGGGCGATCGAAGCGGCGGCGGAGCGGCTGCGGGGGTTGCCCAATGTCTGGTACGACACATCGTCTGTCTGCGAATCCGACGCATTCGATGCCCTCTATACCGGTGTCGGGGCCGATCGGGTCATGTACGGCAGCGACGA
>JBCBSH010000033.1:0-26796 GCA_039819285.1 Pseudomonadota bacterium
GACGGCGGCGTACCAGTCGAAGCAGAGACGGAAATAGTCGAAGTCGCGGCCCTGCGGCTGCACCTCATAGGTCCAAGCGGTCTGGTAGTCGAAGAAGAGCGCGACGGGCGCCGGCGCCGTCGGCTCCAAAGGCAGGGACTTCAGTTCCTCGGCGACCCGCATCGCCTCTTCCGCGCCGAAATCCGGGCTGTCGTCCGGCCGGTGCAGGCCGGTATGCATCTGTTCCTGGGCGAAGGGCGGCTGGCGCCAGCGGAAATAGGACACCACGTCGGCGCCATGGGCCAGGGCCTCCCAGGTCCACAACCGAACGGCGCCCGAAATCGGTGCCGGGTTCCAGGGTGCCCAGTTGACCGGCCCTGGCTGTTGTTCCATCACCCAAAACCGGCCGTTGCCCATGGCGCGATACAGGTCGTGATGAAAGGCGGGGCCGTCCGGATGGCCGACGCGGGCGTAGGTCCGCTTCAGCTCCGCATCACGGTCGTCGTCAAAGATGACTTCCAGCTTGCCCAGCGGATAGCTGTCCCACGAGGCGAAGTCGAGATCCTTCGCCAAACGAAAGTGATCGAAAGTCAGCGTGCGCTGCATGAAGTTATGGGTGATGAAACGGCCTGGCGATTTCTGGCGCAGAATCTCCGTCTGGGCGCTGTTGAATTCGACCACCATGTCAGAGGCAAAGCGGGCGAAGTCGAGCGCGTGAGACGGGTTGGGTTCCGTCACCGTGGCGTTGGGCAGGCCGATGGCGCCGAAATCCGGATACTCCATCGACCAGAAGACGTTGCCCCAGGCCTCGTTCAAGGCCTCTATGTTGCCGTAGCGCTCGGCCAGCCAGACCTGAAAGGCCTCCCGGTCCAAATCACCATAGCTGCGCGCGGTGTCGTGGCAGCCATACTCATTGTCGGTCTGCCAGCCGGCAACGCCCGGATGGCTGCCGTAGCGCGTGGCCATGGCATCAACGATGCGCCTGGCTTCGCGCCGATAGACCGCGCTGGAGAAGCTGACATGCCGGCGAGAGCCAAAGTCGCGCCGGCGGCCGTCGATACCGACCGGCAGGATTTCCGGGTACTTCGCGATCAGCCAGTAGGGCGGCGTCGCCGTCGGCGTGCCCAGCACGATCTTGAGGCCGGCATCCGCCAGAGTATCGATGGCGCGATCGAGCCAGCCCCATTCGTATTCGCCTTCCCGCGGCTCCATCCGCGCCCAAGCGAATTCCGCGATGCGGACGTAGGCGAGGCCCATATCGGCCATCCGCTTGGCATCATCCGCCCATCGTGCCTCGGCCCATTGTTCGGGGTAGTAGCACACTCCCAGCATTTCAGACGTCCTCTCGACCGACAGCCCACACATCAGGCGGCGAACCCCGCCCGCCATTCAGGGCGGGTGCTCTAGCGAAGTCGTTTCTCGAACGCCAGTCAAAACGGAATTTCGGGTGGTGCGGCTGCCGGTGTTGCGCGGTCAGGGGTCGAGTGTGCTGAAGACCCCATCGATCTGCTCGACCGCCCAATTGATCTGCGGCCGCGTGATCACCAGCGGTGGCGCGATACGGATGGTGTCGCCATGCGTGTCTTTCGCCAGAACGCCGCGCCGTCGCAATGCCTCGCAATAGCGTCTTGCACCCCCGGCCGCCGGGTCTAGCTCGATGGCCAGCATCAGGCCACGCCCGCGCACGTCCCGGATGGCATTGCGCCGCAGGCCCTTTAGCAGAGCCATGAAGTAGGCGCCGTTTTTGGCCGAGGCCTCGATCATGCCTTCATCGACCAAGACGCGCAGCGCCGCCCGAGCGATCGCGCAGGCCAGCGGGTTGCCGCCGAACGTGCTGCCATGCTGGCCGGGTCGCAAGACGCCCAGAACCTCGGAGTTCGACAGCACGGCGGAGACCGGATAGAAGCCGCCCGACAGGGCCTTGCCGATCAGGGTGACATCGGCCTCGATACCCTCATGCTCTTCGGCCAGCAGCTTGCCGGTGCGGCCGAGGCCGGTCTGGATCTCGTCGAGGATCAGCGTGACATTGTGCCGGGTGCACAGGTCGCGCACGCGGGCGAAATAGCCCGGTGGCGGAATGATCACGCCGGCCTCGCCCTGAATGGGCTCGACCAAGAACGCAACCGTGTTCGGCGTGATCGCGTCCGCCAGCGCCTGATCGTCGCCGAAAGGCACGACCTTGAAGCCGGACGCAAACGGACCGAAACCGCCGCGCGCCGATGGATCGGTGCTGAAGCCGACGACGCCCAGGGTACGGCCATGGAAGTTGTCGGTGCAGACGATGATCTCCGCCGCCCCCTCGGGCACGCCCTTTACCTCGTAGCCCCATTTGCGCACGGCCTTGATCGCGGTTTCGACCGCCTCGGCGCCGCTGTTCATGGGCAGGATCTTGTGCGCGCCGGTGAGCGCGGCGACGTCCTCGTAGAACGGCGCCAACTGATCGTTGTGAAACGCCCGCGAGGTCAGGGTCAGGCGCCCGGCCTGCTCCGTCATCGCCGCCAGGATCTTAGGGTGGCAATGCCCCTGATTGACCGCCGAATAGGCCGAGAGACAATCGAGATACCGATTGCCGTCGGTGTCGTAAACCCAGACGCCCTCGCCGCGGGTCAAGACGACGTCGAGCGGGTGGTAGTTGTGCGCACCAAGCTGATGCTCGATGCGCACATAGTCGCGTGGCGAGCGTTCGGTGGTTTCGTTCAGCAGGTCGCCGGTGGTCATCACCCTCTAGAGATGGGGATGCTACGTCAGCGACAGAAGTCCCGCCCGATCGTCAGGCCGCCAATGCTCGGTCGAAATAGACATCGATCACGCGCTGCGGATAACCCACCGGCGGTGCTGAGAGCTGGTCGAGCGTGGCCACCTCATCCTCGCTCAGCCGCAGATCGGTCGCGGGTACCAAGTCGTTCAGTTGGGCCGTTGACTTCGGCCCGGCAATGGTCACCGTGTCGATCGGCCGGGCGAATATCCAGGCAATCGCCAGGCGGGCCATGGGCACGTTGCGGGCGTTGGCCATCTCGCGCATGGCATCGATCAGTTGCCAGTTCTGGGTCGTCGCTCGGCGCGAGACATGCTCCTCATAATCCTCGCCGGCCATGGTAACCCGCCCATCCTCCGGCATGGCGTCTCTGCTGTAGCGCCCGGTCAGGAAGCCTTGGCCCAGCGGCCCCCAAGCATGCAGGACCAGGTTGTTGCGGGCGAACGCGTCGAAGAAATCCTCTTCGATCTCGCGGCAGACAAGCGAGTATTGGTACTGCGCGGCACTGACCGCGAAAGGCGCCTTCAAAACGAATTCTGCGGCCTGCCAGGGCGGCAGGTTGGAAAACCCGACGGCCCTGATCTTGCCGTCGCGCAACGCGTCCTCGATGCCACGGATGGTCTCATCGATCGGGGTCAGCCGGTCGGGCCCGTGGATGTACCAAAGGTCGATATAGTCAGTCTTCAGGTTACGCAGACTGCCTTCGATGGCACTGCGCACCGCATGGCGCGACAGGCCGGCGCGCGGATTCCACGGGTCGCCGCCGAAACGGGCGCCGGCCTTGGTCGCGATGACGACACTGTCCCGCCGTCCGTTCAGCGCCTCGCCCAACAACTGCTCCGACGCGCCGTCGCCATAGGCATCGGCCGTGTCGAGATAGTTGCCGCCGGCATCCAAAAAAGCGTCGATGATCGACATGCAGGTCGAGCGATGAAGGCTGATTTCCGTTTCACCATTGAACAGCATGGTTCCAAGGCAAAGCCGGGAAACTGCCAAACCAGATGAACCCAACGGAACGTATTTCATTTCTTTCTCCAGGAAACGTCGTCTGACGGCTAGATTGGTGGTCATCAGCCACAATTGCTTTGCCTGAATTCGCAAGATGTCTTTCAAGACTGAAAGCCTGGATTGGTCGACGCTGAAACTGTTCATGGAGGTGGCGGACGCGCACACGCTGGCGCTGGCGGCGTCGCGGACCGGCGTCAGTGCACCGACGCTGCACCGGCGCATGGCCGATCTGGAAAGCGCCCTGAAGATGGAGCTGTTCGAGCGCGGCGCCGGTGGCTATCGCCTGACCGCCAACGGTCGAGAGCTGCGTGACCTCATGGACGACGCGGCCATCGCCATGGTCAAGATCGATGAGTGGCGCGCCGGCCAGACCGCGCTTCCGCCCTTGCGCGTCGCTTGCGGGCCTTGGACATCCATGTTCATCGGCGAAATGGGCGCCGCACTAGCCGAGGGCCTCAAGGGACGGCCGCTGCGCCTGCTGATCGGCACAACCCAGGCCGACCTTACAAGGCGACAGGCCGACATCGGCATTCGAAACCTGGCCCCCAGCCAAATGGGCCTGGCCGGCCAGCGGGTCGCGCACGTCGCCTATGCAGTCTATGGCGCGCCCGACCTTGCGGCCCGGGCTGAGGCGGTTGGGCTCGACCAAGCCTATGCGGACCTGCCCTGGATCGCGCTGGATGTCGAACGGCCGACGGCGTCGTCCCGTTTCCTGTCCGC
Source organism: Pseudomonadota bacterium (assembly GCA_039819285.1). Classification (GTDB taxonomy): domain Bacteria; phylum Pseudomonadota; class Alphaproteobacteria; order DSM-16000; family Inquilinaceae; genus JANQGH01. Next base: position 4,463 of record JBCBSH010000033.1, read on the forward strand.
GTCGCTGGCCGGGCCGCCCGTCGCAACCAGCGACCATCCAATGCCGCTGTTGAATCTGGCCCGATCGGGCGCAGGCTTGTGCCTGCTACCCTGTTTCATCGGCGACCGGACGAGCGGGCTGCGCCGCGTGGGCGACGCGCTGCCTGCCCTGCGCCAGGAGCAATGGTTCGTGACCGCTGACACCAGGCGGCACGACCCGCCGATACGCGCCGGTCTCGGCGTCTTGAAGCGCCTGTGGCGCGCGCACCGAGGGGTCTTTGCCGGCCTTACCTGAAGCTCTCGGGGGCCACACACCGCCAAATCTTGCCGAACCTGGACGGTTGGTCCATCTTGGCGTCCAAGAACCGGGGACAGAGACCTTTCATGCAAGAACTGTTGCGGGCGAACGGCGTCTCAAAGCATTTCGGCGGCGTAACCGCCGTCGATGGCGCCAGCCTGTCGGTCGAGGCGGGCACCATCACGGGCCTGATCGGCCCCAACGGCGCCGGCAAGACGACCATGTTCAACATCCTGTCGGGCACGTTGCGGCCGGATGGCGGCCAGGTGACGTTCGCGGGTATCGACATTACCGGCTGGCCGGCTGAACGCATCTCGCGCACCGGGCTGACACGCACGTTCCAGATCGCGCGCGGCTTTCCATCCCTCACCGTCCTTGAGAGCCTGATGCTGTATGCGCCGGGCCAAGCCGGCGACGACATCAGAACGGCCATTTTCCGACCCAGCCGATGGCGGCAGCAGGATCGGCAGATCGCGGCGCGGGCGGCAGAGGTGGCCGACAAGCTGCGGCTGACCGAGGTGCTGGACAATCGAACCGAGGCCCTATCCGGCGGGCAGAAGAAGCTGTTGGAAATTGGTCGCGCCCTGATGGCCGAGCCGCGCCTGATTCTGCTCGACGAGCCCGTTGCCGGGGTCAATCCCAGCCTATCGCGCGACATTGCCGACGTGCTGGCCGGCCTGCGCGACGACGGCTATACCTTCCTGGTGGTCGAGCACGACATGGATACCGTCGCGCGCCTGTGCGATCCGGTGGTCGTCATGGCCGAGGGCCGCGATCTCGCCACCGGCAGCTTCAAGGAAGTCACGGCCAACCGCGCCGTTCAAGACGCCTATCTGGGTCACGTGCCGGCATGACAAGCTTGCGCGTGACGGGCCTGGAGGGTGGCTACACCCAGGCCGACAGCATCCTGAAGGGCGTGGACCTGGCGATCGCGCCGGGCCGCATCATCGCGATCATCGGGCCGAACGGGGCCGGCAAATCGACACTGCTGAAGGCTATTGCCGGTCTGATCGTCATCACGGCCGGCCGCATCACGCTGGACGATATCGACATCACGGGCGCTAGCCCCAGACGGGTCGCCAATCTCGGCATCGGCTTCGTGCCCCAAGAGGCAAACATCTTCGGCACGCTGACCGTGACGGAAAACTTGGACATGGGCGGCTGGACGGCCCCGGCAAACACCCGCGCACGCATCGCCGAGACCTTCGAGCGGTTCCCCGTACTGGCCGAAAAGCGACAGCAGCAGGCGCGCACCTTGTCGGGCGGCCAGCGGCAGATCCTGGCGATGGCGATCGCGCTGATGACCGAGCCGAAGCTGCTGCTGCTCGACGAACCGTCGGCCGGCCTCAGCCCCAAGGCGGCCGCAGAACTGTTCGATACGGTGGCGGCAATTCGGGCCAACGGCGTCGGTATCGCCATGGTCGAACAAAATGCCGTCGCCGCGTTGGAACGGGCCGACGACGCCAGCCTGCTGGTCGACGGCCGCAACGCCAAGACCGGGTCCGCGCGGAGCTTCCTGGACGATCCGGAACTGCGGCACCTGTTCCTGGGCGCTGCGGTGCCGGCTTGACACACCGTAGTAACCCCCGATGACATGGCTTCACTAAAGAGAAGGAGAAGAGACATGAACCGCAGACTGACGATGAGGCGCCGCCAATTGCTGGCCACCGGCGCCATGGGTGCTAGCGCCCTGGCGATGCCGCGCTTGGCGCTGGCGCAATCGGACGGCCCGATCATGCTTGGCACGCTGACGCCTTTGACCGGGGTGGGCGGCACCTACGGACCGTCCATGCGGGATGCGGTGGCCGGCGTCATCGACAGTGTCAACAGCGCGGGTGGCGTGCTGGGCCGCCAGATCGAGCTGGTGTCGGAAGATACCCAGACCAACCCCGAGGCCGCCGTCAGGGCCGCGCGCAAGCTGGTCGATGTCGACGGCGTCTCGGCCGTCATCGGCACCTGGGCCTCGTCCGTGACCACAGCCGTCGCACCGGTCTGCTGGGAAGGTGGCGTGATGGTCTACACCGTTTCCGGTTCGGACAGCATCACCCAGTTGCCGCACGAGGGTTACATCATCCGCACCCAGCCGAACAGCCAGCTTCAGATTGCCGTCGCCGGCCAGTTCATGGCTGACCAAGGGGGTACGAAGATCGCCTGGATCGGTCCGCAAACGCCGTTCGCGGAGTCGTCGATCGCCATCCTTGGCGACATTGCGGGCGAGAATGGCGCCAGCATGGACAGCCTGATCTATGAGGCCGACCGCACGTCTTACCGGTCCGAGGTCGATCAGATCATGACAGGCGATCCGGACTTTCTGATGCTCGGCGGCTATGCGGCCGACAGCACCGTTCTGCTGCGCGACCTGTTCCAGGCCGGCTATGAGGGCAAAATCATCGGACCGGCCTACGCGGTCAACGCTTCCGTGCTGGACGCGCTGCCGAACGACGTCGTGGAAGGCCTGTTCACCTGGGAAGGCACGCCGGACGTCACCTCCGGGGCCTATGCGCGGGTTCAGGAGATCCTGGGCGTCGACGTGGTCGATCCGTACTCCGCCCAAACCTACGATCACGCCAATCTGGCCATACTGGCGATGGCCGCCGCCGGGTCGTCGACCGGGGCCGACATGCGCGGTGGGGTCCGCACGATCTCGCAAGGTGACGGCGAGATTATCGACAATGCCGTCGACGGTCTGGCCATCCTCGCCGACGGCGGATCGGTGAACTACAACGGTGCCAGCGGCCCGTGCGACTTTACCGACGTCGGTGATATCACGGGCACCCAGTTCCTGTTCCGACGCATCCATGACGGCCAACCGGTCGACTTCGAGACGGTTTAGAACCTTTCATGTGCGGCGGGTGGCCGGTGGCCGCCCGCCACCCTTTCCGGTTTAACGAAAGCAGCCCGTTGGGATGGAACTGATCCCGCAATTGCTGGTGAACGGCGTCCTGTACGGCAGTTTGCTGGCCCTGCCCGCCATCGGCTTTACCACCATCTTTGCCGTGCTGCGCTTTCCGAACTTCTCGGTCGCCTCGATTGCGACGTTGGGCGCGTTCGCCGGCTGGGTGGCCAACGTGCCGTTGGGGCTGCCGATCCTGGTGGCCGTCGTCGCGGCCTTCGTGATTTCCGGGATCGTCGGCGTTCTGGCCGACGACATCGTCTTGCGGCCGATGCGGCCGTTCGGCGCCTTGACCACGGCCATTGCGTCGATCGCGCTGACGGTGGTCCTGGAAAACATGATCCGGTTCGGCTTCGGCAACGATCTGCGCGGCTATGACCTGCCGCTGGTGCGCGACTGGCGGTTCCTGGGCATACGGGTCGGACCGCAGCAGCTCGAAAACCTGGTGCTGGCGACCATCATCATGGTGCTGCTGTTCGTATTCCTGCGCTATGGCCGGTTCGGCAAAGCCATGCGCGCGGTGGCCGACAACCCGCAACTTGCCGCCCTGAAGGGCATTCCATCCGGCACCGTGACCCGGCTGGCCATCTTTATCGCCATGGGTCTGGTCGGGGTCGGCGGTATCCTGCAAGGCCTCGGCACGGCCATCGACCCGCTGACCGGGTTCCGCTTCATCCTGTCGATCTTTGCGGCCGCTGTCGTCGGCGGGTTGGGCAGCATTCCGGGGGCGGTGCTGGGGGCCTTCGTCATCGGCATCGGGCAGGAACTGTCGCTCGTCATCCTCGACCCGACCTACAAAAGCGCCGTCGGCTTCCTGGCCATTCTGGTCGTGCTGATCTTCCGGCCCGAGGGCCTGTTGGGGGAGAAGCGGCAATGATCAGCTATCTGGCCTCAATCGGCGTTACCATCGGCATCTATGCCTTGCTGGCGCTGGGCATCAATGTCGCCTGGGGCCTAACCGGCATGATCAATCTGGGCATGGCCGGCTTCTTCGCGCTCGGCGCCTACGCCAGCGCCATCGCCACGACCAGCGGCGACTTGCCGATCCTGATCGGCGTTGTGCTCGGCTTTATCTTCGCGGCCGGCGGTGGCCTGTTGCTGGCCGCGATAACGTTCCGGCTGCGCGGCGACTATCTGGCGATCATCACGCTGGGTTTCAGCGAAAGCGTCCGCCTGTTCATGACCAACGAGATCTGGCTGACGCGCGGGCCTGACGGCATTTCCGACATTCCGGGGCCGTTGCGCGGCGAGCTGACGCCACGGGACTTCAATCTGCTCTATCTCGGCCTGATGATCGTGGTCCTAATCGTGGTCGTGATCCTGCTGCGCAACCTGGCCAACGGGCCCTACGGTCGGGCGCTGCGGGCCATTCGGGACGATGACGTGGTAGCCGCGGTCGCCGGCAAGCCGGTGGGCCGGCTGCGGCTGGAGGCGTTTGCGCTCGGCGCCGGCCTGCTGGGCCTGGCAGGCGCTCTGTTCGGCCACTATCACAGCTACATCGCGCCGGACATGTTCCTGCCGTTGATCACGATCTACATCTTCCTGGCGCTGACCGCCGGCGGGCCGGGCAACATGCTGGGCGCTGTCCTCGGCGCCGCCCTGGTGGTCGCCGTGCTGGAGGGCACGCGGTTCGTCCACGACGTGATCCCCGGCCTGTCGATCGTCCAGGTCGCCGCCATGCGCGAAATCACGGTCGGCCTCCTCTTAATCCTGGCCTTGCGCTTCCGTCCCCGTGGACTGGTACCCGAACGGCCTGCGCGCTCAAGCGAATTGGGGCTGTCGACCCCACGAAAAAACCGTTGAAAACCTGGAGACAAGAATGCCCGTTACCGATGCCGATATTGTCGCGAACCTCAGCCGATGCGCGGAGGCGGCGGCACGGGAGGGGCAGCCGAAGGCACTGTATGACGCGCTTGCCGATGCTACCAAGGCCCTGGTCGGCCATAAGCTGTTCACGTTGATGTTCCTCGACGCGCCGCGCAACGAGGCGGCGCGGGTCTACTCAAATCAGCCGGAGGCCTATCCGGTCGGTGGCCGCAAGGAGCTGGGCGATTTCACCGGCTGGGGGCGCCACGTGCTGGAGGGGCGCCAGCCCTATCTGGGCCGCACGGTGGAAGACATCAAATGGGCCTTCTTCGACCACGAACTGATCGTCAGCCTCGGCTGCGGCGCGGTGATCAACATTCCGGTGGAATGGGATGGCAGGATGCTGGGCACCATGAACCTGCTGGACGCCGAGGGCGCCTACAGCGACTGGCAGATCGACCCCCTGCTGCCCTTCGCCCCGTTGTTGATCGCGCCGTTCTTGCAGGCGATTGGCGACGCGCGCTAAGCCGCCAGCCAGTTCTTCATGAAGGCGCCGCCCTTTATGATCAAGTCGAGATAACGGCCCTGATGCTCCAGCAGTTGGCCAGGGTGCCTCAAGCTGCCCGCGGCTATGCTGGCCCAACCGGGATCGCGGCATGTCCTTGATGACTGTGAGGCCGGGGTGGGCGGCAATCGCGCGAAAATGCACGTCGATCGGGCCCGGCATCCGCGTCCGACCGCGCACGTCGATGCGCCGGGCATTTGCGATATCAACCGAACGGTCGGAAACCTCTTTGATTTGCTCACCCTCGACCACGACCATCTGGGCTTCGGCAAGTTCAAACGCAATCCCGTCGAAAACCGACCCAATCTCAAGCATCGTTACATTCGCCATTCCGCCCTCCTGGCCATCGGATGCATCGGATCTGCCAGACAATGACCGAGTTTGACCTATGACATGGCCGACAAGTACTATTTCTAGTACCGTTCTCCTCACCTGTATTTCGCGGCATTGATCAGGACGGCGATCCAAACATGACAATATTTGTGCTGGATTTGGAACCGGATCATGTCCAATGTGGTCTCGGTGCTTAGGCGCCAGAATCAGCGACAAAAGTCGAGAGGAGTCTACGGTGACGATGAAAATGAAGACCATGAGGGCCGAGAACGCAGAGCGCATCGAAGGCCTCAAGCAAGCCGTTTCTGACGGGCGTGACGCCAGCAACGTGGTTGTGGGGAACTCTTCCGCCAAGGTCGCCAGCGGCCTATCGAAGAAGCCGTCTCCGCCGGCTCCGCCCAGCCCGAGCACCCTCTAGTCCAAAAACCTGATCAGGTGATTGGGCGCCAGTTCCAGACTGGGGCTGGCGCCCAATCGCTTTACCCAGCCGCGTGCCGAGGACGGCGTCTTGGCCCGCCAGAAGAGCGTTCCGGTCGGCGGCGAGCTTAATCCGCAAAAGGACTGGTCAGCGCCCATGGACGGCATGCGCCCGGCGTTTCAAACGCTCACCTGTTATCAAGTTCGCGATACGGCCCCCAGGATCATCGCCGCCCGCGCGTCTCGACAGTGGATGGACGACACGGACGAGCGGTTCGCCTACCGGTGCCTGCCGCTGAGCATCGCCAATGCGATGGGCTGGGAGATTTTGGCGCCGACCCGGCTCTCCGCCGACTGGAACGGCGGCGACTTGATCGAGGACCTGGTCGTCGAAATCGACGATCCGTCTTGGGGCAACGACCGGTTCGCCAGTTCTCACTTCGGGCACGGCATCCTGACGTTTCATCCTGGCTATCTGTTCCGCACCGAAGCGGGCGTTGGCATCTGGGCACGCGGTGCGCCAAACAGGCTGAAAGACGGCATCGGCGCCCTCGACGGCATCATCGAAACGGACTGGCTGGACTTCACCTTCACGATGAATTGGCAGTTCACGCGGCCTGGTCGCGTGACATTCGACGAAGGCGAGCCCTTCTGTTTCATCACGCCGGTCGCCTATCGCGCGCTTGACAGTCTGACGCCCCAAATCGTGCCGATCGACGACGACCCGGCGGTCGCCACGGGGTTCCGGAATTGGCGCGACGCGCGCACCAAATTCAATCAGGACTTGGCAGACAACGATCCGGCCGCGATCGAGCAGAAATGGCAAAAATGGTACACGCGCGGCGAGGCGATGGGCGACGGCAAACCGAACCCGTTGCATCTTTCCAAGCTGAGGCTGGCGACACCAAGCGCCCGAAGCGCAGACAAGGAACTCGCCGCACCAGCGGGCACGCGGTCAAGACCCGATTCAGATCGCTAAGCGGCGATCGGTGCCGGCCCGTGACTTCGGCGCGGCACAAAAGCGGGTCGGATCATGCGCGATCCACTCGACGTCGTCGGGTCGGATAGTTGGCAGATCATCAGATCGGCAATATCGCAGGCACTTTGCCTGATGTGTTGGTCGAAGGTGCTGATACCCGGCCGGGCGTAGGCAGAGGCGGGAACATTGTCGAACCCAATGACCGAGAGCTCACCCGGCACGGCAATTGAGCGCTCGGCCGCCATCTGAACCAGCTTAATGGCCAACGCGTCAGTTACGCACAAGACGGCGGTCGGCCGTGGCGTCAGGTTCAGCAATGTTGCACAGGCCCTCTCGACAGACTTGTCATCGGATCGCGTGACGGTGCAGGCGGCGTCGGCCCGCAGCCGCAGACCATGTGCTCGCAGCCCGGCCAGGAGCCCGTCTCGCCGGACACGCGCAAACATCAAGGACGGTTCGAACGTCAGCAGGCCAAAGTGACGGTGCCCCAACGCGATAAGACGTCGCGTGGCATCCCCAAAGGCGCTGGCACCGTCGGTATCGGACCAAGCATATGAGGATGGATCGCCCATCACGCGACCATGAACGACAAACGGAACATTTCGTTCGGTAAGATGGGCGACGCGGTCATCATGGACGAAGGTACGGTCCGCGACGATCAAACCATCGGCCTGACACCGATCGATGGTGCGGACCAATGCCGCGACGTGGCGCGTTCTTTGGGTCGTGATCACAAGTTGACGTCCGGCCTCCTGCAGCCGCTGACAGAGACCCGCCATCAAAGGCCCGAGGAAGACGTCCGCAAACGTCGACTTTGACGACAGCCGCGACTCCGCCGGCGGCAGCACGACGCCGATCAGACCGGTATCGCCCGACACCATGGCGCGGCCGACACGGCTGGGCACATAGCCGCGCCGTGCCGCCAAAGACCGCACGCGGCCGCGGGTTTCCGAGCCAACATCGGGATAGCCCGCTAGCGCCCGAGACACCGTCGTGACCGACAGATGCAACTCCGCCGCCAGGTCTTTCAAGCCGATTCGTCGCGGTGCCCGTGACATCAGGACTTCGATTGGAAAGGCAACGACATGCTAGGGAAGGCTAACGGCCTGCTCAGGTCTCGGCAACTCTGGTGCCGGTCAGGTGGCCGTACGAAAGGGTCCGGGTCTCGCGTGGCAGCCTTAGCGGTAGCCTGCCCGCAGCCGTGCATCTATGATGTTTTGCAATGCACTAGGGAGGCGGCATGAAGCTCTTTGAGATGACGCAAGGCGAGTTCCTCGTCCTGCGCCCTGCCGGACAATTGACAAGCGCCACATCGGCCGAGTTTGAAAAAGAGGTGCGATCGCGGATCGAGGCCGGCAACCATCGCGTGGTGCTCGACCTCGCCGACCTGGACTATATCAGCAGCGCGGGCTTGCGGGTGCTGCTGGTTCTGGCCAAGCTGTTGAAGCGCGACGACGGCACCCTGGCCGTCTGCGCCATGAACGAAACCGTTACCCAGGTCTTTGAGGTGACGGGCCTCTCATCAATTCTCGCAACTTACGAAACGCTCAATGAGGCCATCGCGGCCGAGTAGGCGTCCTCGCCATGACAGCTAAATCGGTTTCCTGTTCGACTGACACGTCGCCCGGCGCCGCGCCGGTCGATCCGGCCCGGTCACACAAAACCCGGTAGGACGCCCGATGCGCAAACCGGCACGGCGCCCCAGCAACCTGATCGCGGCCGTTGACGACCCGATTTCGCTGCCGATGGCCATCGGCATGGGCGTGCAGCATTGCTTTGCCATGTCGAGCGGATTGGTGCTGGCTGCGTTGATTGCCTATGCCGCGACCGATTCGGTCGATGTCGCCTCCAACCTCGTGCGTATCTCGATGATCGCGGCGGGCTTAGGCACGATCTTGCAGTCGCTGAAGCGCGGCCCCATCGGCTCGGGCTATCTTTGCCCCAATCTGCCGGGTCCGACCTTCTATCCGGCGTCACTGCTGGCCGCTCAGACCGGCGGCCTGTCCCTGGTCTTCGGCATGACCCTGCTGGCCGGCCTGTTTCAGGCGTTGCTGTCCCGGATCATTCACCGGCTCCGGGCGTTGCTGCCGCCCGAAGTCACGGGCGTCATCGTCGCGATGGTCGGGATCTCTCTGATCGGTCCGGGCATCTCCAGCATCGCCGGCATTGCACCGGGCGACACGCAAAGCACGGCGCTTGAAACCTTCGCCGGGGTCAGCACCCTGCTGGTCATGTTCGGACTGTCGGTTTGGGGCACGTCCTTCATGCGCCTCTATTGTGTCTTGATCGGCGTCGCGTTTGGCTACGCGTTGGAATTCGGCTTGCAGATCGTGCCGAACACGGTGGTGGACGAGTTTCGCGACAGCGGACTGTTCAGCGTGCCGGACATCGGGCTGCCGGCGGCGATGACCTTCGATGCCACGCTGATTCTGCCGTTCCTGATTGCCGGTATCGCGTCGACCGTAAAGGCGGTCGGCGACCTGTCGACCGCGCAGAAGATCAATGACGAGGATTGGGTGGCACCCGAAATGCGGTCGATCCGCAAGGGTGTCCTGGCGGATGCGCTGGCCGTGATCTCCTCGGCCGTGATGGGCGGCATGGGCCAGTCAACCTCGTCAAGCAACCTCGGCGTCGCGCTTGCCACCGGCGTGACCAGCCGTTGGATCGGTTTCAGCGCGGGCGCCATCTTCATTGTCGCGGCGTTCGTTCCGGCCCTTGCCCACGTCTTCGTTTTGATGCCAGGGCCGGTTAAGGGCGCGGTCCTGGTCTTCGTGGCCTGTTTCATGATCGTGTCCGGCATGCAGCTGGTCATGAGCCGTCTGATGGACACGCGCAAAATCTTCGTGGTCGGCGCCTCCATCATCGCCGGGCTCAGCGTCGATATTCTGCCCTCGTTGTACGCGGATCTCGACCCGACCTTGGGGTCGCTTGCGGCCTCGTCCCTGTCCTTGGCGACGGTGACGGCGATCGGCCTGAATCTCATCTTTCGGATCGGGGTCAAACGGCGTGCCGACTTTGTCCTGGAACCAGATGAGGACAGGGAAGCGGCCGTCGTGAAGTTTTTGCACGACAAGGGGGCGCTTTGGGGGGCGCGACGCGATATCATTCAGAATGCGGCAACCGCCCTGGTTGAGTTCGTGGAAGCATCGGCCCGGTCGGGCAGTTTGATGGAGGACATTCGCATCGACGCCCATTTCGACCAGTTCAGGCTCGACATCTTCATTCATTACACCGGCCCTGCCTTGCCGCTGCCCGAGGCCGCGCCCAGCCTGGCCGACATGGATGACGAATCCGATCAGATGCAGCGCCTGTCGGGCTTCCTGATCAGAAGCGCCGCCACCAAGGCGGAGGCGACACGGCGCGACAACCAAAACACCCTCCACCTGCTCTTCGAGCACTAGGAGCCCGCCCGATGATCCGCCGGCCCCTCACCGTGTCGATTGTTGGTCTGCTGGCGCTGGCGGCGTTCCTGATCGCCGGGTGGACGGAGAGCGGACGCGCCCAACTGGCATCCGGGTCCGGCGCGTCGGACGGTCGTATCGTGTTTGGCGGTCAGGCGCCGGACCCCGGGGTCTATGACGATCGCATCGTGTTCGGACAGTCCGCCGCGCTGGAAGGGCCGGCGGCGGAGCTGGGCCTGGAGATCCGCGAAGGCATCGTGGCCGCGTTCGATGAGGTCAACGCGGCGGGCGGCGTTCATGGCCGGCGGCTGGAACTGATCAGCTATGACGACGGCTATGAGCCCGAAACCGCGATCGCCAACACGATGCAACTGATCGACGAGGATCAGGTTTTCGCCCTGATCGGCGCGGTCGGGACCCCGACCTCCATGGCAACGGCGCCCATTGCGGCGGAGGCCGGCGTGCCGTTCATCGGCCCGCTGACCGGTGCGGAGTTCCTGCGCGATGCCACGCTGGACGGGGTGGTCAACGTACGGGCGTCGTACTTTCAAGAGGCCGAACAGATCGTTGACTGGTTGGTCACGGATAGGGACATCCGGGACATCGCGGTCCTCTACCAGGACGACAGCTTCGGTCGCGCGGGGCTCGCCGGCGTTCGCCAGGCGCTGGAGCGGCGCGGCCTTAGCACCGTCAGCGAAGGCGCCTACCCGCGCAATACGACTGCCGTTCGCCGGGCCCTGCTGGCGATCCGCGCCGGGGCACCCGAGGCAATCATCATCGCCGGCGCATACCAGCCGACGGCGGCGTTCATCCAGTGGGCGCGGCTGTTGGACCTGGACAGCATCTTCGTCAGCCTGTCGTTCGTCGGCAGTCAGGCCCTGGCCGAGGCCTTGGGACCCTTGCCCGAAGGTGTGGAGCCGGACACCTATATCAGCCAGGTTGTGCCGCCGCCGGATGGCGACGACGTGCCCATTCTCGATCGCTATCGATCGGCAATGCTGGCCTCGAACGGGCAAGACGAGCCCAGCTTCGTCTCGCTGGAAGGCTACATCGCGGGCCGGCTGGTCACCACCGTGCTGGAATCGCTGGACGACGCGCCGACCAGGGATGAGTTCTTGACCGCCCTCAGCGAGCGCGGGCAATTCGATATCGACGGCTTCACATTCGATTTCAGCGCGACCGACAATCAGGGCTCCGACTCGGTCTTCCTGACGATCATCGACGATACCGGGCAGGTGGTGTCGCTGGACCGGGCCGCGCCGTGATGCGGACGCTGCTGAAGGTGCCGAAGACACGCATCGGCCTGGCGGTACGCCTCTACGTCGCCATCGGCGGCGCCGTTGCCCTGACCTTGGTCGCCAGCCTTGTTGCCTGGTTGTCCTTCATCGACCAGAGCGACCACCAGGCTGACATTACCAACCGATATCTGCCGGCCATCACAATTTCGTTGCGCCTGTCCCGTCAAAGCGCGCTGATCGCATCCACCGTGCCCAGGCTGCTGGTGGCGACCGACGAGGAGGAGCGCCTGGGCACGATCGCCGATCTTGAGGAACTGCAAGCGAGTTTCGTCCAACAGTTGGAGGAACTGGAGGCGACGCTGGGCAGCACCTCGATCGACCGCAGCGACTACAGCCCCCTGGCCACACTATGGGGCGAAAACCGCCGCCTATCGCAAACATTGGCAGAACTGGGCGAGGCGATCGGCGTGCTGCATGAGGAAGAGAGCCAAATGGCCGCCCAGGTGGCGCGGGCGGCCGCCCTGCAACGGCGTCTGGGCGACCTGATCGGGCCGCTGGTCGACGAAATGACCTTCTTCATGGTCACGGGCTATCGAACGCTGGACGATACCGAGCCAGTGCCGCTGGAAGACCGGGTCGACCCCGCATCGCTCGCGGAGTTCGGCGCACTGACCGAGCTGCAAGCAGAGGCCAATCTTGCGATCGGCCTTCTGACAGAGGGGTCGGTCACGCCCGACGCGGCCCTTCTGAGGCCGTTGCGGGAGCGGTTCGACGCCTCACTCAACCGCTTCGCGACCGCCATGACCAATTTCGGCGACGCCCCCGATGCCGCCGCGATCGAAGCCGCGTTCGAAGAGATGATCGAACTGGGCCAGGGCGACGACAACATCATCGACCTGCGCAATCTCATCATCCAGCAAATGGCCGAGGCCGAAAGGCTAGCCACCACCAGTCGGCGCGTGGCCTCGAGCATGTCGACCGGCGTGGGCCGCATCGTCCAAGGGGCGCAGAACGGCACGCTGACGGCCATCGCCGCCACGGAGGCGGAGGCGGAGTTCAGCAGCCGCCTGCTTTTGTGGGTGAACGTCATCGCGGTTATTGGCGCCATTATCATCGGCTGGATCTATGTCAGGCGCAGCTTTACCGAGCCTGTGTTGCGGCTGACGGCGGCCGCCGCGAGGTTCGAGAATGACGAGTTCGACGAGGCCGCGCTGGCGCCTACGGCCAAGCGCCGGGACGAGCTGGGCAACCTGGCGCGCACCTTCACCAAGATGGCGCATGAGGTACACGCCAGAACCGAGATCCTTGATCGGATGGTGGCTGAGCGGACCCAGCAGCTGAACGAGAAGAACCAGGCCCTGCAGCGCACCCTGAACCAGATCGCCGACGAGTTGACCATCGCCCAGCGAACCCAGCTCTCGATCCTGCCGAGCCATGTGCCGTCGATCGAGGGTCTGCGCCTGTTCGCCCACATGCATGCGGCGCGCGAGGTCGGCGGCGACTTTTATGACCTGATCGAACTCGACACCCACAGGGTCGGCATCGTGGTGGCCGATGTCTCCGACAAGGGCGTGCCGGCCGCCCTGATGATGGCGGTGAGCTATACCCTGATCAAATCGACCGCCATGCACGAACCGTCCCCCGCCAAGGTGCTGGCCGAGGTCAACCGCGTGCTCAGCGAAGACAACGACACCATGATGTTCGTGACCGCCTTCTATGGTGTTGTCGACGTCAGAACCGGCCGATTCACCTTTGCCAATGCCGGACACGACGCGCCGCTGTTGAAGCATCTTGGTGCGCCCGCGGAGGCCTTGCCACTGCTGGGTGGCGTGGCCCTCGGCGTGCTCGAAGATGCGACCTATGACGAGACCAGTGTCGACTTGCAGTCGGGAGACACGGTCGTGCTTTACACCGACGGCGTCACCGAGGCGTTCGACGACACGGGCACGCCGTTTGCGGTCGACGGGCTGAAGGCCCTTTTGGACGAGGCCGGACCGCTGCCCGCCGAGGAAATGTGCAACCGCGTGCTCGACGGCGTCGAGAAGCACGCAAAGGGGACGCCTCAGTCCGACGACATCACCTGTGTCGTGCTCAAGTTCGGATCGGCGTTCGGCGGCGGGCAGGCAGCCGTGAACGATGATGCCGCAAAGCCCGCGGAACTGGTGATCTCCCTAAAGGCAGACCTTGACGAGATCACCCGCCTGGCCGAAGCGGTCGATCAGTTCGCGGCCGAGAATGGGCTGGACAAACCTTTCGCGAGCCAACTGAACCTGATCCTCGACGAGGTCGTCGGCAACGCCATCAATTACGGCTGCGTGGAGGATCGCGACTATCACCTCCAGGTCCGGCTGCGCCTCTTGGATTCAAAGCTCGAGCTTGTGCTTGAGGATGACGGCAAGCCGTTCAACCCGCTGGAAGTGCCGCCCCCGGACGTGGAGGCCTCGCTGGACGAACGGAAGATCGGCGGCCTGGGGCTGCACCTCGTCCGGCATTTCGCCGACGACCTGGTGTACGAGCATGACGGCAGGGTGAACCGGTTGACGATCGTGAAGTCGGTCGAGCGCCCGGATTGAGCGTGCCGCCAGCCGATCCGTCGGCTCGATCAATAGGCCTGAGTGTAACGCTCAACCTGCTCGTCCGGTGACAGGCCTTCCAGCACCTTCAGCTCACTGTGCTTATGGACCAGATAGGCCTCCATCAAGGTCTCACCCATCCAACTCTTCGCGCGCTCGCTTGCGCTGAGATTGTCCAGGGCCTCGGGCAGGCTTTGCGGCAGGCGCACGATACCGCGCTGGGCACGCTCGCCCTTCGACAGCTTCTCCGGATCGTCGGTCGTCGCCCGTGGCACGGGCAGCTTGTCGCGAATGCCCCCAAGGCCGGCCCAGACCAGAGCGCCCAAGGCCAGATAGGGCGATGCGGCCGCATCGCAGGCACGGTATTCGAAGTTGCACTGGGCCTCCGGGTCGCTGCCCGGAAAGGTCGATATTGGGCAAAGCCGAAGGCCGGCCTCGCGGTCCTTGTCGCCGAGATTGCTGTAGGTCGGGCTCCAGCGATTGGGCTTCATGCGCTCGTACGACACGACGCTTGGCGCCGTCAGCGCGACGATCGCCGGCATGTCGCGCAGGATGCCGGCAAGAAACTGGCCCGCCTTCTCACCGATCGCGTCCGGGCGCGTGGCATCATAGCTGATTGGGTTGTGGTGGGTGTCCTGCAGGCTGAAATGGATGTGCGTGCCGTTACCGACCGCGCCATTGGCCATCACCGGCGAGAAGGTGGCCTTGTGGCCATAATGGCGCGCGATCGCGCGGACGATCTCGCGCAGCATCACCGCCCTGTCCGCCGACGCCAGGCCGAGCGCAGGCTTGCACGTTACCTCAAACTGCTGCGGTCCATATTCGGGCATGAAGCTTTCCGGCTCGATGCCGCATTCGGCCAGGGCCCGCAAGGCGGCCGTCGGGAAATCGCCGCACACCCGCATGCCGTCCAGCAGATAGGCATCGCCCAGCCGTTGTTCGGCGCCGGAATAGTGAAACTCATGCTCAAAGGCGGACTTCAAGACCACGCCGGCCTCTTGTTCCAACGCCTCCAGCCCGCTCCGGGCCCAAGACCGTGGGCAGCCGGCCCATGGCGTGCCGTCGAGATGGACCAGGTCGGCGATCAGGAAACGCTCCGGCGGCCGGTCGTCCAGCGTGATGGAAACCTCGGTATCCGCGTCCGGCATCATCAGCAACTCGCCGCGCGGCCCCCACGGCGTGTCGATGATGTCGCCAAAGGTGGTGATCATCATGCTGGTCGGCGCGATGCCCATGCCGGTATGCAGACGGCTGCCTAGCTCCCACGCCGGGAAGCCCTTGCCGCGCATCTGCCCGCCATAGTCGTTAACGCAGATCATGACGAAATCCGCCAGCTTCATCGGCTGATCCTCTTCTTCGCGATGGTTGGGGGGTTATTGCCGACCGGCAAACAGCATCTGGGCCGCGATGGCGTGAGCCTCGGATTCGAAAAGGACCGGCGCCGTTGTCTGCCCGATCATAAGTTCGCCCATCATCATGCTGTTGTCTTCGCGTTCGGCGATCCTTACCGGTCTTGCTCGAACTTGCCCTAGTATCGGGCGCGCTTCCAAACGAAAACGTCGCCTTGATGCGACAGCCCCCTCTGGCCCACGATCCAATCACATGACCCTCTATGATGTCGTCAAATGGCTGCATATCCTGTCCAGCACCGTGCTGTTCGGCACGGGCATTGGCACGGCGTTCCATCTTTGGCTGACTCACAAGCGCGGCACGGCGAGCCAGATCGCGCTCGCCGCGCGCAACACGGTGCTGGCCGACTGGCTTTTCACCCTGCCGGCGGGCATCGCGCAGCCGGTCACGGGGTTTTGGCTGGTATGGCTGGCGGGGTGGGACCTCTGGTCGCCTTGGCTCGTGGCCAGCTACGGCCTTTACGTACTGGCTTTCTGTTGCTGGGTGCCGGTCGTCTTCTTGCAGATCAACGCCGAGAGACTTGCAGCAGAGGCGGCCCGCAACAATGCGCCGCTGCCGCCGCGCTACCACACGGTGATGCGCTGGTGGTTCGCGCTTGGCTGGCCCGCCTTCATAGGCTTGGTCGCGGTGTTCGCCTTGATGATCGCCAAACCAAGTCTTTGGTAGCCGTCACGAAACTATCATGCGCGCATATTTGCGTGTTCGGCCGACATCTGCTGAAATCGAGGATTGTGCCGATAGAAGAGACGACAAGGCCATCATGCTGGACGCAAAAGCCGCCCCCTTCCTGCCGCCCCTGCCCTACGACGCCTGGGTCGATACCAAGGAGACGCTGCATCTGTTCTGCCAGATCATCGGCAAGATCAGAATGGCGGCACACCCCAAGCTGAACCATTGGTGGCATGTGACGCTGTACCCGTCGGTGCGCGGCCTGACGACCGGCCGTGTTCCCTACGGCAATGGCAGTTTCGAGATCGTGTTGGACATGATCGACCACCTGGTGGTGGCCAGCTCCAGCGACGGCGGACGGACGGCGTTTGACGTGCCGGGCAAGTCCGTCGCCGAGTTCTACGCCGCAACCATGGCCGCACTTGATCGGTTGGGGGTCAACCTCACCATCAACACCATGCCGTACGATAACAAGAGCAAGACGCCGTTCGAAGCCGACCGTGAGCATTCGGCCTACGACACCGATGCGGTGCACCGCTATTGGCAGGCGATCAGCGCGATCGCGACGATCATGGAGGTGTTTCGCGGCCGGTTCGACGGCAAGTCAACGCCGGTGCATCTCTATTGGCACAGTTTCGACCTGGCGCTGACGCGCTTTTCCGGCCGCCGGGCACCGCTGGAAAACGCGCGCACCCAGTCGGACCGGGAGGCCTACTCACACGAGGTGATCAGCTTCGGCTTTTGGCCCGGCGACGACAGCGCGCCGATGCCGTCCTTCTACTCCTACACCTATCCAGAGCCGAAGGGCCTGGCCGATACGGCGCTGGAGCCCGAGGGTGCCGCCTGGATCGACAGCAACGGCAGCGCGCTTGCGATCTATGCCTACGATTCGATGAGGGCCGAGGCCGACCCCGCCAAGGCCCTGATTGGCTTCATGGAAAGCGCCGGTCAGGCCGGCGCGCGGTTGGCGAAGTGGGACGTCGAGGCCCTCACCCACCTGTACGCCGACGAACGCGCCTAAGCGAACTAAAGCCGTTCGAGCACGACGCGCCCGATATCCGAACGCTTCAGGCCCCGCGCGGCGAGCTTTTCGTCGGGCAGGTGCGACAGCCGATCGTACTCGGCCGCCGCGACGGTCGCCCGGTTCATGAGGGCGAAGAAGTCCACGACACCCTTGAAGATCTGGGCAATTCCATGTCCAAGCGCGTGGGTTAAGCGAACTGGTTGTGAGACTGTTTGCGCGGTTGCCATCGATATCCTCGGCCACGAGACGGTATTGATGCTCGGAACTAATGTGCGCCGCAACATCTCTGTTGCAATGCACAAAAGACAGCCGTCTGGCATGCTAAGCATGCATGGGAAGTTGGCCTGATACCCGCTGGTACGGGCCGGGTCATTTCAGCTATTTGGGCGGCAGGCTGCCGGCGAATCGCAACGCCAGCGCGACCCAATCGGCCAGCGTTTGTGCATCGCAGCCATCGGCCTCGACCCAGACAAAGCCGCCCAGCTTGCGCCCGCCCTGGATCATGGGGTTCGCCCCCGGGCGCGCCAACGCCTCGGCCTCTTGGTCCTTGCCGACGCGGAACATGTACTTTCCCTTGTCGGCGCCGCCCAGCATGTTGCCGTTCACGAGGAAGCAGACGCCGCCCATCATGCGCTTTTCAACTACGCCCGATACGCCGGCGAGTGCTGCGCGCATCGGTATCAGTGTGGCGTCATCCACCATCGTCTTGGTCCCTCATAAATGGGCGCCCCCGCCCGGCGGTGGCCGCGCGGGGGGGGCTGGGTGGAGGGGGCAACGGTCACTCCGCCGCCGCTTGCTCATAGGTGATCACGGCCAGGGTCGCGCCGAACGGGTCCTTGAACACGCCCACGCGGCCGACGCCGGGAACGGAGATCGGGTCTTGCAAGGCCGTACCGCCCTCCGCGATCGCGGTCTTGAAACGGTGGTCGACGTCGTCGACCGTGATGTAGTTCAGCCAGGCGCCGCCGTCGGACGGCATCGGCGAAAAGCCGCCGATCGGCGCCTCGCCCACCATGATCCCCGGATAGGAACTGCCGTCCTTCATGGGCATCTCGACCACGTTCCAGCCCAGCACCTTCTGATAATAGGTCCGCGCCGCGGCCGTGTCCTTGCCCTTGTACTCGATCCAGCTTGCCGCGCCGTGCGTCGCCATCGGGTTGCCACTCATCGTCTTGTCTCCTTGGTTGCATAGACCACCTCGCGTGGCCATAACCCGAGGACGCACAGGACCGGCCTTATCCGACAGGGGCGGCGATTTTTTTGCCCAAGCCGGCAAGACGCTTTTGCACCAAAGCCGTTTCAACCGCGTTGGAACACAGGGTCAACGCCGTCTGGTATGCCGATCTTGCCTGATCGAGCCGGTCCAGTTCCTCAAGCAGGGCGGCCCTGGCGCCGTGGAAATAGAAGTAGCCATCGAGCGCTTGCGACAACGGTTCGATCATCGCCAGCGCCGGCGCCGGCCCCTCCGCCTTGGACACCGCGACGGCGCGGTTGAGGGTCACGACCGGGGACGGATCGAACTCCTGCAAGGCCGCATAGAGCCGGTCGATCTCGCGCCAATCGGTATCCGCCGCACGGGTCGCCGCGCAATGCACGCCGGCGATGGCGGCTTGGATCTGATAGGGGCCAGGGCTGGCCTTGCGCAGGGCCTTTTCGATCAGGACGCGCCCTTCCCGTATGGCGGCCTCATCCCAAAGCGTGCGGTCCTGGTCGTCAAGCGAGACCAAGGCGCCGTCCCGGTCGAGCCGGGCGCGGTGACGGGAATGCTGGAACAGGCACAGCGCCAGCAGGCCCATGACCTCGCTTTGGCCCGGAAACAGGCCCAGCAATAGCCGCAGCAGCCGGATGGCTTCGTCGCACAGCGCGACACGGATGTGCGCCTCGCCACCGGCCGAGGCATAGCCCTCGTTGAACATCAGGTAGATCATCTTGGTGACGGCGGTCAGCCGCTGGGTGCGCTCAGCCGTCGATGGGGTCTCGAACGGCAGCCCAGCCGCACCCACCCGTCGCTTTGCCCGGGTGATTCGCTGTTCCATGGCCTTGGGTGCGATCAGAAAGGCCCGCGCGATTTCCTGCACCGACAGGCCCGCGACGATCTTCAGGGCCAAGGCAAGCTGGTCGGTGACGGACAGATCGGGGTGGCAGCAGACGAACAACAGGCGCAGCACATCGTCCCGATAGTCCCGATCGTCCAGATAGCCTTCCATGTCCGGCTGTACCGCGACGTCGTGGTCGTCGGGCAGGGGCCCCAACCGGCTGGTCCGCCGAAGATCGTCAATGGCAACATTGCGGCCGACGAAGATCAGCCAGGCGGTGGGGTCCGCCGGCGGCCCGTTGTCAGGCCAGGCACTGAGCGCGCGGACGCACGCCTCCTGAAAGGCGTCTTCCGCACGATCGATGTCCCGAAAATGGCGCATCAGCGCGCCGACCGCGCGCGGCCGTGCCGCCGCCAGAGCGGCCCCGATCCAACCGGTGTCAGCCATTAGGCGCCCGCTTGCAAATGCTCACCCCCGAACCAGTTAACCGGCCGGATCTCCAGTGTTCCGACGTCGAGCGGCAGCAGCTTGGCCGTCTCGATCGCCTCTTCCAGACTGTCGCACTCGATGATGTAGACACCGAGCAGGGCTTCTTTGGTCTCGGTGTAAGGGCCATCGGTCACGAGCGGTGCCTTGCCGCCGCCGCGAATGGTGACCGCCGTCGTCGTTGGCATCAACTGTACTACCGGACCCAGCTTGCCCTTGTCGCGCATGGTCGTCTGCAGTTGACGATGTTTGCCAAATAGGGCCTCCCGCTCGTCCGGCGGCAGTTTTTCGACCAAGCCCTCGGTGCCATAGATCAAGATTGAATAGAGCATCCTGCCGATCTCCTTTCACGCGGCTAATCGATCATAGGACGGCTCTTAGAGCGGCGATCCGACATGTGCCCACAAAGATATCATGGTTCAGGCGTTGGCCGCTTCCGCGCCGACCTCAGGCTGGCGACCGCCGACCAGATCGGCATAGCCGTTGATCGCCGCGACGATGAACTGGACGAAGACGCGTACACGTTCCGTTGTGCGCAGCGCCGGATGGGTCAGTACCCAGCCGGGTCGGGCAGGTTTGGTCCGCCCCGGCGGCACGCGCCGCAGATCCGGGTCCTTGTCGCCCAAAAAGCAAGGCAGATGCGCGATGCCCAGGCCGGCACGGGCGGCGGCGCGCTGGATCATCACCTCCGGCACCAGCCATTTGGTCTTGCATTTCGGATGGTCGCTGTCGCGCACCCATCGTGGGAAGGCGATCTCGTCCTGCCATCCGATCCAGCGGCCGGTGGGTTGGTCGCCAGTGAAGCTGTTGTCCTTGATGTATCGGGGCGCGGCATAGGCGGCGTCGCAAAACTCCGGCAGGCGCCGTCCCACAAGATGTTCCGCCGGCTTCTCAACAAAGCGGATCGCGACGTCGGCCTCGCGTCGGGACAGGTCGAAAATGTCAGACGAAATCGCCAGGTCCAGGTCGATGTCCGGGTAGATGCGCGCGAATCGGACCAGGTCGGGCATCAGCAGGTCCGAGGCCAGCGGCGCCGGCATGGTTACGCGAATGCGACCGGCCAGCTTTGCGTCCTGGCCTGAGACCTCGCGTTCGAGGCCAAGCAGTTCGGACTCCGCCCGCTCCGCCCGCTCCACCATCTGCTCGCCAAGTGCCGACAGCACATAGCCATCGGGCATACGGTCGAACAGGCGGACGCCCAGCGCCTGTTCAAAACCCTCGATCCGGCGGACAACGGTTGAGTGGCTGACGCCCAGTGCCTGCGCCGCGACCCGTACCGAACCACCACGCGCCAAGGCTAGGAATACCTTCAGATCGTCCCAATCCATGTGTGTGTACCGTTCTTGAGTGCACAGAAGTCAATATTGGGACGTTACGCGTCAACTTCGCAACCCATATGCTGGTTAACAGGGCCGTCAGACGCCCTTTGAGGCTCGTGGACGTTTTGACAACGACCGAATAGGGAGACCCCCACAATGTCCCTGAAACGGCCTGCTTCTCTTGCCCAAACCAGCGATCTGGCGCAGCGTTATGCGCAGATCCGGGAAGCGACGATGGCCCTGGCGGCCGATCTCTCCGACGCAGACGCGACCGTCCAGTCGATGGAGGATGCCAGCCCAGCCAAGTGGCATCTGGCGCACACCACCTGGTTCTTTGAGACATTTGTCCTAGCGCCGTCCATGAGCGGATACCGGCTGTTCGACGACCGGTTCGGCTTTCTGTTCAATTCCTATTATGAGGCCGTCGGCGCGCGTCAGCCGCGACCCCGACGCGGCATGCTGACAAGGCCGTCGCTTGACCGGGTGAGGGACTATCGCGCCCATGTCGACACGGCGATGGCTGCGTTCCTTGAGGGTGATATCGATAGCGAGGTCGGGGCTCTGATGACGCTCGGCCTCAATCACGAGCAGCAGCATCAGGAACTGTTCCTGACCGACATCCTGCACATGTTCGCCCAGAACCCGTTGCGGCCTGCCTTCAAGAGCCCGGAACCTTTGGCCGTCGGCTCGGCCGACGCGGCCGACCTGTCCTGGACCGCCTTCGATGGGGGCACCGAGACGTTCGGCCATGACGGTGACGGGTTCGCCTTCGACTGCGAAGGACCGGCGCACGAGGCTGTGCTGTGTCCCTTCTCGCTCGCCTCGCGATGCATCACGAACGAGGAGTGGCTGGCCTTCATGGAGGATGGCGGCTACCGCACCGCGACCCTGTGGCTGTCGGATGGCTG
>JBCBSH010000034.1:0-26219 GCA_039819285.1 Pseudomonadota bacterium
CTTACCGGCCGCGCTTTCGCTGCTTTTACCGGGGCACGGTCGAACTGCCGAAAGGCTACGGCACGCAGTCGGTCTATGAGGTCAAACCCTGGCGCGAAGCCTCACACGTGCCCGCAGTGATCGAACCGGGCAAGCACTTGCATGCGACCCTTGCCAACGAGCTTTACCAGCACCGCCGGCTGGCCGCCCTGTTCAAACAGCTCGTCGCACCGCTGGACTTTCCCGAAAGCCTGGTGGGCTTGTTTGAAATGGCGTTCGACGAGATCGTGACCAACATTTGCAGCTACGCCTGGCACGATCGCGGGCAGCACGTGATCGAGGTCGATATCGACGTGTCCGGCGACACGGTCGAGGCCACGTTCGCGGACGATGGTGTTGAGTTCAACCCCTTGGAGATGGCGGCCGCCCCGATCGATGGCGACATTGACGAGCGCGCGGCCGGCGGGTTGGGGATCCACTTGCTGGGTGAGATGATGGACGAAGTCCGCTATCGTCGCGACGGCGGCGCCAATCACTTGACGGTGGTCAAGAGATGGCGGGACTAACTTTCAACTCCAGGGGCTGTATTGATGAGCGATGACAGGGCGAACGATGTTGTCGGCGATGGCCATATCGTCGTCCATGTGTCGGGCAGATTGGACGTGGTCGCGGCCAAAGGATTCGAAGCGCGGCTCACCGCGCATATCGAATCGCCCCAGCCCGTGATCGTGGTCGATTTCTCCGAATGCAGCTATATCAGCAGTGCCGGCCTTCGCAGCGTTCTGATCGCGGCCAAGAAGGCCAACTCAACCGACAAGACGCTCGTGCTTGCCGGTATGAACGAGATGGTACGAGAGGTGTTCCGGGTCAGCGGTTTCGACAAGATGCTGACGATCGAACCGGACGCCGCGACGGCGATCAGCCTTCACTGAGGTCGCGCCGGCGCAGTTCCTCCAGCAGATCATCGCGGCCGCTCAGGCAGTGTTTGCGCACGGCGGCGATGGCACGCGCACAGTCTCGTTCCACCAACGCCGCAACGATTTCGGCGTGATCGCGGATATTGGCGGTCATACGTTCAGGGCTGAACCCGATCGTCAGGCGCATCGCCTGGATCAGCTCCCAGCCGCGCGGCACCATTTCTTCCGCCTCCTCGTTGCGGGCAAGCGCGGTGATGGCGCGATGGAATGCCGCATTGGTTGCCAGCACCGCCTCCACGTCTTGGGACTTCGTGGCCGCGACATAGGCCGCTTCTGCCGACCGGATGCGGTCCTGATCGTCGGCCGTGATCCGCTCGCAGGCCCGCTCGACCAGCATCGTTTCGAGCGCCATGCGAATGTCATACATGTTGCGGACATAGTCCGTGCCTACCTTGCGGATGACGGCACCGCGATGGGGCTGCAAATCCACGAGCCCTTGGCCAGCCAAAAGCCGCAATGCTTCGCGAACCGGGATTGGGCTGACGTCATACCGTTCGCTCACCGCCATGATCTTCAGCCGCTGACCCGGCTTGAACGATCCCGCCAGGATGTCCGCCCGCAACCTCTCCGTTAGTCGCTGGGTCATGGTTGCCGGATGTAAACCTGTCGCGGACTTCATTCGGCCTCCTGGCCAGCAATGACAGCCTGTGGCTAAACCGTCTTCAACGGATCATCCGCCGCTCTGCCGCCCTCACAACATGGCGGCTGCAAAGTGCTTTGGCAGGTCGGAAAAGCCGGCGCTAGCGCTTCAGAGATTCTTACCGCAGATGGCACACCTTTGCGCACTTTCTTTCGATAATCAAAACTAGAAATTCGAATAATCGACATTTAGGAGTCGCGTTACCCGTCGACGGACGGAAAAACCGGGTCATGGGTGACAAGCTCTGACGGCTCTGGACGCCGATGGCGTCCAATCCAGCGGCGCAGCCGCCATATAGGGTCAAGACGTCCCACCCAATGGGGCATGACCGGAGGCGGCCCTATCGCAATATCGAGATGACGGACCGCCAGGATGGGCGGACGATCGTCGTCTGCGGTGGTCTCGACAACCGTCAATCCCTGGTCGAGAAACGACAGATCGAGTTCGATGGCCTCGGCGGCCTTGAGCGGGTCGTAAACCAGCAAGCGACAGCGCTCGCCGCCCAAAGGAACGTAGCGATAAACAAGGCCGACCTCAGGCTCGTCTTGCCCGAGTGGCGCGCGGTGCAGGGAGATCAAGGAGGGGCGACGGGCGGCCAGATCCGTGACGATGGCCGTCAGGCTGTCACGGCTTTTCCGCAACGCCCATGCCCGGCCACCCGCGGCAGGACCACGCAACTGCGCAGCGAGGATCTCAACGGAAGCAAACGCTTCGCCCTCATCAGCTTGTTGTGATAACCGCGCGGCGATCGGCTGATGCGGCACCCAAAAGTCCGGCACGGTCGCCAGCACCGTCGCCCACAGCAGATCTTGGCAAAGCGTGTCGCCCTCCATCCTTTTCGCGCACGCGGACAGGTACGCGTCGACGATATCGTGCTGCTTGTCGTTCCTTCGCCGGCCCGGCGGCGGCCAACTGCGCGCGACAAACGCGTCCCGCGCGGCGAGGGCAAGGGCTGATCGCAGCAACCCTCTCGCGGGGACCGGCGCAGACAGGCGATAGGCCAGAAACAGCGCTGCGCGCATCCGTACCGAGAGGGCGGGAAAGGCGCCAAAGACCGCCTTTTCGATATCGTCGGCAGCCTGTCGACGCGCTGCGTCAAGCGCAGTCCGTCTGTCGCCTTCGTAAGACCATGCGTTCGGGACAGCCACCCAGTCCCGTCTTGGATCGAACTCAGTCGCGACTGGGCGGTCGGGAACGCTTGGCATGTCCGCCTTTCAGCGCGCGAACGGCGTTGCCGTCCTGGCCCGGCCTTTTGACGGCATAGCGCGGCCCGGGGCGGTGGCGCGCGGCCCGCGCAGGAACATCCGCCGCAGTCCCGAGCGATGCGGAACGAGACGCCCCAAAGGTGGCCGCAACGCTTGGATTGTCGCGAATGCCATCGCAAAACCGGCGCAGGGCTTCGCCCCCTTCGCCGGCGTTAGCAAGATCGATACCCACATCCGATCCGCAGCCAATGCAGGTCAACCGCTCGCCGGCCGCCAGGCGAAACAGATCATGGATCTCGAGGGTGAAAACCTGGCCACAGAGGCACGTCAGACCGGCGGGGCTGGCGGCAGGTGCAGTACCGGGCGGCTCAGACATCGTCCGGATCGGCCGTCGCGCCATCGCCCTCGGCGCTTTCCGCATCATCCGGGGTTTCGGGAACCTCTGGGCTCTCGGGGACCTCGGCCATTTCAGCCGGCGGCAGTCGCGTCAACCCCCCGGTGGCATCCATCAGATTCAACAACCGAGCCAGACCCGAAGGCAGGTCGGCCTGTTCGACGTTCACCTTCATGCGGATCTGCATGTCGAGCGCGTGTCGCTGTCTGGAAACCTCGTCGCTGCGGCCGTAAACGGCCGTCAACTCCACTTCGCGCCCGGTCTGCTCGTCAAGCTCGCTGTCTTCCGCCTCGCCCTGGCGCGCGCCGGTGCCGGTGCCGACGCTTTGGCGCACCCGTTCGCCCATCTGCTCGCGCGGCGCTTCGCGCAAGCGGGTCTCCAGGATCTTGACCGCATACTCCAACTCGGCGTTTTTGATCTGCATGGCCGGTATCGGCAGCATCGACAGCAACGGCAGTTCGACCTGGCTGTCGGCGGCCTTGCCTTCGGCATCGGGGCGCCGCACCTTGAACTTTACCGTACGCAGATCACCCAACGGCGTTTCAAACGGTTCCGCCGCCACACCCTCGGCTTCTGGCGCGGGGTCGAAACCGACCTTTTCGATGTATCGCGCGGTGGCCATTGCGGCCTGTGCCTCAGCATCGATCAGGGCCTTCAGCGGTGCGCCGATGAGCTGATACAAGGTCAGGGCGCCGTAGTCGCTGCCTTGTTGCGGCCTGTCTTTTGGCATGCCGGATAAGCGCCCCTATTCCGAGGTCAGCGAGCGGAAGGTGCGGCCGCCCTCGACCTTCACCTCGGTCCACTGATAGTTACGGACGGCCGCCCGGATCTTGATGGACGACAGCATATCCTGCGGCAGTTCGCGCAAGGCGTCGGCACCGATGGCAACATCCAGCCTGGAGTCCCGATCGACCTGCCAGACCTCGCCAATACGCCGACCCAGATCCTCCAGCGGCGGCGCGATGTTAATATCGCCCGTCAAGCCGGCGACCTCGTCCTCGGTGATCTCTTCGCCGACCTCGACGTTGAACCGAAGGACCCGCCGGAACGTTGCCATCAACCCCTGCTCGGCCGACTTGGTATCGAACACGCCGTCTTCGGAGATCAAATCGGTGAAGTTCACGATCATGTGGCGTAGACCGGCCTGTCGCAGGTCGATGCGGAAGACGTTGCGATCGACCGGATTCTTCAGACGGTCCGCCAAGTCGCCGGCATCGGCGACCCGCGGAACGAGAAAGGACAGGAAGAGAGTCACCACGCGCTCGATCGACCGTTCGAACATCGGTGCCAAAGTCGCCTCGCGGCCTTCGGAATTGGCCAGGGATGCCGAGACCGATTCGATGGCGAATTTCAGCTCGATCTCCGCTTCCTCGATCTCCGCACGGGGAATCGGAAAGCGGCGCAGCAGGAAATCCTGCTCGTAATAGCGACTGATCGACCGGGAATAGATGTCGGAGGCAAAACGAGACTTCGCCAGGTCCCGCAAGATCGCCCCGATCACTTGCTCCAAATCCGCCAAAAGCCGCCTCCCCAGCGGTGTTCTGTTCTCAAGATCAGCCGCTAGCCGACCGGTGCTTACTTCTCTGGAATGTTTTCAAGCAGCAGGTTCAGGACCTTGGCCATGCCGGCCGGCATGTCGTCCTGCACCGCCTGAACGTTCACGTTCATGTTGTACTCAACCGAATAGCGGGAGTTCTTCGTCGAGGTCGATTCCTTTTTCGACGAGTAGGACGCGTTCAGTTTTGCGCTGGCGAACAGGTACCTGGCGCCGGCCTCGACCCCGACGCTGGCGTTCCGCTCATCTTTCGAGGTGTCTTCCGCGGACGAGCTGTCGGACAGGTTGGCGGTGAAGTCAATCGTCATCGTGTCGATGCGCAAATACGGGATCGGCAGCAAGGTCAGCAGCGGCACCTCGATATCGATCGTGGTCGTCTCCACCTCGCCCTCATCGTTGGTGGTGCGCCGATTGAACTTGAGCGGCACGCTGATCAAGGTGCCGTCATCCTTGAACCCGACACTGCGGATAAAGTCGTAGGAGGTGCCGGCGGCCTTCGCTTGCGCCTCGACAGCGGCGATCATGGGTCCGCCGATGAGATTGCCAAACGGGATCGCACCAAGCTGCTGGGTCACATCAGGCATAGAAGGCCCTCTTCGTTTGCCGCCGCGTTGTCGGTCAAGAACAGACCAGGGATCGCTCGACCAGTCATCGCGCCAACGATCGACGCAACGGCAGCCAAACACCGTGAAGACCGACAGCCTACACTAGCATTGGTTGCAGTCATGCAAAAAACGGCGGACCGGGCGCGAGTCGCGCGAAGAACCGCCGGTTAGGCGGACCCAGCAGAGTGGCTCACGCCAATGATGTGCCTTTGGCGTTTCGCGGATGGGTTCATCGGGTCTACCATCGGCGCCTCTATGCCGATGTTTCCCCATCGCTGACCATCGACCACAAAGCCGAACGGCTGGAGAACCCGTGACCGCCGCACTGACACTGCATGAAGACAGGTTGTTTCCGCCCGACCCCGAAACCAGGTCAATCGCGCGACGGCTCTATCGAAACATCCGCGACCTGCCGATCATCAGCCCGCACGGCCATACCGATGCGCAATGGTTCGCCGCGGACGCGCCGTTCCCCGACCCGGCCCGGCTTCTAATCGTGCCGGATCACTACGTTTTCCGCATGCTGTACAGTCAGGGCGTGCCGCTGGAGCGCATCGGCATTGCATGTCGAGACGGTGGACCGGTCGAAACCGATCCAAGGGCCATCTGGCGTGTTTTTGCCGAGCATTGGCATCTGTTCAGAGGCACGCCGACCCGGCTTTGGATGAACCACGTGCTTCATGAGCTGTTCGACGTGCGCGTCCGCCTAACGCCGGAAACCGCCGACGACATCTATGACGCAATCGCCGACCGGCTTACGACCGACGGCTTTCGTCCAAGGGCGCTGTACGAACGGTTCGGGCTTGAGGTGCTGTGCACGACGGAATCGCCGCTGGATACGTTGGCCCATCACAAGCAGCTTCAGGAAAGTGACTGGCCGGGACGGGTGATCACCGCATTTCGACCTGATCCGGTCGTCGATCCCGACTTTTCCGGCTTCGCCGACAACGTTGCCAAGCTTGGCGACATTACCGGCGAAGACACCAGCCATTGGGACGGCTATCTCCAAGCCCTCCGGGCTCGTCGCCAGTTCTTTATCGAGCACGGCGCGACGTCCACCGACCACGGTCACCCGAGCGCACGCACGGAAGACTTGGACCACGCATCCTGCGAACAGCTCTTTGCCAAGGCGCTCGCTGGCGAGCACACGACCGAGGAGGCGGAGGCGTTTCGGGGCCAGATGCTGACCGAGATGGCGCGCATGAGCCTGGATGACGGGCTGGTCATGCAGATCCATCCCGGTTCCAACCGAAACCACAATGCCGAGCTCTTTGCCCGCTTCGGCCGGGATGTCGGGGCCGACATTCCGGGCGCCACCAACTATGTCGCCGCCTTAAAGCCGCTGCTTGACCGGTTCGGCAACGAACGCGGCCTCTCCATCATCCTGTTCACCCTCGACGAGACCGCCTATAGCCGGGAACTGGCGCCACTGGCCGGCGTCTATCCCGTGCTGAAACTGGGGCCGGCCTGGTGGTTCTTCGACAGTCCGGAAGGCATCCTGCGCTATCGCCAGCTGACCACGGAGACCGCCGGCTTCTGCAACACGGTCGGCTTTAACGACGACACACGGGCCTTCCTATCGATCCCGGCAAGGCACGATATGGCGCGCCGGCTGGACTGTGCCTATCTCGCCGACCTAGTCGCCGATCACCGGCTGGATGAGGATGAGGCGCACGAGGTGGCTGGCGAACTCGCCTATCACTTGGCCAAACGCGCCTACAAGCTGGAGGCATGAGGCGATGACGCGCCTCGACAATGGGACCCTAGCCAGCCTGCCGGACTCGGTGCATCGCCCGGCCTATGACCGGGCAGGTCTTGCGACAGGCATCGTGCATTTGGGCATCGGCAATTTCCACCGGGCACACCAGGCCGAGTTCACCGATGACGTCCTGGGACTGCCGGGAACGCCCCTCGCCTGGGGTATCACCGGCGTCAGCCTGCGCAGCCCGGCTGTGCGCGATGCGCTGGTGCCGCAAGACGGCTTGTACACCGTGGTGCAACGAGATGGTTCAGGCGCGCGGGCGCGGGTTATCGGAAGCGTCGGGCGGGTATTGGTGAACCAGGAGGGGCCAGCGGCGGTTCTCGACGCCATGACCAATCGGGAGACCCGTATCGTCAGCCTGACGGTGACGGAGAAGGGCTATTGCCACGATCCTGCGACAGGAGACCTCGACGAGAGCCACCCGGCGATCGTTGCCGATCTTGCGCACCCCGACCGTCCGGGCAGCGCGATCGGTCTGCTGGCTGAGTCCCTAGATCGTCGACGGCGCAACGGAACCCCGCCTTTCACGGTTCTGACTTGCGATAATCTGCCGAGCAATGGTGACACCGTTCGCAAGCTTGTGCTGCGCTTCGCCGAGTTTCGCGACCCAGAACTCGCGCGATGGGTCGAGGACACAGTCGCCTTCCCCAACACCATGGTGGACCGCATCGTCCCCGCCACGACCGATGCCGATCGCGCGGAAGCCGCCGACCTTCTGGGCGTGGAGGACGCCTGGCCGGTCGCCGCCGAGCCGTTCCGACAATGGGTTATCGAGGACAGGTTTACGGCCGGCCGGCCAGAATGGGATCGCGTCGGCGCTCAATTGGTAAGCGACGTCGCGCCGTTCGAACTGATGAAGCTGCGGCTCTTGAACGGCAGCCACTCGACACTCGCCTATTTGGGTGTCCTAGCCGGCCATGAAACGGTGGACGCGGTCATGGCTGTCCCGTCCTTCGATAGGCTGATCCGATCGCTGATGGCGAACGAGCTTGCGCCAACGGTTCCGCCGCCGCCGGACATGGACATGGCGGCCTATCAGATCGCTCTTTGCGAGCGGTTCGCCAACCCGGCACTCAAGCATCGAACCCGGCAGATCGCCATGGATGGGTCGCAAAAGCTGCCCCAGCGGCTGCTGGAGGCGGCGCGCGACCGTCTGGATGGCGGCCAACCCTTGCCGCTGATCGCGCTCGGCGTGGCAGCGTGGTGCCGTTATGTCGGCGGGGTCGACGAGGCCGGCCAGCCGATCACCGTTGATGATCCGCTGGCCGACCGTCTGCAGGCCGCCTCGGACTCCGCGAACGTTCCGGCCGGTAAGGTCGCGGCACTCCTAGCCGTTCAAGAGGTCTTCGGGACCGACTTGGCAACATCGGACCGGTTCGTCGCACCAGTGACGG
This sequence comes from Pseudomonadota bacterium, assembly GCA_039819285.1. Taxonomy (GTDB): domain Bacteria; phylum Pseudomonadota; class Alphaproteobacteria; order DSM-16000; family Inquilinaceae; genus JANQGH01. The sequence continues at coordinate 8,512 of JBCBSH010000034.1, forward strand.
AAGCCTACGAGAGCCTGGTCACAAACGGGGCCTCAGCAACTGTCGAGGCATGGGCCGCTCAAAGTCGGCAATAGTTCGTCGGGCGTTCACGCCTTCATGTAGTCCGCAAAGGCCTGCCCATAGTCAGGATGCCAACGGGACAGCGGCGGCCGGTTCTCAGTAATGTCCTGGGCGGCCCAGAGGATGCGCTTGTTATCCACGTCGCGGGTGACCTCGTTGTCTTCGCAGATGATGTAGAAGTCACCATGTCCCAGACCGGCGACCATTTCGTCGATCACCTGATCCGGCTCCCACGCGCCGTCTGGCTTTTCTTGGACATGGACCCGGGTGAAGCCGGTGAAGGTGAAGCCGGGAACCAGCAGCGCCGCGCCGACCTGGCAGCCCTCGATGGAGCGCAGCTCGTGCGCCAACTGTTCGGTGAATGCCTTCACGCCAGCTTTCGAGACGTTGTAGGCGGCATTGCCCGGCGGGCAGGTGATGCCCTGCTTGGAGCCGGTATTGATGATGATCGCCGGCTTGCCGGCCTCGATCATGGCCGGTGCGAACACCTGCGACCCATGGATGACGCCCCAGAGATTGACGTCGAGGATACGCTGCCACATCTCAGCATCGCCCAGAGCCTTGCCGACGGGCTCCATACCGGCATTGTTCATTAGCACGGTAACGTCGCCGAAGCGGTCGGTAACCGCGTCGCGCAAGCCGTTCAGGGCGGCGCGATCGGACACGTCGATCGGTGCCGTCATGACATCGTCCGCACCGTTTGCGGCCTTTGCCGCAACCCGACTGCCGGCCTCAGCCAAGGCGTCCGCGTTAATGTCCGCCACGCAGACGCGCAGGCCCATTGATGCAAAGCGCTCGGCGGCGGCCAGGCCGATGCCGCTTGCACCGCCGGTAACGACGGCCGCCCCTTCGGCGACAAAAGCTGGGTGATCGCTCATTCCTCTTCCAATCCTTCTAATGGGTGCCGCAGCACCGTCGGCCTAGCGCAGCGCCGCTTCGACATTTCCACCGTCAACAGTCATGACGTGAGCGGTCGTCCGCTCAGCCAGGGCTAAGTCGACAAAGGCATCCGCCACATGGCGGGCCTCGACTTCGCGGCCCAGCAAATTGCCCTCCATATAGCGCCTGGTGTCAACACCGCGCGCTTGCGCCCGTTCGGCGATCATCGCATCGGTCAGTAGGCCCGAGCGGATTCGATCCGCATTCACGCCATTGACCCGGATGCCGTCACCGCCAAGCTCAAGCGCGTACTGGCGCACCAAAAAGAACGTGGCCGCCTTCGGCAGTCCGTAGGCGCCGAAATTCTTACCGGGATTGACCGCCTGCTTGGACACGTTGAACAGCAGGACGCCGCCCCTGCCCTGGGTGCGCATGACCTTGGCGGCCGACTGTGCCATATGCTGGTGGGCGAAGAAGTTAAGCTCGAAACTTGTCCGCAGCGTGTCGTCGTCGAGATCGACCATGGCCCCGCCCCAGGCCGCACCCGCATTGCTGACCAGGATGTCGACGCCACCGAACCGGCGCGTGCACGCGGCGACAGCCTCATTGCCGGCATCACGATCGGTCAGGTCTAGGACAACACCACCGGCATCCCGGCCGAAGCCGGCCAGGGCTTCGTCGAGCGCAGCCTGATCGGCATCGACCAGGAACACGTCCGCGCCCTTTGCCTTGAACGCCTCGGCCGTAGCGCGGCCGATGGCGCCCGCACCACCGGTGATCAACACCACGCGGCCGGTCAGCGGCGGCGGCTTGCCCTTGCCCAGCTTGGCCTGTTCCAGCGACCAGTACTCGGTCTCGAACAGGTCGAACTCCTTGATTGGCCGAAACTCACCGATGCTCTCGGCCTGTTCGATCACCCGGATCTGCTGGTCGCCGAGATCAGCGGCCACGCGCGCGGCCTTGGCGTTGGCGCCGATGCCGAGAATGCCCAAGCCCGGCACCCAGGCCAGGCCAGGCGTCGGGTCGAGCATCGTCTTGGGCTCGGCCATCTTGGGCGCATTGCGCTCAAAATAGGCCCGATAGGCATCGGCCCAGTCGCCGACCGCACGCTCAAGTGCATCGCGATCGCCGTTGGCCGCCGGGCCCTGAAGCACCAGCGGCGGCGCCTTGGTGCGGATGACATGATCGGGTGTCGCCACGCCGCGTGTCGACAGGTCGCCCATGTCGTCCCGCGCCAGGAACGCCGTCAGATACGCGGCCGACCGCAGGTCGAAAACCGGCATCGCCGCGTCTCGATCGCGGTGCTTGGCCAGCGCGCCGCGCAGTGTCGGGAGCAAACGCTCGGGTTTCGGCGGCTCGATCGCCCGCGCCGCCACGCGTGGGGTGGCCCGTTCCGCCAGGAACGCCTCGACCACATTCACCTGCTCGATCATACGGTCGTAGGAGACGCGCGCGGTGTCGCCGAAGGTGAAGTGGCCGTGATTGACCAACAGCATGCCGGTGACGTCGGGCTTCGCCTCGAAGACCTCCGCCGCCGCCTTCGACAGGCCGAAGCCCGGCATGATGTAAGGCACGATCGCGACCGTGTCGCCGAACAGGTCTCGCACGATGGCCTCGACCTCCGGCACGTTGGTGAGCGCAAGCATCGCGGTCGCATGGCTGTGGTCGATGAAGGCGTGCGGCAGGAAGCCGTGCAGCAGCGTTTCCACCGACGGGTTGGGCGAGGACGAGTCCAGAAGGTTGCAGCGCAGCTGGTTGACCATGTCCTCGTCCGAAAGACGGTCGAGCGGCCGCAGACGAAGCAGCGGATCCAGCCGAACGCCGGGCAGGCCGGGCGCCTCGATCGAGCCCAGATCCCAGCCGCTGCCCTTCACATGCAGCACGCGGATCTCGTCGCCCAGGAGATCACGGCGCATCACCTTGCACGAGGTGTTGCCGCCGCCATGCATCACGAGGTCCGGGTCGCCGCCGATTAGGCGCGACGTGTAGACCCGAAAGGCCAGCGCCTGGTCAGCGGGATCGCCGCCCGCAGCGTCTACCAGGCGCTGGGCTTCGTCGTCGCGCCATCTGTTTTCGACCATACCGATTTTCCTCTTCGCCCCGTCAGGGGGCCTTTAGACCATCGACAACCCGACGCAACGCCACCATGCCGGGATCGTCCAAACCGACGCTCTTCTCCGCGAAGATGCGCGCGCGACCAACTTGCGCCTGCTGGTCCCGAAACGCGTCCATGGTCTCGTCGAGCGCCCGGTCGATGGCCCCCAAGACCGCTGGACCGTCCGACCGGTCGGAGGCCGCCTTGGCCGCTGCGTCCAGCGGGTCGAGCACGGTCTTCTGGCCAAGCTCGGCCTTGCCCCGTGCGCTCATCGCCTGGACGGCGCCCGCAAGCAACCCTGACATCTCGGACCATGGCACCTCGGTACGACCACGACAGGCCTTGGCCGCGCTCATCAGGCCGGTGGCAAGCAACGTCCCGAAGCTGGACCCGGAAATGCGGGTAAAGGCCTGGGCACAGGCGAACAACGCCATGCCGACATCGACCGGCAAATCATCGGCGACCTTCATGATCTCGCGCATGCCGCGCGTCATCGTGACACCGAGGTCGCCGTCCCCCAACGCGCCGTCAACCGTGTTCAACTCATCGGCCGACGCCTCCGTCTTCGCTGCGATCAGCGCCAACCCTTGGCGCAATGTCGGCGTGTCGAGGGCCATTCAAACCGTCCAGAAGGCGCAATGCGCCGGCGCCTTCAGGTGACCCTCCAACTCGTCATCGAGCTTGCAGAGCGTGATCGAAATGCCGGTCATCTCCATGGATGTGGCATAGCGGCCGACCAGGGGCATGACGATCTCGGCCCCCGCCTCCTCGAGGCGCTGCTTCACGACCCGATAAAGGATGTAGAGTTCCTCCGGCGGCGTGGCACCGAGGGAGTTGACCAGCGGCGAGACGCGATCGCCCGCGCCGAGCGGCTGGTCGGCCAACAGCGTGTCCATGATCTCCCCGGCGATTTCGTCGGCCGAGCGTAGCTTGCCGCGCCAGACGCCGGGCTCGCCATGGATGCCCATGCCCATTTCCATCTCGTCCTCGCCAAGCTCGAATGTCGGCTTGCCCGCCTGGGGCACGGTGCACGGCGTCAAGGCGGCGCCCATGGAAACGCAGTGATCGGCGGCTTTCTGGGCGATCCGGGTGACCTCGGCCAGATCCTTGCCGGCCTCGGCCGCCGCGCCGGCAATCTTGAAGGCATAGACCATGCCGGCGACGCCACGACGCTTCTCACGCTCATCCCGGCTGGCGGAGGCGACATCGTCGGCCAGCAGCACGGTCGTGGTGGCGACGTCCTCCATCTCCAGCATGTCGCCGGCCATGTCGAAGTTCATGATGTCGCCGCCATAGTTGCCGTAAAGGCGCAGCACGCCGGCCCCTCCATTGGCGGCCCGGATGGCATCGGCCATTTGTTCAACCGACGGCGAGGCGAAGACGTCGCCGATGGCGCAAGCGTCGAGCAGGCCCCTGCCGACATAGCCGGTGAAGATCGGCAAGTGCCCCGAACCGCCGCCCGACACGATGCCGACCTTGCCGTCGACCGGCCCGTCGGCGCGGGCGATCACCCGGCCGGCGTCACCAACCTGACGGTAATTGTCGGGATGGGCGGCACACAGCCCCTCCAGCATCTCATCGACATAGACGGTCGGGTCATTGAGGATCTTTTTCACCGGCGGTTCTCCTGGTCGGCGTTGTGGCACCGAAAAATAACGCGCCGCCGGCCGGTCGCAAGACCCGCCGGCGGCGTTCAGTTAAGACGCGTGGATTAGATGCGGTAACCCAAGGCACGCGCGCCTAAGAGGAAGTTGTTGTACTGGGTCCGCTGATTGTCGATGCCCAGGCGTTGGACGATCTGGGTCCATTCCTCGGCGGCCTCGTCGAGTGCCTGCTGCGAGGTCAACTCGCCGACCACCGCGCGCGAAATGTTGCGGCCCAGCGCGTCCGCCAGCTCCGGCGTGCCCTCCCAGTAGAACTGCGGATAGCCGACCTCGACATTCGCCAGACCGCCGTTCAGATGGTCGCGCGCCCGCTCGAACGTCTCGAAGATGCCGGCGTTGGTCGGCCAGAGGTCGTTGTCCGTGCCGCGTTGCGGGTTCGGCTCGGTATACAGTGTGGCCGCAGCATCCGTGTAGTGCGTGGCGCCGAACGGATCGGACCCGCAATACTCGTCCGCCACGATCTGGTCGGAGATCGTCGGGTGCGACATCCGATAGAGGAAGTGGAACGCCGCATCCTTCACATCCTGTGGGGCAGCCGCCGGGATCGCGCCGGTCCGGCACCAGAGCGAGATGGCCTTATGATTGATCGAACCGTCTTCCTGCTCCCAGCCCGGCACGATGGCAGCGCCCTGCTGTTCGGCCAGTTCCCGGCCCTGCTGCTGCACGGTGAACTCGGCCAGATCGATCCACCAGACCGACATGACATCCGCGCCGGACTGCCAGCGCTGGATGGTCTGCGCCAGATCCATCGACTCCGCGCCCGGCGGGCCAAAGCGGATGATTTCGCGATACATATCCAACGCCTCAACCGCACCCGGCGTGTTGATCTGCGGGGTCATGTTCTCGTCGAAATAGTTCACGCCGTTGGAGGCCGCGATGTCCATCCAGAAGCCCCAGCCGAAATTCGGCGGGTTGACGACCATCGAGGTGCCATAGATGCCCTGGCTCGACAGCTCCTCAGTGAAGAACTGGGTGACTTGCAGGAAGTCTGGCCAGGTGCGCGGCACCTCCAACTCACGCTGGAAGCGTTGTGAGAACCGGCTTTGCAGATCCGGATCGTCGAAATAGTTCCGGCGGTAATGCAGGATATGGATGTCGCCATCCAACATGACGCCGTACCGCTGGCCGTTCCATTTGGTGTAGAACTCGCCGTAGGCTGGCATGACCCAGTCAAGATAGTCGTTGGCGTCGTCATAGCGCGCGAAGTAGTCGTCCAGCGGCTCGAGCTGTCCGGTCTCGGCGAAGGCGCCGAAGAACAGCGACGGGAACTGGACCCAGTCGAAACGCGGCTGGCGCGACAGCAGCTGGGGCAGAACGCGGGCGACGGTATCGCCGCCATCATACATCTCGCGCCCGGCAATCGAGACGCCGGCATGTTCCTGGAAGTGGGGCGACAGCCATAGCGGGGCGTGCAGCCAGTTGGAGTCCTGGAAGTAAGTCAGTTCAATGTTATTGAACCGACCGCCCGGCGGGGTCAGGAAGCTCATATCCTGCGCCTGGGCGCCGCGTCCGGCGAAGAGGCCCTTGCTGCCCGCCATGGCGCCGGCCCCGATCGCGGCCGAGCGTAGGAACTTGCGCCGTGTAAACCCGTTCAAGATACCCATCACATCCTCCCTTTGGTGCTGGACTTACTGTCGTTGGCCGCCGAGGCGACACGTGATTGTTGAACGAAATCGATTTTGCGTCGAGGGTTTAGCTAATGAACACCTCCGTTTCGGGATGAAATACCATCACGTCGCGAGACCGGTATGACAAGTCGATCGTCTCGCCCTCCCCTGTCTTGACCGACGGCGGGACCATGGCACGGAATTCAGCCGCGCCATCCCGCAGGCTCAGGATCGAATGCTCGCCTTGATATTCGTTGATCTCAACGGTGGCGGTGATTTGCTCATCGCCCTCATCGTGGCGGACATGCAGGTTCTGCGGACGGATGCCGACGATGACGCTCTGCAAGCCTTGATCGCGGATCGCTGCAGCCCGCGGCCCGTCGGGAACAAAGGCGGCCGATGCGTCGCGGATGGTCAGACGCATGGTCGCACCGTCGTCATGAACCTCGGCCTCTAGAAAATTGGTCGGCGGCTCGCCGATGAAGCCGGCCACGAATGTGTTGGCCGGCCGGTCATAGAGCGTGTCTCGGTCGCCGAACTGCTGCAGCCTTGCGTCAGACATCACGGCGACGCGGTCGGCCAGCGCCAGCGCCTCCATCTGGTCGTGCGTGACGTAGACGATTGTCCGTTCCAGCGTCTGGTGAATGCGCTTCAGCTCAAACAGCATCTGGAACTTCAGATGCGCGTCCAGATGGCTCATCACTTCATCCAGGATGAACACGGCCGGATCTCGGATCAGGGCACGGCCCAAAGACACCCGCTGCTGCTGACCGCCCGAAAGCTGCCGAGGAAACGAGTTGAGGATCGGTTCGATGCGCAGCAGGCGCGCGACCTCCGCGACCTTTTCGTCCCGCGTCGGCTTGTCGACACCCTTAACCTCCAGCGGAAAGGCCAGGTTTTGGGCGACCGTGAAGGTCGGGTAAAGCGCATAGGTCTCGAACGCCATGGCGACATTGCGCTGCTCCGGCGTCTGGTCGTTCACGGGCTGGCCGTCAAAGGCGATGACACCGCCCGAAATGGCCTCTAGCCCGACGATCATGCGTAAGGTCGATGTCTTGCCGCAGCCGGAGGGCCCCAGCAGGGCGACGAACTCACCGTCTTCGATCGCCAGGTCGAGATCCTGGACGGCGTGTACGTCGCCGTGCCGGGACGGATAGATCTTGTTGACCTTGTCGAGGGTGACGCGGGCCATGTCTCAGTGCGGCCCCACCATGAGATTGCGGCCATCGCCGCGATCAAAATAGAGAAAATGGTCTCGATCCAGCGCGATGCGGACCGGTTCGCCAGGCTGGTAATGGGCCTCGGGCGGGGTGATGACTGTCATCTGCTGATCCCCGACCTTCGCGATCAGAACGCCCGTTGCGCCGAGCGCTTCGTAAACGTCAACGGACCCCGTGACCGTCGGGCGGTGCGCCTCGACCCCCTCGGGCAACACGGAAAGATGTTGGGGACGCATACCGACGGCAATGCCCATGTCCTGGCGTCGGCCAAGCACGGACGCGTGCAGTCCGGCCGGCGGGAACCGGATGGCACCGTCCGCGACCGACACGTGAATGCCGTTGGCGTCGCGCTCGATCATCGCTTGGAACTCATTGATCGATGGCTGGCCAAGAACCCGCGCGGCGAACAGGTCCGCAGGATTCTCGAAGACGTCGCGCGGGCTGCCGACCTGTATTAGGCCGCCCTTGCCCATCACGCCGATCCGGTCGCCAAGTGAAAGCGCCTCGGAGTAGTCGTGGGTTACATACAGCGTCGCCACCCGGCGCAATTCTTCCAGCGTGTGGAACTGGCGGCGCAACTCGTGGCGGATTTTGGCGTCGAGATGGCTGATCGGCTCGTCGAGCAGGAAAATGTCCGGCTGCGCGACCAGCGTGCGGCCAAGCGCGGTCCGCTGTTTCTGCCCACCGGAAACCTCGTGCGGGCGCCGGTCGAGCAGATGGTCGATCTTTAGGAGCGCGGCGACGCTGGCTACCGTCCGGTCGATCGTCGCCTTGGGCAGCCGGCGGGCCCGCAAGGGGCTGGCGATATTCTCGTACACGCTCAGATGCGGGTAGAGCGCGTAGCTCTCGAACGTCATTGCCACGCCGCGGCGATAAGGTTTGATCGTCGTGGCGTCCCGGTCGCCGATGAATACCCTGCCAGCGTCGAGCCTTTCCAGACCGGCAACGCAGCGCAGCAGGGTCGTCTTGCCGATGCCCGACGGGCCGACGATGACGAAGAACTCACCCTCCTCGACCGTCAGCGACAGCCGGTCCAGGACCGGAAAGTCCCAGCCCTTGCAAATCTCATCGAGTACCAGGCGCGCCATGACCGGTTAGCCCTTCACGACGCCGAGCGACAGGCCGCGCACCATGTAGCGGCGCAGGATGATGAACAGGATCACTGGTGGCAGCATGGCCACCAGCGAAAAGGCCATGACGAAGTTCCACAAGGTCTGGCTGCCCGCCACGAAGGTCGGGATGTGCACGGGGAAGGTCTTGACCGTGGTGCCGGTCAGCAAATTGGCGAACAGGTATTCGTTCCAGGCGAAGATCCAGCACAACATGGCGACCGAGATCATGCCCGGCACAACCAGCGGCAGGGTGACCTTGAAGAAGGCGCGCAGCGGGGTGTAGCCGTCCAGATAGGCGGCCTCCTCAAGCTCCTTCGGCGCGTCGCGGAAGAACACCATCATCAGCCAGGTCGCCAGAGGCATGTTGAAGACCAGATAGAGCAGGATCAGCGTGATGTAGCTGTCGGTCCCCCAGGGGGTGGCGTCGAACAGGAAGAAGATCGGAATCAGGATGGCGACCGGCGGGAACATGCGCTGTGACAGAATGAAGAACGCCAGGTTCTCACCCAGCGCGCCGCGCAGGTAGCGCGCCAGCGCGTAGCCGGCCAGCGTGCCCAGAACCAAGGACAAGGCCGTGTTGGCGGACGCGATGATGATCGAATCGATCAGCGATTTCAGGCTGCCCGGATCGGCGAAGATGCCGGAGAAATTGTCGATCCGGAAGGTCTCCGGCCAAAAGGTCGGCACCATCCGGTTGATCTCCTCAACCGGCTTCAGGGCCGTGATGACCGCGAAATAGAGCGGGAACAGGGTGAATACGAGCCAGATGACCAGGAAGGCCAAGAGCACGTATCGGATGAGCCGGTAGTTGGGCTGGCCGGCTGAAGCCGTGGTTCGGGACGTTGCCATCATCCGCCCCCGCTAATCGACCACGCCGGCATTGCGCATCACCCGTTTCAGATACTGCAGGAACAGGGTGATGATCAGCGCGGCGCCGACAAAGATGATGATGGCGTAGCCGGCGGCCAGGCCGACCTGGAACTCCCGAATGCCGGTCTGGAAGGCGATGTAGACCGGCAGTTCGCTCGACTGGGCGGGCCCGCCGGAGGTCATGACATAGACCTTGTCGACGAACTTGTAGGCGTCCATGAAGCGCAGGATGAAGGCGATCGCGATGATCTCGCGCAGCATCGGCAAGGTCAGCCGCCGCATGACCTGATAGCCGGAGGCGCCGTCGACCTTCGCTGCCTCGTAGACCGCCGGCGGCAGCGACACCCGCCCGGAAAACACGATCAGCAGCGGCAGCGCCGTCCATTGCCAGGTGTCAGCAATCACCAGCGACCAAAGCGACAGGTCGACGGAAAACCAGTCGATGCGTTCGGTGCCTTCAAGAATGCCGACATTCAACAGGATGTGGTTCACCGCCCCGTTCGATGCCTGCAGCAAGAACCGCCACAGGATGCCGGTGATCGACGGCGGCAGCATCATGGGCAGCACCATGATGATCAGCAGCACCACGCGCATCCAGCCGGTCTTGACCGATTCGTAAAGGATCAGCGCCAGGATTGTGCCCAGGATCACCTGCAGGCAGGCGCCGAAGGTCAGATAGATCGCGAGATGCCAGAGCGAGTTCAAAAATCGCTCGGACGACAGAACAGCTTCGAAGTTCTGAAAGCCGACCGGCTGCCAGTCCTGCCGGAACAGGCTCATCATGTTTGTGTCGTGGAACGCGTGATAGAACATCCAGATCGTCGGGTAGATGACGATCAAAACGATCACCAGGATCGGGATGCCGACCATGACCGCCGGCACCCATCTGGGGACTAGGTGAAAACCGCGACGGCGCCGGTTCTGGAACCAATCGGGCGGCACCCCGCCCCCGGGCGGCTGGGGTAAGCTACCGGCCACGAACGGCGAACCGGCGACTGGCACAATGAGGGCGCGCGTACGCGTTGATCACCCCGAAACACCTCCCGCATTCTTCGTCTGAGCCGACCGGTTTTTCCGATGCCGGCACAAGGACGTTGAATTGTTTCTTGTTGTGAGGAAGGTTCGTCACCGGCCAGAGATTGTCAACCCTGCGTCCGGTTTACTGGTAATAACTTCAACCCCCTATCGGGTTAGGGGCAGATGAGCAGTTAGCAACAACCAATAAAGGCGTCATGCAGCTACAGACACCAGAAGGTTATCGTTTTCTGGATGAGGAAGACGTAAAGGCGTTCGTCGCCGCTTTGCCATCCGTGCGCCAACGGCTTGGGGAAGAACCCGCGGCTTGGTCGGTTGGCGAGGTCGGCGACGGCAATTTGAACCTGGTGTTTCTGGTCGACGGGCCGGACGGGTCCTGCTGCGTGAAGCAGTCCCTGCCCTACGTCCGGCTGGTCGGGCCGGACTGGCCGATGCCGCTGGAACGGGCGTTCTTCGAGCATGAATGCATGGTCGATCACGGACGGCATGTCGGCCGGCTGATCCCGGAGGTTTACCATTACGATCCGGAGATGTTCGCGATCGTGATGGAGAAGCTGAGCCCGCACATCATTATGCGCCGGGGCATGATCGACGGCGTCGTTTACCCCAAATTCGCTGAAGACATTGCCGAATACTGCGCCCAAACCCTGTTCAAGACCTCGACCCTGTTTTTGCCCGCCGAGGCGGTGAAGCAGCGGGTAGCCGTGTTTGCCGGCAATACGGAGCTGTGCCGAATCACCGAGGATCTGATCTTTACCGACCCCTATCGCGCGAATGAGCGCAATCGCTGGACCAGCCCGCAACTGGACCCGGTCAAGGCGGCTTTCGAGGCCGACACCGAGTTGAAGCTGGCCATCTCACGCCTGAAGCTGAAATTCATGGGCTCGACCGAGGCGCTTTTGCACGGCGACTTGCATACCGGTTCGGTCATGCTGACGCCGGACGATACCAGAATCATCGACCCCGAGTTCGCCTTCTACGGCCCACGGGGGTTCGATCTTGGTGCGGTCATCGGCAACTTGCTGATCAACTTCTTCGCCCAAGACGGCCATGCGGCGGAGGGCCGGCCCTCCGAAACGCCGAGGGCCGCATACCAGGCTTGGGTGCTGGAGACGATCGAGGCCTTTTGGGCCGGCTTTCGCGCTCGGTTCATCGCGCTTTGGGAAGCCGAAGGAAAGGGCGACGGCTATCCCCACGACCTGTTCGCTGACGAGGCCGGCCGAAGCGCATTGGCGGAGGAGCGCGAGCGGTTCATGGACATCATGCTGCACGAGGCCCTCGGCTTTGCCGGTGCCAAGATGATCCGCCGCATATTGGGTCTGGCCCACAACATCGATCTGGAATGGATCGAGGACCCGGACATTCGCGCCAAGTGCGAACGCAAATGCCTGTCGCTGGCCCGTGAACTGGTGCTCGAAACCGGCAGCTTCAACGACATCACGGCCGTTACGAGACGCGCAAGAGAGGTTGCGGCAGCCGCCGGATAAGACTCAGGCGCTTTGCCTGATCCGTTCGGGAAACAGCGCTGCGATGCTCTCGCGCGAGGCCTCGGCCACACCGCGTTCGGTGATCAGGCCCGTGACCAGCCTTGCTGGGGTAACGTCGAAGGCGTAGTTCGCGGCGGGGCTGGCATCCGGCGTGATCTGGACCGTCGCGATCTCGCCGTTTTCCAGGCGGCCGGGAATGTGGGTGACCTCTTCGGCCGAGCGTTGCTCGATGGGGATTTCCGCGACGCCGTCGCTGATGGAAAAGTCGATGGTCGGCGACGGCAGGCCGACATAGAACGGCACGCCGTTGTCGTGGGCGGCCAAGGCTTTCAAATACGTGCCGATTTTGTTGCAGACATCCCCGGTGGCCGTTGTTCGATCGGTGCCGGTGATGCACATGTCAACGAGGCCATGCTGCATGAGATGCCCCCCCGCATTGTCGACGATCACGGTGTGCGGCACGCCGTGATTGGCCAGTTCCCACGCGGTCAGATACGCGCCCTGGTTGCGCGGCCTGGTCTCGTCGACCCAGACATGGACCGGGATGCCGGCGTCATGGGCCATGTAGATGGGCGCCGTCGCCGTGCCCCAGTCGACTGTCGCCAGCCAGCCAGCGTTGCAATGGGTCAGGATGTTGATCGGCTCGCCGCCCTTGGCCTCGGCGATCGCCGTGATGATCGGCAGGCCGTGGCGGCCAATATCGGCATTGATGGCAACGTCTTCGTCCGCCAGGTCCACGGCCAGCCGGTATGCCGCCTCCTCCCGCTCGTCCGGTCGCAGCGGCATAAGCGCGGCGCGCACGCGATCAAGCGCCCATCGCAGGTTTGACGCGGTCGGGCGGGTTTCGAGCAGGACATCGTAGGCGTGCGAGATGCTGGCGTCGGATGTGTCCCGGTGCATCGCAAGCGCCATGCCGTAGGCGGCGGTGGCACCGATCAGCGGCGCGCCGCGAACCAGCATGTTCTTGATGGCATGGGCCGCCTCTTCCGGCGTCTTAAGGGTGACGATCTCAAACGCATGGGGCAGCCGCGTTTGGTCAATGATATCAACGGCCCAGCCATTGTCGTTGAGCCAGATCGTCCGCATCGCACGGCCATCTACACGCATGGTCTCGCCTTCCTTTCGGTGCGCAACGCACCGCCAAGATCAAGCGGTGCTGCCGTCGGGGAGAACAATACCTTTTTTGAAGATGAAGCAGCCATAGGAACGTTCCTCCGACGTGCCGACCACGGCGAAGGCCCGTTTGGCCTGTTCGTAAAACGCCATGCGCTCCAAGGACGCGAGCGGCCTGGAACGGCCTTCGGCCGCGTCCAGAACCTCCTGAACCTCGCGCTGAACCTCGGGCCAGGCGGCAGGATCGCCAACCACCTCCATGCGCCACGCCGCCTGATCGACGAAGGTGTCGACGGGCAGCACCGACAGGATGGCCGCGCTCGCCTCGACGACGTTGGCGCCGGCAAGCAAGACCGGACGCCGGCGCACGGTCGTCGCAGCGACCGACGTGAGGGGAAAGTTCGAGTCGACGACCACAAGCTCGTCCCCATGCCCCATGGCACGCAGGACATAAAGCAGGTCGGCGGTCAGCAGCGGATGGATCGATTTCAGCACGGTTGTTCTTTTCTCACATGGTCACGCACGAAAGCCGGTCTTGGGATGGGCCTAGAATCCGGCGAGCGTCAGGCGTCGCCCGGTTCAATCTGTTCAGCGTTCGCCTCATCTGTTTCGGCCGTGGGCTTTCTGTCTGCAACCTTACCCCAGACCCATTGCACCAGCGACAGAACGAGGAAAACCACCACACCGAGGATCAGATATCGGAACTCCCAATACATGGTGCCCCGCAGCACCGTCACCTGGTCGTAGGCGAGCCAGACCAGCACGCACAAGATCGCAAACAAGACCAAGCCGACGATGTGGACGGGTTTCATGGCTAGAACACGGAAATCGTGTCGGGGTCGACCTGGAACACCAGCAGGTCGCCCAGCCGTTCGACCTGGCCTTCGATCTCCAGCAGGATCGCGGCCTGGGCCATCAGTTCGTCCGGTATAGGGCCGCCGTCGGGGCCGGCCAGCAGCAGGAACTCCTCACCCTCCACGGGCACCGTGCTGACGAAGATGGGCGGCACGCCGCCAATGATGCAGAAATTGGCACAGGCCCGATGGGCCAAGCCCTGGCCCGGACGCATCGCGCCCGTGTAGCACTTGCCGTCGCAGATCTCGCCAGCGATGCGCCAATGACCCAGGTCTTCTGTCTCGATCGGCGTGGCGGCGTCGCCCTCCGCCGCGCTCAAGCCCGCTTCGCCGTTGCGGACTTGCAGCATGTCGATGTCACCACGATTGATGATCACGCCGGAGGCCTGGACCAGTTGGCCGTCCAGCGGTTCGGCCCGCTCCTGCACACCGCGCTTGCCGTTGCCGGACAGCAAGAGCGCGTGGCCGGCCGGAAACCGTTCGCTTTCGGTGACATGGATGACGGGATAGGGATCGAGCGAGAGGACGCCGACCACGTTCTGGCGCCCCCAGTCAAAGCGGAACGATCCGCCGCCCGGATCGGCCTGGGTCGCGGCGATGACATAGGCCGAACAGGCGAACAGCACGATCAGGAAACCGGCGACTGCAACCATGAACCAGCGCAAGGGGCTGGGCGGCGCGGCCCAGCCGATGAAGAAGCTGTCGTCGCGTTTGTTGCTCATTCCGCACGCTCCGGGACAGTCAAGGGATCGACCTTCGTGCCAGGCGGATGCGCCTTGGCTGCGATCAAAAGCGTGTCGCCCTCCAGCCTCAGATCGTAGGTCGGGATCTTTTCGGTGAACGGCGCCGGCGCGCAACCATCCTCCGGCCGGTACTGGAACCCGTGCCAGGGACAGGTGATGCAGCCATCGATGATGCGCCCCTCGCCAAGCGGGCCGTTTTGATGAGCACACGCGTTGGACACGGCCGACAAGGCATCGCCGTTGCGGAAGATGGCGGCCCGTTCGTTGCCCTTGATCCGAACGATGATCGCCCGGCCGTCCGGGATGACCGCCGGGTCGCCAACCTCGATCCAATCGCCTTTCCGGTCCTGCGCACCGTCGGCCGACGCCTTGAGCCCGGCGGCGAGGTGCAAAACCGACACCATCACGGCCCCGCCACCAGCGACGATCATGAAGAAGGGGTTGGTTGCGTCCTGCAGATAGCCCAGCGCGAAATGGGCAACCGCGGCGGCATAGGCGATGTAGATCAGCAGATGCAGCCGTTTCCAAACCGGCGCGGACAGAAAGGCGAGCCAGAAATCGTGGCTGGTGAAGGCCAGGATCGCCAGGATCACCAGCGCCAGCATGCCGAACCACTCAAAGGGAAAGCCCAGAAGCTGGCCCGAGGTCTCGCTGGTCGTCAGCAAACCCACGATCGGCGAGATGTCGCTGAACGCATAGTACCAGTTCAGCACGTAAACGACGTGCGTCAGCGCGACCAGAAATGTGAGAACGCCGAAGTGCCGACGGTTGTACAGCAGCGGCAGGAAGCGCCGATCCAGCCGCGCCAGCGGGCCGATGCACAGGATCACCGTCAGCATCAGAAAGGCACAGGTGCCGAAGGCGCGCATACGGATGATGGCGCCGTCGATCGGTCGGGTCACGCCGGCCTCGGGCGTGCCGATCCGAATAAAGACGAGGATGTAGACCGCGACGCAGACCAGCAGAACAAGATCGTAGAAGTACTTATTCGGATTCCACTGAACAGGAATGTACTTGACGCTCACTGGCTGGCCTCCTCGGTTGAGGCTTGCTCAATCTCCTGCGCCGGCCATTCGAATGGCCCCTGCTGACGGATCAACAAGGCCACCACCAGAATAACTGGGATGGCGAGCGCCAGGACCGCGGCGAAGACGTCCTGCGACCGGCGGGGTGGTTTGTGGCGGCGCTGGGCAACGTCGCGTTCGCGCTCTAATACTTGCCAGCGCCAAAGCACGAGCGGCCACAGCAGCACCACACCCGGGATCAGCAGCGGCCGAAAGACGTAGGCGCCGCGCGCGTCCGGCGCGATCCGGTCGACGCCCCAAAACAGGAAGGCAATGGCAACCAACCCGCCCAAGGCGCCATAGACCTGGATAATCGTGATCAGAGCGTTGCCCATTAGCCTCAGTCTGACACAGCCGGCGGCAAGATCAACTCAACTCATCAACCGCAAACGGTGGTCGGGACGACCGACGCGATCATGCCGTAATCCGCGCTCACGCGCCTTCAACATGTTTTGATGCGTTGTTTGTCGCGCACGCCGCCGATGCGTTGGATCGTTTACCGGCCCATCGGCCCCGAAACGGCAGCCAACATCATTGCCTTCAAAAGCCTGGAACGGTGATCTCCACGCTTTAGGATAGCGCCTATCCAAACGTGTTGCCCGTGCCCGCCCCCAACAGAGGCCCGACATGAAAAAAGTCCAAATCGCCACGTTTGACGAACTGGCCGACCGCCAACCAGCCTATGCCCTGGTCGGCGAGGTCGATCTCGTCGTCGTCCGCTATGACGACGAGATCTCAGTGTTCTATGGCCGCTGCCTGCATCGCGGTGCCTTGATGGCCGATGGGCATGTGCGCGGCCACAACCTGATCTGCGGCGTCCACAATTGGGACTATCGGCTCGACACCGGCGTTTCGGAATATGCCAACGAAGAGGCGCTGCAGAAATTCACCTCTTGGGTTGAAGACGCAGCCGTTCTGGTCGACGAGGACGAGATCAGTGCCTGGGCGGTGGACCATCCGCAGCCCTTCGATCGCTCGTCCTATCTCGGCCTTTACGCAGACACCAGCCACGGCACGGAGGAAGAGCCTCACAACGGCCTCATCCAGCAATATGCCCGCGATGGTCTCAGCAAGACCGGCCATCACGGCGCCGTCGACGCGATGGGTGTGCCGCGGTCGGACTTGCCGACTTGGGACGACATCCAGATCCTGACCGCCCAACTCCATCGCGTGCCGCTGTTGGACGAGGACCCGGTCGGCACCGACGTGGTGATTGGGCCCAACGCCCAAAAGCCGCTGACCCTCGACATCCCCCTCATGGTGTCGGACATGAGCTTCGGCGCCTTGTCCGAACCCGCCAAGGTCGCCCTGGCGCGCGGCGCGGATCTTGCCGGCACTGGCATCTGTTCCGGCGAGGGCGGCATGCTGCAGGAGGAGCAGGAGGCCTGTGACCGATACTTTTATGAACTGGCCTCGGCGCGGTTCGGCTTCGCCTGGGACAAGCTGGACCGGGTGCAAGCGTTCCATTTCAAAGGCGGCCAGGGCGCGAAGACCGGCACAGGCGGCCATCTGCCCGGCCCGAAGGTGAAGGGAAAGATCGCCGAGGTGCGCGGGCTCGGCGAGGGCGAAGACGCCATTTCGCCCCCGCGCTTTCCCGACTGGACGGAGGTCAGTCACGTCCGCGATTTCGCCGATGCCGTCCGCGACCGAACCGGCGGCATACCCATCGGCTACAAGCTGTCGGCGCAGCACATCGAGAAGGACATCGATGCCGCACTGGATGTCGGTGTCGATTACATCATTCTTGACGGTCGCGGCGGCGGCACGGGGGCCGCGCCGATCCTGTTTCGCGACAACATCTCGGTGCCGACGATCCCGGCCCTGGCGCGGGCGCGGCGCCATCTCGACCGGGCGGGTCGGGGCGATGTAACCCTGGTCATCACCGGTGGCCTGCGCAAGCCCGCA
>JBCBSH010000035.1:0-25951 GCA_039819285.1 Pseudomonadota bacterium
CGGCACGGTTGGCGCCATCCTGCTGATGATCTTCGCGCCGGCCTTGGCCTCCGTGGCGCCGGTGAACGAGGCGATGGCCGCGATCGTCAAGGCCTTGCCCGCCTTGCCCTGGCGCGCCAGCGGATAGCCGTCGAAGCTGGTGGCCACGGTCGAGGCGATGCCCGGTGCGTTGATCAGGATCGACGATGTCGAGCCGCCGAAGATAGCGCCGTAATAGACACCGGCGAGCAGGATCAAGGCCGACGACGGATCGCCGATGGTGATCGCGACCGGGATCATGATGGCGATGATCGACATCGGGCCTAGGCCGGGCAGCATGCCGATGAACGTGCCGATCAGACAGCCGCCGACCACCATCATGATGTTGGTGAGCGAAAAGGCGGAAGAAACGCCGATATAGAGGCCTTCAAGCATGGTTTCTTCCCCTCACAAGAACGTCGGTAGCGGGCGCAGGAAGATGCCGAGCACCTGTTCGACCAGATACCAGACGATCCCGGCCGCTGCGGCTGCCACAATCATCGTTATGACCAGGCGCCGCTCACCAAGGATGGTGGCGCCCAGCGTCAGGAACAGGAATGTCGAGATCAAGAAACCCAGTGGCCGCAACAACAGCGCGTAGGCGATCATGAACCCGATCAACAAAGCGGCCTGGCCGACCTTGTAGTCGTGCAGGCGACGATAGTTGATTTCGCGGGTCTCCGCGTCGAGCTTTGACTTTTCGAGATTGAAGATGACCGCCAGCGAGACGAGTGCGCCGGCGATCGACAGCACTTTGGGAAAGCTTGATGGCCAGATCGGATTGCGTTGCAAGATCGGCGGCAACGACGCGTCCATGGTGAACCAGGCCCCATAGCCATAGGCCAGGAAGACCAGCAAGATGACCAGGGCGATCCAGCGGTCGAGTGCCATCGTGCCCTCCCTGTTTTGTTATGGTCCGCCCGGCCTTTCGACCGGGCGGAGTTTTGTTATTGGATCATAGGAAGCCGAGCGTTCTCATCAGGTCGCCAATTTCCTGTTCCTGGTTTTCCAGGAAGGTCTCGAAGTCCGCGCCGGAGTTGTGGATGTTCACCCAGCCATTGCGCTGGCGCACTTCCTCCCACTCATCGGTGTCGTACATCTGGGCCAGAACCTCCTGATACGCGGCCAGGGTCTCTTCAGGCAGGTCCGGCGGGCCGAAGAAACCGCGCCAGTTCACGAAGGTCGTGTCCAGCCCTTGCTCGACCATGGTCGGGGCCTCGTCATAGGTCGGCACCCGCTCGTCGGAGGTCACGCCGACGATCCGGACCTCACCAGCCCGGGCCAGCTCGACTGCCTCGCTGAAACCGGTCGACAGCGCGTCGATCTCGCCTGACAACAGGCCGGCCAGCGCCTCGCCGCCACCGTCATACGCGACATAGGTGACCTGCGTTGGATCGATACCGCCCGCCTGCATGACCATGGCCGCGACCAGGTGGTCCATGCCGCCCGGCACCGAACCGCCGCCGACGGAGACCGCTGACGGGTCGTCCTCGAACGCCGAGATCAGGTCGGGCATGCCTTGGACGGCGCTGTCGTCGGCGACGACGATCGCGGCATAGTCGCCGATCGTGCCGGCGACCATCGTCAGGTCGCGGAAGTTCTGCGGGAACATGCCGGTCAGCGACCGGATGATGATCGGCGTGGAATTCACCATCAGGGTGCCGTGATTGCTCTCGGCATTCTCGATAATGTAGCCGATGGCCCGGCCGCCACCGCCGCCGGACATGTTTTCGTAGCTGGCGGTGCCAACCAGGCCGGCACCAGTCAGCGCCTCGCCGGTGCCACGCGCGGTGCCGTCCCAGCCACCGCCGGCGCCGCCGGGGATCAGGAAGTGGATGCTGTCGATTGCGGGCTCGCTCTGAGCAGACGCCGTCGTAGCCACTCCGAACGAGGTGGCCAGCGCAAGCGCAGCAACGGCCGTTGTGCGCATGAGGGGGATGTTGATCATGGGTTCCTCCAATTGATCTGTTCAACGGGTTGGTTTTCTTTGTTCGAAGTGGACATACGCCGCCCGTTTCGGCGCAACTTCATGGCTTCACGAACCTTGCTATCTCCTTACCGGGGTTCTGTCGAGAACAGAGGCTCATCACTGACGATGATGCCGTCGGCATCGCAATAGAGGCATTGGCCCGGCTCAAACAGTACGCGCCCGAACGCGACCGGCACATCGACCGCGCCGATGCCCGTCTTGCCGCTACGCACGGGCGTTACGCCCACGGCCTTGATGCCGATGTCGATCTGGGCCAGCCGTTCGGCGTCTCGAACGGCGCCGTTGATGACGATGCCGGCCCAGCCGTTCCGCTGAAGAATGTCGCCGTTAATGTCGCCCAACAGGGCGCTGTGAAGCGATCCGCCGCCATCGACGACGCAAACCGCCCCCTCGCCCGGTTCGCGAAACAGCTGCTGGACCAGCTTGGTGTCTTCCATTGTAACCGCCGTGCGGATACGCCCCGCGAACATCGTGCGGGCGCCGAAATCGACGAACGGCGCCACGACGGGGCGCGCCTTGCCGGGGTTGGCATCACTGAGATCGGTCGTCGGGGCCGGCTGCAGGGTGTGCTTCATGCCGCCGCCTCTAACGCTTCCGCCGGTACCAGCACGGACCCTTCCATTAGCCGACGCTGGGTGCGGTAGGTGGTCGCGGACACCGCCTCGAACCCGTCCTCGGTCGCGCGGACCTCGGCCTCAACCGGCAGCAGCCCGGACGGATTGCCGATCAGCGTCGCATCTCCGTCGGCGGCCAGTTCGTGCGCAATCGTGCCGGGAATGCGCATGGCTGTCGCCAGACACATGGCGCCCGTCAGGGTCACGGCCCTGTGGACGTTGCCCATTGAGACGATGCGAACGGCGATTTGATAGCTGCTCGCCTCGTAGGTCCGGCCATCAAGCGCGGTAAAGGCGCCTGGAGGTCCGAGCATGGCGATCTTCGGGTTGGAGAGAATGGCGGTTTCCGGCCGGTCCGACATCCCCATCGCGACCGACGCCGCCCGCCGAATCTTGTCCAGCTTCGCCATCAGGTCCCGATCCGCGTCCAAGTCCGCGGGCGCCTCAAGCGCGGTCCGACCCAGATCGGCGGCACGGATGAACGCCACCGGGTTGGAGGCATCGACCATCGAGACATCGATCTCGCCGACACCGTCGACGGACAGGACGTCTCGAACGCTGCCGCTCGGCAACAGCGACCCCGTCGCCGCGCCGCCCAGATCGAAATAGTCGAGACGGATCTTCGCGCCCCTGGTCGCCACGCCCGGTATCTCGAACGCGCCCTCCTCAACGGTTTTGCCGACTTCGATCGGAAAGGTCGCCCTGAAGAGGGCGTCCGTGTTGGTGTTGTAGACCCGCACTGTCGCGGTATCGCCCGTGGCCTTCACCATGCCCTCGTCGACCGCGAACGGTCCGACCGAGGCAGACATGTTGCCACACATGGACCCATAGTCTGCGACCGCCTGATCGATCGCGACCTGAACGAATGTGTAGTCGATGTCGGCGTCGTCGCGCGCCGACGGTTCGACGATCACGACCTTCGACAGGGATGAGATGCCGCCCCCCATGCCGTCGAGCTGGCGGCCGTAAGGATCGGGGGAGCCCAAAATCTGGCAAAAGATGCGGTTGCGCAGATCAATATCGGGCGGCAGGTCGGACCCTTTGAACAGCACCGCCTTCGAGGTGCCGCCGCGGGCGAACACGGCTGGAATGCGCATCGCCGACATCAGGCGGCCGCCGCGACAAATCCGCGAAACGCGCGCGGCAGCAGGCCGCCATGGCGGAACGTCTCGCGCTCGACGTCGTTGTAGAGACGCAGATCCAACGGAACGGTTTCGACAGCGCCATTGGTTCGATGAACCGTCAGCGATGCAGCCGTCAGATCATCGGAAAGCCCAATATCGAAGGTCTCGGCGCCATCCAGCCCCAAGGTGTGGCGGTTCGTTCCGGTGACAAAGCAAAGCGGCGCGATGCCCATGTTCACCAGGTTCGACCGGTGGATGCGCTCAAAGCTCTCTGTGATGACCGCCCGAACGCCAGCGAGCCAGGGCGCCTTGGCGGCCGTGTCGCGCGACGAGCCGCAGCCATACTCCTTGCCGCCGATGACGACCAGCTTCTGGCCGCGCGTAACATACGTGTCGATCGCCTCGAACATTGAAACGATCTTGCCTTCGGGTTCGACACGCGTCCAGGGGCCTTCATGGTCCGGCGTCATCTCGTTTCTCAAGCGCACATTGGCGAATGTCGACCGGATTACGATGTCCGAACAGCCGCGCCTTGTTCCAAACGAGTTGAAATCGACCGGATCGATGCCTTGCGCACGCAGAAATTTGGCGGCATCGCTGTCCGGAACGATCGCGCCGGAGGGCGAGATATGATCGGTGGTGATACTGTCGCCCAGGATCGCCAGGGGCCGCAGACCTGTCAGCGGCCCCATGGGCTCGAGATGCGGCGCGATGGTCTTCACGAAGGGCGGGAAACTGACATAGGTCGACGGCGTCCAGTCATAATCGCCGGCCTCGGCCTCCAAGGCGTTCCAATCCTCGTTGACGGTGCCGATCCGTCGGTAGGTTGACAGGAACCGATCCGGCGTCAGATGGGCGTCGATGATCGCGTCCACCTCCGCTTCGTCCGGCCATAGATCGGCAAGCGTTACCGGGCCGCCGGACCAGTCATGGCCCAACGGCTCGGTCGTAATGTCCTTCAAGATCGTGCCCGCAAGTGCGTAGGCGACCACGAGGGGCGGCGCCGTCAGCACGTTGCGTGACGCGAGGGGGTGGATGCGGCCGGCGAAGTTGCGATTGCCGGACAGCACGGCGACGCCTTTGACGTCATGGTCATTGATCGCCGCCTCGTGCTCCGGCGCCAGCGGGCCGGACATGCCGTTGCAGGTCGAACAGGCAAAGGCCGCGACGTGAAAGCCGAGCCGGTCCAGCGCGCCTTGCAGTCCGCTTTCGGACAAGTAGCGCGCCACGACCCGTGAGC
This sequence comes from Pseudomonadota bacterium, assembly GCA_039819285.1. Taxonomy (GTDB): domain Bacteria; phylum Pseudomonadota; class Alphaproteobacteria; order DSM-16000; family Inquilinaceae; genus JANQGH01. The sequence continues at coordinate 4,987 of JBCBSH010000035.1, forward strand.
CTGGGGCAAGCGACGTTTTCACATGCGGTCTTACCTGAAGGCCGCGCGCCACGGCGTTCCTGGCAAGCAATCCGGCGAGTATCATGTTTCGGGGATTGGCCGTGTTGGTGCAGCTGGTGATCGACGCGACGACGACATCGCCATCGCCGATCTCATGATCTCTCTCGCTGACCGGCACGCGGCGGCGGGCCTCGTGTTCCCCCTCATGGGCAAGCGCTTCGGCAGCGTCGGCCAGATCGATGCGCTGTTCAGGACGGCCAGGGCCGGCGACTGAGCGGCCAACCTTGTTGAGATCAAGCGGGACGACCTCGTCGTACTCGATCGCCGGATCGGTCTCCTCGAACCAGAGCCCCTGTGCGCGGTTGTAGGCCTCGACCAGGCGCACATGTTCCGCCGCGCGGCCCGTTTCGCGCAGATAGCGCACGGTGTTGGCGTCGGACGGACAGAAGACGCAGGTCGCGCCATATTCCGGGGCCATGTTCGCGATCGTGCCCCTGTCGGCGACGGACAGCCGGCCATAGCCGTGGCCGAAAAGCTCGACAAAGCAATCCACCACGCCGACCGCGCGTAGTTTCTCGGCCAGAGTCAGGGCGATATCCGTGGCCGTCGCCTCATGGGAGAGGCTGCCCGAGACCTCGACACCCACGACGCGCGGCACGTTCACCGCTGTCGGCTCGCCGAACATGATCGCCTCGGCCTCAAGACCGCCGATGCCCCAGCCCAGTACGCCGAGACCGTTGATCATGGGCGTGTGGCTGTCGGTGCCCAAATTGGTGTCTGGCGCCAACAGCCCCGAACCTGGTGCCGTCTCGCCGACCACCCTGCCCAGATACTCCAGATTGATCTGATGCATGATGCCGCCGCCGGGCGGGAAGACGCGCAAGTTTGGAAAGCGCGCCTCGCACGCCTTGATGAAGGCAAACCGCTCGCGATTGAGCTCGAACTCGCGGCGCTGGTTGTTCGACAGCGCGTCGTCGTCCGCCCAGTGGTTGATCGTCATCGAATGGTCGATGATCAGGTCCACGGGCAGCGCCATGTCGATGCGCGCAGGCTCGCCGCCTTGATCGGCAACCGCCGAGCGCATGGCCATGATGTCGACCAACAGGGCCAAACCGAGCATGTCTTGAAGCAGCAACCGGGACGGACGAAACGGTACCGCGCCACCCTGCCGCGCCGCGACATGCAAGACGGCGTCACCCTCGGGGTCCTGCCGCATCACGTTTTCCGCCAGCACCCGCAGCGCATAGGGCAACCGGCGTACCGATTTGCCAAGACGGCCGGCATAATCGGCAGCCCGGAAGGCCGTGCCCTCGATTTCAGCTGTCTGGGTACCTGGATGGCTGAGCGGCATGACCGGAAGCTAGACAAGGCGCGCCGTGTTTGGCAATAAAAGAGAACGATTGTTTCGTCAGAGAGAACAGCCATGGGTGCGCTGAGAACCGAATCCGTTGAACGGGCGATGTCGATCCTGAACGCCTTCACCAGCCAGAAGCCGCGATTGACGCTGTCGGAACTGGCCAAGGAGACGGGCCTGCACAAGAGCACGATCCTGCGGCTGACCACGTCGATGGCGCTTTATGGCTTCATCAACAGAGAGTCCGACGGCCGCTACGCAATCGGCGCCAGCATCTGGCGGCTCGGCCTGATCTTCGGCCAGGATTTCGAGAGCGGTCAGGACATCCGCCCGGTCTTGCGGGAACTCGTCGGCGCCACCGGCGAGACAGCTTCCTTTTATGTGAAGGCGGGCGACGAGCGCGTTTGCCTCTATCGGGAAAACTCGCCCAACCTCATGCGCTTTCACATGGAGGAAGGCATGCGGCTGCGGCTGCAAACCGGCGCGTCGGGTCAGGTTCTTCGGTTCTTTTCCGGCGACCCAAGCGGCGACCCCTCGACGCTGAATGAAAACGGAAGCGCGGTTTCGGTCGGCGCCCACAACCCGAACATCGCCTCGATCGCGACGCCGGTTTTTTCCGCGCGGGGCGAGTTGAAGGGTGCACTGGCCGTCTCCGGCCTAATCACACGGTTCGACGAAGAGGCCCGCAACCGGGCGATCCCGCTGTTGGAGGCTGGCGCCGCTCGGCTAAAGCAGGTGATTACGAGCTGAGAGCCTGTCTTGAAGGTTCGCGCGGCTGCTCGTGCAGAAAACCGTCGCGCAGCTCGACCGTGCGGTCCATCCGCTCGGCCAACTCCAGATTATGGGTCGCGACCAGCGCCGCCGTGCCGGTCGTGTGGATCAACTCGGCCAGCATGGCGAAGACGCTGTCGGCCGTCGTGTGGTCCAGATTGCCTGTCGGCTCATCGGCGAGCAGCAGGATCGGCCGGTTGGCCAGCGCCCGCGCGATCGCCACCCGCTGTTGTTCGCCCCCCGACAGCTTTGCCGGGCGATGGCCAGCACGCTGGCTGAGGCCGACCGCCGCCAACAGCTCCGCCGCCCTGGCGCGCGCTTCGCGCTTCGATTTGCCAGCGATGATTTGCGGCAGGGCAATGTTCTCTTCGGCCGAAAATTCCGGCAGAAGGTGGTGAAACTGATAGACGAATCCGATGGCGTCGCGGCGCATCCGCGTGCGTTCCTTGTCGGAAAGCTGGTCCGCAGCGCGCCCGCCGATGGTGATTTCGCCACCCGTCGGCGGTTCCAACAAACCGGCGATTTGCAGCAGGGTGGATTTGCCGGCGCCGCTGGGTCCGACCAGGGCCACCATCTGGCCGGCAGAGACAGTCAGATCGATGCCTTGCAAGACCTTCAGCGCCCCGCCCGGCTGGTCGAAGTACCGCGTCACTCCCTGCAGGCTCAGCCTGACCTCATTCATAGCGCAGCGCCTCAACAGGGTGCAGGCGCGCGGCCCGCCAGGACGGGTAGAGTGTCGCCAGGAACGATAGGCCAATCGACATCACCACGATGGCGATGACCTGGGCGTAGTCGATCTCCGACGGCAGTTGGCTGAGGAAATAGAACTCGGCCGGGAACAGCTCTCGCCCCGTCACCTCCTGCAGCCAGGCACGGATCGATTCCAGGTTTTCCGCGATCAGCAAGCCCAGAATGAAGCCGGAAAGCGTGCCGACGACGCCGATAAACGACCCTGTGATCAGGAAGATGCGCATGATCATGCCGCGTGTCGCGCCCATGGTACGCAATATCGCTATGGCGCGGCCCTTGTCCTTCACCAGCATCACCAAGCCGGAGATGATGTTGAAGGCGGCGACCAGGATGATCATGGTCAAGATCGCGAACATCACGTTGCGCTCGACCTGCAGCACGTCGATGAAGCCGGAATTGGCCTGCTGCCAGTCCCAGATCCGCCCGGCGCCGCCGATCACCGCGCGGATCTCTTCGCGCATCGCGTCCAGGTTTTCCGCGTCGTCGAGGAAGATCTCCAGCGCCGTCACCCCATCGGGCTGCTGGTAGAAGATCTGCGCGGCCTCCAGCGGCATGTAGATGTAGAGATTGTCGTACTCGAAGATGCCGGCATTGAAGATGCCGGCGATGGTGAACGCGCGTTGCCTTAGCTGGGTGCCAAAGGCCGTGTTGGCGGTCGCGGGCGAGACCAGAGTCAGCGTGTCGCCCAAGCCGAGCCCCAGGCGCGCCGCCATGCGATAGCCGACGGCGATGGTATCGGCGCCTTCGAACGGCACCTCAGGGTTGGCCACCAGATCCTCCGAAAAGGCCGGGCGGCTCAAGAAGTCTTCCGGGCGGACGCCACGGACCGGTCCGCCAAAGGGCTGGCGCCCGAGGCTGAAGGCCTGGCCCTCGATCGTCGGATAGACCGCGGTGACACCGTCGATTTCCAGCAACTGTTCGGTCAGGTCGGCGTAGTTGGTCAGGCCCTCGTCGCTCCAAGAATAGACCGACAGGTGACCGCTGAGCCGCAAGATCTGGCCGACCAGCTCGCTGCGGAAGCCGTTGAAGACCGACATGACGACAATCAGCGTCGCCACGCCCAGCGCGATGCCCAGCAGCGAAAAGGTCGTGATGACTGAGATAAAGCCTTCGCGACGGCGCGCACGCAGATACCGGAACGCCACCAACCGCTCGAAACCGCTGAACATGGCTACATACCTGTCGGAAGTCGGGTCAATGCGGGCACTGATCTGGCGGCCAATTGCGGCGAGATGGCGATGGCCGCCGGGCGTGCTGCCACCCTGCGACCTTAAAGCACATGGGCGCCAGTCAGCCGGCCGATCGCCACCTCCAGGGTCAACTCGTCGCGCTCGCCGGTAGCCCGGCGTTTCAGCTCGACCATGCCCGCCTTCAGGCCACGCGGACCGACGATCAACTGATGCGGCAGCCCGATCAGGTCCATATCGGCGAACTTCGCCCCTGCCCGTTCGGATCGATCATCGTAGAGCGTCTCGACACCGGCCGCGTTCAAACGCTGATAGATGTCGTCGCAGGCCCGGTCGCACTCCGCGTCGCCGGATTTCAGGTTGATCAGCCCGACCTGGTAGGGCGCCACGGGCTCCGGCCAGATGATGCCGTCCTCGTCGTGGCTAGCCTCGATGATCGCGCCGACCAGCCGCGACACGCCGATGCCGTACGAGCCCATATGGACATCCACCGGATGCCCATCGGCGTCGGCAACCGCGGCCTTCATCGGCTCGGAGTATTTGGTGCCGAAATAGAACACCTGGCCGACCTCGATGCCGCGGCCCTCATAGCGCCGATCCTCCGGCACGTCGGCGGCGAAACGCTCGGCATCGTGCTTTTCGTCCGTCCGCGCGTAATGGCTGGTGAAACGCGTCATCAGCGCCTCCAGACCGGCATGGTCGTCGTAGTCGATACCGCCATCGAGGACGTCTAGCTCCAGCGCCTGGCGGTCGCAGAAGACGCCGCTCTCCCCGGTATCGGCCAGCACAATGAATTCGTGGCTGAGATCGCCGCCGATGGGTCCGGTATCGGCCTCCATCGGGATCGCCTGCAGGCCCATGCGGGCGAAGGTTCTGAGATAGGACGCGAACATCTTGGCGTATGAGATGCGCGCCGCCTCGTAGCTGAGATCGAAGGAATAGCTGTCCTTCATCAGGAATTCGCGGCCGCGCATGACGCCAAAGCGCGGGCGGATCTCATCCCGGAACTTCCACTGAATGTGATAGAGCAGCTGCGGCAGTTCGCGGTAGCTCTTGGTGGCGCTGCGGAAGATGTCTGTGATCATCTCCTCATTGGTCGGGCCGAACAGCAGCTTGCGCTCGTGCCGGTCCTCGATGCGCAGCATCTCCTTGCCGTAGTCATCGTAGCGCCCGCTTTCGATCCACAGATCGGCCGGCTGGATTGTCGGCATCAGCAGTTCCTGGCAGCCGGCACGGTCCTGTTCCTCGCGCACGATCTGCTCAATCTTGCGCAAAACGCGATAGCCCAAGGGCAGCCAGGCATAGATGCCGGCGCTGGTCTGACGGACCATGCCGGCGCGCAGCATCAGCCGATGCGAGACGATCTGCGCCTCGGCGGGCGTTTCCTTCAAGGTTGGCAGTAAGAAGCGGGACAAGCGCATGGAGTGAAGGCCGGCTAGTGAATAACGACGGGACGAGAGGCAGCGATCGGCGAAGCCGGCGGACTGTAGGCAAACGACCTGGCCATGTCCAACCAGGACGTGTCAAAAACGATTGCGGTGGCGCCAAAACGCAGCGTTGCGTCGCCCGCCAGCCGATCGGACAAACATAATGTCGAATTTTCGAAGAATCTTGATGACTTAGGCGCGCGCATTGGCTAGCTTGGCGGCCCAAGAAAAAGGGACCGCACCCTTATGGGGGCACGGCCCAAGTTTAGGGAGGAATCGCCACCAGGCGAAATCAGGGCGAACCCTGATCGTTGATCAAACTGGTGGATTCGACTGGCTAAGGCAAGGTCTGAATGGCGTTGCCTTATTTTTTTGTCTGAAAAATCAGCGATTTGACCGAAATTTGATCAAACGCCTTTTGTGGTGCAATCGGTTGCCCACGATCTAGTCACCGCGACATCCTTGATCACCGCCTCAGCAACCCAGCGGACATGTTGGACTGTCAGGCGCTGAGCGCACCGCCTGCAGGTCCTAATTGTGAAGCCTCGCGCGAATATTGTAGTCTGTCCGTTCCCACGTTCGTGACGGCGAATCACACCTCAATGCTGCGCTTTCTATTCGGTCTTTGCCTGGCCTTCTGGCTGTCCCTAGCGGCTGGCGCCGCGCATGCCCAATTGCCGCTGACGGCTGGCACGACACAGGAGGAGGCCGCGACGCCAACCCTGCCTGAGGAACTGACGCCCGCCACCATCCGCGAGCTGGTGTCGCGCCTGTCCGACGAGGATGTGCGCACGCTCTTGATCGAGCGGCTGGATGCGGTTGCGGAGAGCACCGACGCGGCAGCGCAGGGCCAGAGCTTTGGTCAGTTTCTCGAGTCGTCGGCCTTTGGCGTCGCGGAGTCGGTGACGCTGGCCACCGTCGCAGTTCCGGCGATGGCGCGCGGCGCCGTCGAGGGTTTCTCGAACTTCGGCACGGCCCAAGGCTGGGGCGGGGTCGCGCGGACGATCGGCCTGTTGCTGGCCGTTATCGCCTGCGGCGTGGTGGGGGCGCTGGCCGTCAGCGCGATTGCCAGAAAGTGGCGGGCGAACATCCGGGAGACCACGGCGCCGGTGTCGCTTCGGCAAACCCTCAAGGTTCTGTCGCAGCGTCTGGCGCTGGACATTGGCGGGCTGCTCGCTTTCTTCATCGTCACCCGGCTGATCATCGCCTACGTCATCCCGGCCGACGCCGCTGAATTTATCCGCCTGACGACCTTCTGCTTTGTGCTTCTGCCTTGGTTTGCCCTGACGCTCACACGGTTCTTGCTGGCACCGCATCGGCCGGAGTTGCGGCTCGTCTACACCGACGACTGGACGGCCAAGTTCTCGCACTGGAACATGTTCGGATTGGCCGTGTTGCTGGGCTTCTCGATCTGGATCATCACCTTTCTTCACTGGAACGGCGTGCCGCGGGGCGAGCTGCGGCTTGGCTTTTGGCTGAACCTGGCGATTTTCGTCTGGCTCGTCTATGCGGTCTACCGCACGCGGCACGGGCTGGTCAGCATGCTGGCCGGCGGCGACCGCGAAGTGACCCGCGCCGAGGTTTGGGTCGCGCGCGCTTATCCCTGGTTCGCAATGTTCATGATCGTCTTCACCTGGCTGATCGTCGAGGTGTTGGCCTATCAGCAGATGTGGCACTTACTCGACGGTCGCCAGTTCGTAACACTGATCCTGATCCTGTTCGCCCCGGCGCTGGACACGCTCATACGAGGGCTGGTCAAGCATTTGGCCCCGCCGATGACGGGCGAAGGCGAAATTGCGGAGCGGGCCTATCATTCGACCAAGCGCAGCTACATCCGCATCGGCCGGGTCATCGTGTTTGCACTGATCGTCGTGATCATCGCCCGGCTCTGGCAGCTCGACATCGGCAATCTGGCGTCCGCCAGTGTCGGCGCCCGTGCCGCCGGCCGGGTCATTCAGGTCTTGAGCGTGATCGCGATCGGCTATCTGGTCTGGGAGATCGTGAGCCTTTGGATCAATCGGCGCCTGGCCGCGGAGCAGACTGCCGCCGGTTTTGATCTCAACGCCGAGGAACCGGGCGGCGGCGAAGGCGGTGGCACCGGTGGCTCGCGCATGTCCAGCGTGCTGCCGCTGGTCAGATGGGGTGCCCAGGCCGCGATTATCACCATCACGTTGCTGATCGCGCTCGGCGACATCGGCATCGACATCACGCCCTTGCTGGCGGGCGCCGGCATTGTCGGGCTGGCCATCGGGTTTGGCGCGCAGAAGCTGGTGACCGACGTCGTCTCCGGCATGTTTTTCCTGATCGACGATGCCTTTCGGGTTGGAGAGTACATCGATGTTGGCGGCACATTGGGCACGGTGGAGAAGATCTCACTTCGATCCCTGCGCCTGCGCCACCACCGGGGAACCGTGCATACCATTCCCTATGGCGAGATCCCCAAGGTCGCGAACTTCTCGCGCGACTGGGTGATCATGAAGCTGCGCTTCACCGTGCCGTTCGATACCGATCTCAACAAGGTCAAGAAGATCTTCAAGCAGATCGGCCGCGAAATGATGGAAGTGCCCGAATACGCCGAAGACTTCATCCAGCCCTTTAAGTCGCAAGGCGTCCTGGAGGTCGACGATGTCGGCATCGTCGTGCGCGGCAAGTTCATGGCCAAGCCTGGCAAGCAGTTCGTTCTGCGCAAGGAGATCTACGGTCGCGTACAGAAGGCCTTTGACGACAACGGCATTCAGTTCGCCCGTAAGGAGGTCCGCGTGAAGATCGACGGCGCGAATGCCGACGAAATGAGCGACGTCGACCTGCAGGCGATCGGATCGGCCGCGTCGGAGGCCGCCGAACAGGCCCTCGAGCCAAAACCCGCAACCTAGATCCCGGGAAGTATCGTTGCCAACGTCCGGCAACCAAGCAGTCTTCGGCGCTGCCGGTGATTGCGCTCTTCGATTGACTCTTGGAAGAAAATGGACCATGGTCCACATAACGGACCACTCGGCATTCGCGGGCCTTGCCGGCCCACCAGGACGGGGAGGATATGCGGCTTTTTTCCCACGCTAGCCGCCCGGTGCATTTGGGCCCCTACCCCATGGAGCGGCTCGGCCGGTCGCCTGGCCCGATCGATCTGGAGCTGGTTGCCGGCGACGGCACGTTGGTGCCACGCTTCGACGATCACCATTTGGGACAGTCGCTGAGCGACTTTCTGTGCGCCCTGGATGCAGTCCGCGAAGGCGACGTGAATCCGAAGGTGGCCGAGATCCCCGACGATCCGAACGAGCGGGCCAGGCATTTGAAGGCCGCCGGCTACTTTCTCGACAGCTCGTTAGTTGGCATCTGCGCCTTGACGAACCTGCATCATCTTGAGGCGCCCTTGGAGCATACGTCGTTGCATGCAACGTCGTACGAGGCCTCGACCGAGAAGCTGCGCCTGCGCTTCAACCCCATCGCGGTCTTGCGCCAGATGAAGCGCTCGGCGGAGCTGTCCAGGCAGCCAATCGATGATCACCGGTTTGCCTTGGTCTTTGCGCTTGACTACCCGAGGGACCCGCAGCCGGACGAGCCTGGGGCGGAATGGATCGGCGGTCTGCAGGAATGGCGGGCGGCGGTCCGCACGGCGGAAACCGCGACCGTACTCGCCAACTATCTGCGTCTGCTGGGCTTTTCCGCACGCAGCCACTCGGCGACCACAAGCGACGTGAACCTGAACCGGCTTGCCGTGTCGGCCGGGCTGGCCACTTCTCAAGCCGATGGCGCGATCGCGAACCCGTTTCTCGGCCCCCGGTTCGGTTTGGCGGCGGTGACCACCAGCATGACGCTTGCGCCCGACGCGCCGTTGCGGTCGCAGACCATCCGCGACCGTGTCCGTGCCAAGGGCGTGGGCTGGTGGACAGGCTCAGCCAGCCCGAAGAACCCGTGGAACCGGATCGAATTCAAGAAGCGGACCTACAAGGACAGCCGCTTTCCGACCGAAAAGCTGAAGCGCGTCGAAAAGACGACCAACTTCATCGACGAGGACCGCATTCCACGGCTGCCGAAAAGCAGCGAGTTCTTTTTGAGAGCCGCCTTCGGTGATCTGGGTGAAGGGCCGATGGAGGCGTCGGCCGATGGCTACTCGGTCGCCAAGGCGCCGATGGCCGCCGCCCTGCGCACGGCGCTGAACGTCTATTCACTGTTGCAACGCGGCGATCCGGCCCCGAACCGTCGCACGGCCGACCACGCCGATCCGAAGCGGAATGCCGATATCGTCAAGGCGACGATGCACTTTCTGGGAACGGACATCGCCGGCGTGTCGCGCGCGCCGGACTGGGTCTGGTATTCGCACCGCCAGGACGGCTCCGAAATGCCGGCGGCGCACCCGAACGCGGTTTCGGTCATGATCGACCAGGGTTACGAAACCATGGACGGCGCCAGCGGCGACGACTGGATTTCCAGCGCGCAATCCATGCGCACCTATGCCCGCGCCGGCCTGATCTGTGGCGTCGTCGGCCTGCATTTGCGCCGGCTCGGCTATGACGCCACGGCTCATTCCGCGGCCGACAGCGACGTTATTCAGATGCCGCTGGTGCTGCTGGCCGGCCTGGGCGAGGTCAGCCGGATCGGCGAGACCATTCTGAACCCTTTCCTGGGGCCGCGCCTGAAAACCGGCATTCTGACCACCGACTTTCCGATGGAGCCGGACAAGCCGATCGATTTCGGTCTGCAGAATTTCTGCCAGTCCTGCAACAAATGCGCGCGCGAGTGCCCGTCCGGCGCCATCTCGTCTGGACCGAAGGTCATGTTCAACGGCTATGAAATCTGGAAGGCGGATGTCGAGAAGTGCACGCGGTACCGCCTGACCAATCTCGGCGGGTCCATGTGCGGCCGATGCATGAAGATGTGCCCCTGGAACCTGGAGGGCCTGGTCAAGGAGGCGCCGTTCCGATGGGCCGCGATGCACATGCCGAAGGCCGCGAAATGGATCGCGCGGCTGGATGACTGGATTGGGCGGGGCCGGATCAACCCGGCGAAGAAATGGTGGTGGGATGTCGCCAACGACGGCAGCGGCACTATCGCACCGGCCAAGGAGGTCAATCGCCGCGATCTGAACCGGCATATCGACCTGAAATACGAAGACCAGACGCTCGCCTGCTATCCCGCCGACCTGTCGCCGCCGCCCTTGCCCATGCCGCATCCCGTCGACCGGGAAGCGGGCATCGAGGCCTATCGGGGCCTGATCTCGCCCGACGCATACAAGGTGCGGCTGGACAAGGGCGAGACGGACGATCTGGTGCCCGCCCTGCCGCAGGTCGGCGACGAGCCGCCGGTGATTGTCGCGAAGCTCGCCGATCGGCGACATGGATCGGCCGACGGCTCCATCGACCTGTTCGAATTCGCCACCCAGGACGGTTCCGACCTGCCGGCCTTTGACGCCGGCGCCCATATCGACGTGACGATCACGCCGCGCTTCATTCGCCAATATTCGCTGGCCGGCGACCCGGCCGACCGTTCGAGATATCTGATCGGGGTGTTGCGCGAGGAGGATGGTCGCGGCGGGTCGAAAAAGATCCATCAGATGCTGTCGGCGGGCAAGCCGGTCATCATCTCCCGCCCCCGCAATCACTTCCCGATCATCGCGGAGGCCAAGCGCCATCTGCTGGTGGCCGGCGGCATCGGCATCACACCTCTCATTGCGATAGGCCATCAGCTTCACCGCGATGGCGCCGACTTCCAACTGTTCTACAAGGCGCGAACCCGGCGGCAGGCTGCCTTCGTCGACACGCTGGAGCAATCACCCTGGGCCGACCGCGCCCATCTGCACTTCAGCGACGAAAACCGGTTGGACGTTGCCGAGATCTTGAACGATTACCGAGCCGGCGATCATCTCTACACCTGCGGGCCGTCGGGCTTCATGGATGCCGTCTTTGAGACAGCGCAATCGTTCGGCTGGCCGGAAACGGCGCTGCATCGGGAATACTTCTCGGTTCCCGACGGCGTGAAATACGAGAACCACCCGTTCGAGCTAGAGATCGCCAGTTCGTCTGAGATCATCGTCGTCGGCGCGGAGGAGAAGGCGACGGAGGCCCTGGCCCGCGCCGGCATCGAGGTCAACGTGAAATGCAGCGACGGCCTTTGCGGTGTGTGCGCCACCCCGTACCTCACGGGCGATGTCGAACACCGCGACTACGTGCTCAGCAAAGAGCAGCGTCGCGAGAAGATCATTCTGTGCTGCGGCCGCGCCAAGGAAGCCAACGCGCGGATCATTCTGGACCTGTAAAGAACGACGTCACATCCGTCGCCAGACCTCACCTATTGTAGACAGCCGCGACCTGCTCGGCGGCGCGGTGCAGGGCCGGAATATGGCGACGCAGGTTGGTCTCGTCCGTCACGACATCATCGAAATAGACCATCGACATCGCACCTACGGGGCCGGGCACTGAAACCGACACGACGGATAGATTGGGTGCAAGATCATGCACCTGTCGGCCGGCATAGCCGCGCACTGATATCTCCGAGATGCGCGCCATTAGCGCTGCCCGCGCGGACGCCGCGCCAGCCAGTTCCTCGACCTTGGCCTTCTGCTCCGCCGCAGGCAGCGCGGCGAGATAGGCCAATCCCGCCGCACTCTCCCCCATCGGGAAGCGACGCCTGTCGAAGTGCCTAAGCTGAATGGGCGCCCGCACACGGTTGTTGAGCCGGATCACCATCGACGCGCCATCGGGCACCAGAAACTCGGTGGGCCATTTGATCTCCTCGGCCAAGCCATCCAAGACCGTTTGGATCTGGTCATCGATCTGGTTCTTGCCGATCAATGCACGGGCGAGCGAGGCGACCTTGGGCGTCACTTCGTAGGTGCCGGCGTCCGGGTCGCGCTTGGCGTAGCCTGCCGCGATCAGCGTTTGCAAGAGACGGATCAGCGTGCTTTTGGCGAGCCCGGTTTCCGCGACCAGTCGGGCGATCGTCGCCGCCTCAAGATCATTCAAGGCCGCAAGCACGCGCAGCCCGCGTGCCAGCGACGCCACGCCGTTCTGGTCCTTGGCCGGATGGGCGGTGTCATCGGTGATGGGGGAACTGGGCAATCGGGCCTCTAACGAAGTGGTGCCCCATCATGCCCGATCCGACCGGCGCGTGACCAGTCGACATGGTAGGAGACCGTGGCCCCAGCCACACTTTTCCATGGAACGGTGCGGTTGCAGGAAGCGCGACAGCCGCGAAGCCAGCCTGCAGCGCGTCGGGCTAGAAAGTCTTGACCCCGTTCACCGGCAGCAGCATGGCGTAGACCGACGTCGTCGCCGTCATGAACAGGTGATTACGCTTCGCCCCGCCAAAACACAGGTTGGAAACCCGCTCCGGCACCAAGACCTTCCCGATCAACTCTGCCTCCGGCGTGTAACAGTGAACGCCGTCGCCGGCGCTGAGCCAAAGACGGCCGGCATCATCCAGTCGCAGCCCGTCGAAGGCGCCGTTCGTGCACTCGGCGAATATGCCGCCGCCGGACAGCGCACCGCCCGCACCGACATCGAACACGCGAACGTGGCGGGGGCCGTCCGGCTGGTGCGATGCGCCGGAATCGACGATGTAGAGCCGGCTCTCGTCCGGCGAAAACGCCAGACCGTTGGGCCGTACGAAATCGTCGGCGACGATAGCCAGCGCGCCAGTATCCGGTTCGATGCGGTAGACGTAGCAGCCGTCGATTTCCGGCTCCGACTTGAAGCCTTCATAGTCGGTGTCGATGCCGTAGGTGGGATCGGTGAACCAGATCGCGCCATCGGACGCGACCACCACATCGTTGGGGCTGTTCAGCCGCTTGCCTTCGTACCGATCGGCCAGCACGGTCAGTTCGCCGTCGTGCTCGATACGGACGACCCGCCTGCCGCCATGTTCACAGCTCACCAATCGTCCCTGGCGATCGACCGTGTTGCCGTTCACGTAACGGCCGCGACCGCCGCTGAGCGATCCGACAGTGCCGGTGGTCTCGTCCCAGCGCATGATCCGATCGTTGGGAATGTCGCTCCAGATCAGCGAGCGAAGCACGGGAAAATAGGCCGGCCCCTCTGTCCAGCGGCCAGCAGACCAAAGCTGTTCCAGACGCGCACTGGTCCGCACACAGCGACTGAATTGCGAATCGATGATGTCGAAGTCGGTTTCTGCCATCGCAACCTCCCTATCTTTCTACAATTTATATTTCAAAAACAGTTGATTGCGAGCGTTTATTTCATTGATCTCTCAATGGTTGATCAGCTCGACGACGACGCCTTCCGGTACGCCCTGCAGACGATCGCCCAACACGGTGATGCCGTGGCGGGCCAGACAGGGCGCATGTTTCGGCTCACCATACACAACCAACCGTTCGATCTGGGTCTGATCGTTCAGTTCGCCGGTGTGCTGTACCGACGGCCCGAACGGCAGTACCGCCCCCTCGCGCACGAAGACGGGGATATGGTCCTCGGCTGCCGTCAGGTCCAACCGCCGGCCGCCGGCCACGACCGCGTCGGTCCAGAAATCGATCCAATTGCCCTGTGGCAGGTAGGTCCGGACCCGATTGTCCGGCGTCGTCACAGGGACGACCAGCATATCCGGGCCGAACATGAATTGGGTGTCAAAGGCCCAGCCCTCCGCCTCGGTGGGAAAGGCCAGCGGCATCGCCCGCGTGACCGGCAGGCCGGTAGACATAGCCTCGGCCAAGACACCCTCGATGTAGGGCAACAGCCGATAGCGAAGCGCCAGGTGCCGATCCAAAACCGCCCGCGTTGGGGCCGACAGTGCATCCGGCTGAACCGCGCCGTGCGCGCGCAGGCAGGTATGGCTGAAGAAGACAGCCACCTGGACCCACCGGGCGTAAAGCAGTTCCTCCGAGTGGTCCTGCGCATCGGTGCCGAAATCGCCGACGTAACAGGCCCCGCCCGAGAGACCCCAGGATAGGCTGCCCCTCAAAATCGCCGACAGTCCTTCCCAATCCAGCGTTGCGTCGCCGCCTCGCTGAAGCGGATAGCGCTGACTGCCCGACCAACCGGTGCGGCTGAAAACCAGAGGTCGATTGCGCGCATACTGGGCCGCCGCCTCGAACAGGCATCGGTTGCGCAGCAGGTGATAGATGTTGTGAATGCCCGCGCCGCCAGCGCCGGACGTCACAGTGTTGGCTGCCGCGACATCGGGCGCGAGCACGTCGATACCCGCCTCAAACCGTTCGCGCTGCCGATCCCGCAAAGCGGTGTAGGCCGCAGCGTCTGCAAGGTCGACGCTTTCGTGGCTGATCTCGGGTTCGCAAATCCTAAAGCCGAGACCTTGAGCTTTATGCCTTGCCGCCTCGGGCCGGTCTGTCTCGCTCGGCGCAGCAGCCGGGCCTGCGACCAGAGCATCGCCGGGAATGCCGTGCTGACGCAGCCGTTCCGCCGTCCCGGCTAGCCCGTGGTCGGCGACAACGCCGTGCCAGACGCCCAGGCTCCAAAGAGGTGTCGAGGCTGGCCGACCGGTCAGGACGGTGTAACGCTCCAGAATTTCAGCACCATCGGCGCCGGCGATCAGGAACAGGTCCAAGACAGCATCCTCGACCAGAACGCCGTAGGCCCGGTTCGACCATTGGGCAAAGCCGACTCCATGGACGACCTTGCCGGGTGTGTGGACGAAGACACCCCAGCCGCGGGGACTCCAGGCAAACGGGTTGCTCTTGTACGAGGTTTCGCCCGTCGCCCCATCGGGGTCCGCAATCCAAGAGGTCACGAGTTGACCGCGCTTGTTCAACCGTCCCCATTTCTCGCCTAACCCGTACACCGCATCGCCGCTGCCCAAACCAAGCGCAATGAACCAGGACCCGTCGTCAAGGCGAGCCAACGGGGGCAGTCGGCCTGCGGCGGAGTGCGGATCGGCGGATTGCGAGGCCAGGATGGTCCGCTCACCACGATCGAGCGCCAGTCGGGCCTCGCGATCGACGCCGACCGTGTTGCCGTATGCCGACACCGACCAACGGTCGCTCGCCTCGACGACTTCAGTCGGCGGCGGCACATCCGGTGCATTGATCAGGATGCCATAATCCGGGACCTCGGCATCTCCAAGCCGCAGCCGGAAAACGCCGCTGGCATAGGCCGTTAGAACCAGCGGGCCGACATTGGTTGCAAGCGACCAACCGCCCTCAACGCGGCTTGCGGGACCGGTTATTCTGACCCGATGCGCCCGGCCCCAATCCGGCTTCAGCAGATCGATCATGGCGCGCCGGGGCCGCTTTAGAGATGCACGATCGGCAATGACAGGCGCGAGGCGAATGCGGCGAGCGGCCCGCGATGATCGCCATAGGCGAAAGTGTAATGGTGCTCCAGCCCCTCGCCCATCACCGTGTCGAGCACCGCTTGCCCGCCGCGGTCAAAACGGGCGACACCGGATGTTCCGCCATAGCTTTTGGGCGCCTTGATCATCTCGGCACCACCGATAACCAGCCGCGGGCGACCCTTGGACTGGCTGAGCCGCGTGATCGTGATCCGCCCGGGCTTAAGGGGGAACTCCGCCAGCAGGGGCTTGCGCCGGTTGGAGTGGACGGTGGCGACCGGCGTCTCGTCCGGATCGGCCATCGACAGCGGCGCCAGACCGCAATGCCAAAACACGCCGGTATCGTCGGTCACGTCGATATCGACGAGGTCGGCGATGAACACCGGCTCGTCGACAAAGGCCTTCATCATCAGGTTGGTGACGGTGCCATAGGCATCCGCCTCGCACGCACAGGGCGTGCCGTCCTGGCCCATCATGGCCATCGGCCCGCAGGCCGCACAGCCATACTCGGTAAAGAATTCCGGCCAGCAACGCACGGCAACGGCGTCGAGGTCGCGATCATCAGCCATCTTGCGCAGGGCCGTATAGACCCGCAGACTCTTCTCCAAAGGTTCCGCCTCGACCGCGTCCAAGCCAGTCAGCTCTCCGGCCACCCGCGCGCGAACCGCCGCGACGTCCTCGTCAGAGGCGGCCCTGGCCCCGTCGAACACGGACTTCAGCGGCATCGTCTCGACGGTAACGCCCGTTAGGGCCTGCAGCGCCCTTGCATCATAGGCGCACGTGTCGAAGCCCTCTGGATGTTCGCCGACAACAGCGATCCGCGCGCCGCCAAGACGGTCGAAGACATCCATCGCCTTTCTGTCGTCGGAGGCGCCTCGTTCGATCTCGGTCGGTGCCGTCTCGGCCGGCCTGGATGGCAGCCCCGTTTCCAAGAACTCCTGCAGGGCCGTGACAACATCCGGGCCATTCGGATCGGCGTAGAGATAGCCGTACTTTGCCCCCGCCTTGGCCAACGCATGGCCGGCGAGATTGATGCCGCAGAATGAGTTGAGGCGCAGCCGGCCGCCATGGCGCGCCTCGGGGAACGCCCAGAGTATGAGCGGTGCCTGGATCGCCTTGGCGAGGGCCACGGTCATGGAGGCATCCGTAAAGGTGACTTGCAGGACCAGCAGCATGTCCAGATCCTGATCCTTCAACGCGTCGATGGCCGCCTGGGTCGCCTCGGCATCGAAGAGCAGGTCCGTCGATCCGACGATGTCGGCGTTCAGCTTCTTCAGCGCCAAGGCGGCGCGGGCGACGGTTGCTTCAGCGAACGGAACATCGAACGTGGCGCGGGCCAGGGCCACGACGCCGATGCGCGGTCGTGTCATCCGGTCTCTCCATCAAAATCCGCATAGCGGGTTCGAAAATCACCGTCCGCGTTTTCGATGCCGATGGTGTCGCCATAGCACGGGTGCTGGGGCCATGGCGTGGCAAGACTATCGGTCAGCGCGTTGAGCTGGTCCATATAGGGCACGCCTGTCGAGCGCAGCTCTGCCGCCATCTGCCGGACATCGGGAAAGCTCTGAAACGCCTGCCACCAGATCGCCCGGCCAGCGAGATAGCCGCTGGCGCCGGCCCGATAGGCGTAAGTCAGCACCCGCCGAAAGGCGTCCATCCCCGCCCCGGCCGACAGCATCACCCAGGGGCGGCCCGCCAACGCGCCCAGGCGGTCGAACCAGGCTTGCGTCGCGGCGATCACCTCGGCGTCATCGCCGTCTGGGTCGGGCACCTCGGCGGCCTTCACCGGGCTTTCCAGCTTGAACAGGTCCACGCCGAACCTGGGGTCGGCGAAGCGCTCGACGCTTTCGAGCACCAGTTCCGGCCGCTTTCCCGGGTCCTCGACATAGTCCTTGGTCTGCGCCGCGTCGCTCGGCAGCGGGTAGACCAGCAGTTCGAACACGAACGGTATGTCGTAACGTCGGCAGGCATCGCCGATGCGGGCGACGAAGTCCTCCTGATGGCGGCAAACGGCCACGTCGGCGTCGGGCCGGTACCAGGCGAGCACCTTGACCGCGTCGCCGCCGGCGCGCTTGATCTTGGCGACGCTCCAATGATCGATCTCGGCACTGAGGCGACCGCCGGGCGTTTCCTGGAAGATCGAGTTCTCAAGCGTAAGGATCAGGCCCTGCGCAGGGCTCATCAACTGCACGGCGGTCGGAAAGGCGACATGCGGGTCGAGCAGCAAGGCGGATGAGGAGGGCGCCAGTTCCCAAACCAAGGTCTGCTTGACGGTGGCGACATCGTCATAGGCCGCCTCGTCCGTGCCGCGCCGGTCCTTGATCAGGTTCTTGATCGGGGGACGCTGGTCGACCGCCGTCATCTTGAAGCGGCCCTGATCGTCGGCAAGGCGACGCAACCCCCACAGCTTACCGGGCGAAAGCCCCATTACCCTTGCTCCTTCAAAAAGCGTCCCAACTCTTCGTCCGTCGGTATGCCGGCGCGGCCGCCCGAACGCGTGCACTTTAGCGCCGCAGCACCAGCCGCCCAGCGTAGCGCGTCCGTCTCCGTCTGTCCCGCCGCCAACGCGCCAGCAAACGCGCCGTGAAAGACATCGCCCGCCCCCAGCGTGTCAACCGTTGTGACCCGGAATGCCGGCTGATGGTGAACGGTCTCGCCTTTCATCGTCCAATAGGCGCCTCGTGACCCGGCCGTGACCGCGACCCAGCCGCCAAACCGGCCAGCGGCCTTTTTGAGGCCGTCGGCGATATCGCCGTGACCGGACCATTGGGCCAATGCGGGTTCGGAAAACACGACATGGCTTGCCGCTTCGGCCGCCACCAGGGGAATTCCGCGATCGGTCACGTCGGCGTCCAATATGCCGGGGATGTTCAGATCGTGCGCTGCCTGCAACGCATGGGTCGCGGCGTCGGACCAGCGCAGATCGCAAAGCACTGCGGCGAACTCCGGCAGCGTTTCAACAGGCATCCAGGCGGCATCCGGTGACAAGGTCCGATCGCTGAAATTGACGATCATGCGTTCGCCCGCGCGATCGACCATCACGGCCGAGACGCCCGACTGGCCGCCCGGAATAGGCCGAACGGCGTCAACCCGCACGCCTTCGGCCCGCAAGCCGTCGACGATGCGCCGGCCCCAATCATCATCGCCGACCCGCGCCCAGAGATGGGCATCACCACCAAGCCGGGCGATGGTCACCGCCGCGTTGGCGGCCGGCCCGCCGCCGATCTCTCGATAGGACGATGCGAAATGCTTGGTCGGGCTGGCGGGCAAAACATCGACCTCAAAGACGAGATCCATCACGGCGATGCCGACGCAGGCGACCGCCGGTCGTTTGCTCACGGTCTAAGCCCCAGCCGGCTCGCAACCTCGCGAGCGATCATCCAGCTCACCCGGGAATTGGACTCCTCCGTCACGCCGGCGATATGCGGCGTCGCAAGCAGGTTAGGCACGTCCGAAAACACGTGGTTCGCCGGCAACGGTTCGGTTTCGAAGACATCGAGTGCCGCGCCGCCCAAGTGCCGCCGTCGCAACGCCTCGGCGAGGGCCGCGTCGTCGATAACGCCGCCGCGTGCAGTGTTCACGATGACCGCCCCTTGCTTCATGGCGGCAAGGGTCTGCGCGTCGAAGAGATGGCGCGTCGCCGCGACCAAGGGCACATGAAGACTGATCGCATCGCTGCGCCCGATCAGCACATCCCAATCCACAGACGTGACGCCATATTCCCGCCAGACCGGATCGCCCTTTTCGATGTTGGGGTCAAAAGCGTGGGTCGGCATGCCGAGGGCCCGTGCCCGCACGGCGACAAGCCTGGCGATACCGCCGAAGCCGACCAGGCCCAGCAGCTTGCCGTTCAGCTCTCGGCCGATCAGGTCCGAGCGTGGCCAATCGCCGGCCAACACAGAGCCGGTCGCGCCATAGGCCCCACGAAGCATGACCATCAAGGCCCCGATGACATACTCCGCCACCCCGATAGCATTGGCACCGGTCGCGGGTACGACCTCGATTCCCCGTGCCTCGCACGCCTCGACATCGATGTTGTCGAGACCTACGCCCAGCCGCCCGACGACCATGGCGGAGCCTAGCGCCGCCACGAGGTCGTCACGGACCTGCGTGCGATTGCGTACGATCAGGGCGCGGCAGCTTGAGACGGCTTCGACCAAGGCCGGGCGGTCATCCACCAAGGCCGGGTCGTAGCGGACGTCTGATCGGGCACTGAGCCAGCCGACGGCATCGGCGTCCATAAACTCGGAAACAACAATATCAGCCATGGCCTCAAGACAGATGTGGTCGAAGCAACGGTCGTCTGGTTATCGACTGTCGACCGCAACTTCAATCCGATCGGCCCTGTGAGACCGATAAAGTTACCGCTTGGTTGGCCGGCAATGGGGCAGAGTTGCCGTCGGCCAGGCACAAAAAAGGCCGCCAGCGTTCCGCGTGACGGCCTCTTGTTGATCGGCAAAGGCGCTTAGGCGCTTTGCTTTTCCCCGGTGTTGAGCGCCCGGGCCAAATCGACCAGGCGACGACGCAGAGACGGCTCGTCAATGCGATAATAGGCACGCACCAACTCCAGCGTTTCGCGGCTGGTGGTCGGGTCGCGGCGCGAACTCGCCTTGATCGGCGTGGCATCGACCTCGTCCGACGTCGAGGGCAGCCCGTCATAGAAATAGCTGACCGGCACGTCGAGCAGCTTGCTCAACATGTGCAGCCGGCTGGCGCCGATGCGGTTGGCGCCGCGCTCGTACTTCTGAACCTGCTGGAACGAAATGCCGAAGGCATCCGCCAACATCTCCTGGCTCATGCCCAGCAGCGTGCGCCGCTCGCGCATACGTTTGCCCACATGGACGTCGATCGGATCGGGGCCGTCCTCGGCAATCGTGCGCCTGCGTCGGGGCGGCCTGCGCTTGGAAACCATGTCAGTATCTACGGATGTCATTATTCCTATCCTCCTGTGCCGGCCACCGGCCGGACCGATATATCAAATTGTTAGACCAAAACCGAAGTGCGGATACCACAAATTGGATTATTCAGCAGCAGTTTTTATGACTGGCTCGTAACTCTCTAATTCGGCAAGTGGAATGTGGCACGCAATGGCATGTCCGTTCACAGTTTTGTGAACAGGCGGCCGTTCCGTCTCGCAGATGGCGCCGAGTTTGCGCGGGCATCTGGTGTTGAATGGGCATCCTTTTGGCGGATCCAGCACGCTGGGCAGCGGCCCCTCCAGCACGATGTGCTTCTTCTCAACG
>JBCBSH010000036.1:0-25594 GCA_039819285.1 Pseudomonadota bacterium
AGACGCCGTCGATCACGTTGGCCGACAGGCCCTCGCGCAGCCCTTTAATGATCGGGATACCGCCGGCCACCGCCGCTTCATAGGCCAGGCTCGTGCCCGTCTCGTCCGCCAAGGCGGCCAGCACGCCGCCATGTTCCGCCATCAGCGCCTTGTTCGCCGTCACCACCGGCTTGCCAGCCTTCAGCGCCTTTGTACACACTTCCTTGGCGATGCCGTCGGCGCCGCCTATCGCCTCGACGACCAGATCGACGTCCGGACGGTCGACCAGGTCGAGCGCGTCGTCGCACCAGGTGGCGCGGCTCAGATCGACACCACGGTCGCGCGTCCGGTCCCGTGCCGACACGGCCGCGATTTCCACCGTGCGCCCGGCCCGCGTTGCGATCAGATTGTGATGGCGGGTCAGCAGTGATGCGACGCCGCCGCCCACGGTGCCGAGACCGGCGATACCTACTTTCAGCGAGTCGGGCATTGATGGGTGCTCATTGGTTGTCAGGTAGATCGGTCGCCCAGACAGAAACAACTCGACTACTGGGCCGCTGCCGAGATGCTTTCTGCCTCGGAAATCACTTCAGGGTTGGCGAAGAACGCTTTGATATTCTTGGTTGCTTGTCGAATGCGCTGTCTGTTCTCGACCAAGCCCAGGCGGACATGCCCGTCGCCATACTCGCCAAAGCCGATGCCGGGCGAGACCGCGACCTTGGCATGCTTGAGCAGCAGCTTGGAAAACTCCAGCGAGCCCAAATCGGCGAAGGGCTTTGGGATCGGCGCCCAAGCGAACATGGTGGCCTCCGGACTGGGCACGTCCCAGCCTGCCGCCGCCAGGCCGTCGATCAGGGTGTCTCGGCGCTCACGATACAGCGTCCGAATATCCGCCACGCAGTCCTGTGGGCCGTTCAGGGCCGCCGTTGCCGCCACCTGGATCGGCGTGAAGGCGCCATAATCGAGATAGGATTTCACCCGTGCCAGCGCGGCGCAGAGGCGAGCGTTGCCGGCGGCAAAACCGATACGCCATCCCGGCATGTTGTACGACTTGCTCAATGAGGTGAACTCGACCGCGATGTCTCGCGCATCGGGCACCTGCAAAATGGACGGCGGCGGGTTGCCGTCGAAATAGATCTCAGAATAGGCCAGGTCGGACATGATGTAGATGCCATTCTCGCGGCAATAGCCGACCACCCGGCGATAGAACTCAAGATCAACGGTTTCGGCCGTCGGGTTCGATGGATAGTTTAAGACCAGGGCCGTCGGGCGCGGTACGCTGTGGCGCACCGATCGTTCCAGCAGTTCGAGGAAATCGCCACCCTGGCCGATCGGGATGCTGCGCACTGCCGCACCCGCGATAATGAAACCGAACATATGGATCGGATAGCTGGGATTCGGCACCAGAATGATGTCGCCCGGGCTGGTGATGGCCTGAGCCAGATTGGCCAGCCCCTCCTTCGAGCCTAAGGTGACCACAACCTCGCTCTCCGGGTCCAGCGCGACACCGAAACGACGGTCGTAATAGCCGGCCAAGGCGCGCCGGAGGCCTGGAATGCCGCGCGAATTCGAATAGCGATGGGTGCGCGGGTTCTGCACCGCCTCTATCAGCTTGTCGACGATATGGCGGGGCGTCGGCTGGTCCGGATTGCCCATGCCGAAATCGATGATGTCATCGCCTGCCGCCCTTGCCGCCGCCTTCATGGCGTTGACCTCGGCGAAAACATAGGGCGGCAGCCGCTTGATTTTATGAAATTCCTGGTCGATCACCGACTTATCCAATCCTCCGTTGCGGCGGCCAATGTCGCCGCAGGATCCGGGCTGTCTAGCTTACTGCAAGGTTATGTCGACGCGCCGGCTGCTGGGCAGATCCCGTTGCGTAACATCGGTCAGGGCGTTGGCGAAAACCGAGATTGCCGACGGGTCGGCGCCATAGCTGACCAAAGCGCGGGCGACAGCGTTGGCGCGATCGAGAGCAATACCCAGCGCCACCGGCCGGTTCGTTTCGCTGGAGGCGTAGGCAAACCCGATCAGCCGAACATCGCTGCCGGTCTCACGCTGCGCCAACGCGACCGACTGAAGGGTGGCCAAGCCGTCAAGGTTCAGCGCCGACGACCCAGCGTCAAACGTTACGCTGGCGGTGCCGCCGGCGGTTGCGTCCAGCGAACCCAGGCGCTCACGCGCAATCCGCATGATCGAGCCGTCCGTCACGCTGGGCGGTGTCTCACCCTGGTTTATGGCATCGCGGTCGGCCTCCAGCTCTGCGCGAATGGCCGCCGTCTCGTCCGCCGTCGGCAGATTGCCAGGGTTGCCCGGCACGTCGGCCAGGTTGGGATAGTCGGTCGGACGCTCCGGCCGCGCGGTGGGATTGGGGACGGCCCTGACGGTCTCAATCACGTCGGTCTCCTCGGCGGGCGCTGGAACCGGCGCCGGTACTGAGGCCGGCGCCGGTTCGGGTGCGCTGACAACGGGTCGGTCGGGAACGGGCTGACGCACGATCGTCGGCGCGGCGGGCGCCTGTGTCGTCACCTGGGGCGGGCGAGCTTCGACGGGCGCTGCTGCCGCCGGCGACGTCGCGGCTGGGGTCACCGCGGGCCGCGAGACCACGGGCGCTGCGACCGCCGGCTCAGGCACGACCGAGTGGGGTTGCGCTGATGCGGTCGCTTCCGCCGGGGGGCTTTGAGCCTCAACCGCGGCCGCTGGCACAGGCGCGACGCCGGTCGGGTCATTCGCTGGTAAGGCTGCATAGCTGGGCAGGCTGGACGCGGAGACCGTCGGCACGCGACCAACCGTCGGCTCAACATCGGCGGCGTAGATGGTTTGGCTGCCCGGACCGGCACCGCCACCCGCGCAGGCCGTCAGGATGACGGCGCTTGCCAGCAACATCACCGCCAAGCCGCCCCTTGAGGCCACCCTTCGTCCGGCCGCCCCGGAAATGGTTGTAACGTGCGGAATCAACGCGCCAACTCTTGTCACTTGCCTACGGCCCATACGCCAGCATATCCGGGCCACCGCCAAACCAGAACGGCGGTGCCACCATTGCGCAGGAAGGCATACGCTGCGACGCGCCCGGTGCCAAGAAACTCTTGCCCTGTTTGCATCTCCGTCTCTTGTCCGCACCCGACCTTCGTGCCAGGCACGAAAGCCCCCGGCAAAGCCCCGGAAACCTAGGCAAGGCGCGCGGTGATCGTGTAATAAGTCGCTTGATGCGTCCGCACCTGACCGCAATCATTCAGCGGCAGATCGGCGAAATGGAGGCAATAGCAGTGGCGACCAAGGAAACAGCCCCCGCCCGAAGTCGGCCAACGAAGAACGCCGAGGCCAACGGCAAGCCTGACTCGAACGGTAGCAACGGCGTGCGTCAACCAGATCTCGCGGCCATGGGGCGCGCTTGGAGCGATATTGCCGAGCGCAGCCAAAAGCTGGTTGGTGAGTTTCTGCAGCGCCAGGCGAACACAGCGAACCAGGAGACGCCGAACCTCGACCCGCTGAACATCGGCAGCGCCTTTATGGAAATGACGGCGAAAATGATCGCCGATCCGGCCAAGCTGGCACAGGCGCAAATGGGCCTGTGGCAGGACTATGTGACGCTGTGGCAGCGCACCGCCGTGCGCATGATGGGGGGCGAGGCGGATGCCGTCGTCAGCCCCGAGCGCGGGGACAGGCGGTTCAAGGACAGCGCCTGGGACGAGAACACGCTGTTCGACTTCATCAAGCAGTCGTACCTCTTGTCCGCGCGCTATGTGCAGTCGGCGGTTCAAGAGGTCGACGGGTTGGACGCCAAGACCGCCCAGAAGGTCGACTTCTATACCAGACAGTTCGTCGACGCGATGGCGCCGTCGAACTTCGTCATGACCAACCCCGAGGTTTTGCGCACGACCCTGGAAAGCGGCGGCGAGAACCTGATCAGCGGCCTGCAAAACCTGCTGTCCGACCTGGAAACCGGCAAGGGCGAGCTGCAGATCTCGATGACCGACAAGACGGCGTTCGAGGTCGGCAAGAACATTGCCGTCTCGCCCGGCAAGGTGGTCTATCAGAACGACCTCATGCAGTTGATCCAGTACGCCCCGGCAACCGAAACCGTCGCCCGGCGCCCGCTGCTGATCGTCCCGCCCTGGATCAACAAGTTCTACATCCTGGATCTGCAGCCGAAGAACAGCTTCATCAAGTGGGCCGTCGAGCAGGGCTTGACCGTGTTCGTGATCTCCTGGGTGAACCCGGATGCAAAACTGGCCGAAGTGGATTTCGATCACTATCGCAGCGACGGGCCGATGGCCGCCCTCGACGCCATCGAAAAGGCGACGGGCGAGCGGGACGTGAATGCCATCGGCTACTGTCTGGGCGGCACGCTTTTGGCCGCGACCCTGGCCGTGATGAAGGCGCACGGCGACGATCGGATCAAGAGCGCGACCTTCTTCACCACCATGGTGGATTTCGAGGAAGCGGGCGAACTGAGCGTCTTCATCGACGAGGAGCAGATCGCGGCGTTGGAGGCGCGCATGGATCGCGAGGGCTACCTCGACGCCGCATCCATGGCCAATACCTTCAACATGCTGCGCGCCAACGACCTGATTTGGTCGTTCGTGGTCAACAATTACCTTCTGGGCAAGGACCCCTTCCCCTTCGACCTGCTCTACTGGAACAGCGATTCCACGCGCCTGCCCGCCGCGATGCACAGCTTCTACCTGCGTAACATGTACCAGGAGAACCTGTTGGTCGAACCCGGCGGCATCAGCCTCGACGGCGTGCCGATAGACCTTCGGACCGTGGACGTTCCGTCCTTCATCCTGTCCACCAAGGAGGACCATATCGCGCCATGGAAGGCCACCTATGCAGCGACCCAGCTTTACAGCGGCAAGGTCAAGTTCTGTCTCAGCGGTTCGGGGCATATAGCCGGCGTGATTAACCCGCCGGCCGCCGAAAAGTACGGCTATTGGACCAACACGCGCAATCCGAAGGCACCGGATAGCTGGCTCAAGACCGCGACCCAGCACGCCGGCTCTTGGTGGCCGGAATGGAAGAAGTGGCTCAGCCGCTTTTCAGGAGGCAAGGTTCCGGCGCGGATACCGGGCGACGGTGGGCTGAAGCCATTACAGGACGCGCCGGGCAGCTATGTCGCCAATCGGGTCGTGGACTGACGGCGACACGGTTGGACGGCCGGCACGCCGACAGCGGGCAGGCCAACCAGGTTGTAAGCAGGCATGACGGGGTGACGCGCAAGGTGGCGCGATCCATGAGTAGAATTCCGACCGTCGTATTTGGGATGCTTGGTGGCCTGTTGCTCGCCGCCGCTTTCCTAGGCGCTCACTTGGCAACGACACCCGCGAGGGGCATGCCAGACTGCCCGGACATGTCCGATCGCATAGATGTCTTCTCGCTGATGGCGCCGTCTCTCGGTCATTCCGCCAGAATCTCGGTCTATGTGCCGCCCGGCTACGATTGCGACCGCACCCGGCGCTATCCCGTGGTCTATTTCAATGACGGCCAGCAGATTTTCGGCTGGCATCCGCCCACGACCGGGATCAGCCCGGAAGTCGCCGCTCAGATCGTCTTGCAGAGCGAGGGATACGGCAGCTGGCGCGTGGACGAACAGTTGGCGCAGGCCGCTGCGGACGGTTTGCTGCCGCCGATGATCGCGGTCGGCATATCTTCGGACGCGGGCCCGCGCTCGCGCAATCTTGCGCCGGTCCCCTGGGCCGGATCAATCGAGGCACGAGGCATCCAGTACGGCGATTTCGTCGCCCGAGGCGTCGTTCCGGTCATCGACAGTCGCTACCGTACGCGCGCGAATCGCGCTTGCCGCGGCATCGTGGGCTCGTCGCTCGGCGGCGCCAGCGCGCTTCAAATCGGGCTTGTGCACCCGCGCGAGTTCAGCCTCGTGATCGCGCTTTCGCCCGTCGTGGGCGATCCGGCGATCGCGGCCTATCTGGCCGAACGCTGGCGGTCGCCGGACTTCGACCTGCCCACGTCAATTCTTGTCGATTTTGACGACGATCCGGTTGGCAATGCCGATCGTGTTTGGCTGTCAGATTTCCTCGGCACCATTGGCAGGACGCCACACAGGTCGACGATTTGGCAAACGGCTGGCGGCAGCCACACGATCGAGTCCTGGGCCGAGCGCGTCGTTCCAGCGTTGGAAACCGTGTTCGGCGGGCACTGCGCCGACTAGAGAAATACACTTTTTTGAATAGGTTAGAGCATCTTTGTTCGATCGTTTGGATCGCGAAACGATTCCAACCAATCGAGCGATGCTTTAGAGGTCACTCAGCGCCGCGCGATAGGCGAAATCGCCGTAGCGCGTGATGCCCCGGGCGGCAAACGCGAAGATTCTGCCTTTGGCATGGCGGCGCCAGCGATGGCAAAGGCTGTCATCCTCTGAGAGATACGTGTCCTTGCTGTCCAGATAGATCCGTTCGAAGTAGCCGCGGATCGACTTGCCGGTACGCGGATGCAGCACGTCGGGGATGGCCTCGTCCGCGGTGTCCAAGGTCTCGAAAACGTCGCGACGCAGCAGCAGCAGGCCGGTGCCAACCCGTTCCGCCTCGACCACCCGATGGCGAGCCGGCCGCGCCGGTGCACCGACGAAACCACTGGCGGCTGCCAAGGCGGCTTGCAATGGGTCCACTGCGCCGCTCGCCTCCGCCTCGCCATAGGCCTTGGCGAAGGTCACGAGATCCAGGTGTCGCTGAGGGCTGAACGCACCGACGAAGGGCTGTTCGACCGACAACATGTCGCCGATCGCTTGCGGCTGGAACGCCATATGATCGTCGATGAACAGCAGGTGCGAGAGCCCGGTCTCCAGGAAGTCCGCAACCAGGGCGTTCCTGGAGACCGGTAGTTCCGCATAGGACAGGCTTGAAAACGTGATTTTAATGCCATGCGCGTCGAGGGCGTTGCTCATTCGGACAATGGAACTGAGCGTTTCGACGCGCACCGATCCCGTTGCCGTCGGCATGGCGACAAAAAGCGAGGTGGCTTGACTGTCCAACGCGGCCCCTCTCGACCCTAGGACCGTGGCTTTGGCGAGCCGGCGGCAGTTTCCGGCAAGTCCGCCAACGCGGCTTGGAAAGGAAAGGTGCCGTAATGGGTGATACCCCGGCCGGCAAATGCGAACACCTTGCCCTTGGCCTTGTTTCGCCAGCGGTGGCAAAAGCTGTGATCTTCCGACAGGTAGCCACCGCGCTTTTCCAGGTAGACCCGGTCGAAGTAGGCCTTGATCGGCTGGCCGCCTGTCGGGTTGGGCACCGTCGGTATCGTATCGTCGGCGCGATCCAGCGTTTCAAAAACGTCGCGCCGTAGCAGCAGGATGCCGGCCCCGACCTGTTCCGCGGTGACGATGCGCGCATCCGTTGGCCGCAGCGGGCGGCCAACAAAATCGGCAGACTGGGCAAGCGCGGTGTGCAAGGGGTCTTTCGACCCTGTGCTTGCGGCTTCGCTGTAGGCCTTGCCAAACCGATCCAGATCAAGCGTTCGTTTTGGACAGAAGACACCAACAAAGGGCCTTTCGATGGCCAGCATGTCGCCGATCACCTGCGGCTCGAAGCCCATGTCGTCGTCGATGAACAGGCAATGCGACCGTCCGGAGGCAAGAAACTCCGCCACCAGCAGATTGCGCGACGCCGCGATCTCGACATGGGAGGTGCTGGCAAATGTGACCGAAACATCATGTGCCTGCAGCGCCTTGGTCATGCGGACGACCGAACTTACGGTCTCAACGCGCACGTTGCCTGTGGCGGTCGGCATGGCCACGAACAGGCTAGCCTCGATCGGCTTGGCTTCGGCCGCCGCGTTCGTCGCCGGTGCCGTGTCGGCTGCGCGGTTCTGATCGCCTCGAGGCTCCAACTGCCCTGACCCCCAATCGGTTTCAGCGCCCATGGCTGCGAAAACAAGACGCTTCTATCTCCGAAGGATCGAAAACGCACGCGCATTTGTTGCCCTCCGACGAGATCGGCCTGGATGCCTCACGCGCGAAACCGGTTGAGTTTCGCAAACACCTTCAAAAACGTGGCTAGCCTGGCACAAGGTCACGCGATACTGTCCACCGCACGTTGCATTGTACGGACTTGCGGAGACTATGAATGGCGGTCGCGTTCCTAAGGGTGTTTCGATCCCGCTGGCCAGCACTGTGTCTGATCGTCGGCGCCGGGCTCTTGGCCGCTTGCGATTCCGAAAGCAACCAGCCGGCAGCGGCTGCGGAAGCCGCACCACCTCCGTCGGTTGTCGTCGAACCGATCGTGTTTCAGGAGGTGGCCACCACTGGCCAGGTCATCGGCAGAACCGAGGCGTCGCAGAGGGTTGAATACCGCGCCCGCGTGACCGGCTTCCTGGAAGAGCAGGCCTTCACGGAGGGCGCGCTGGTCAACGAGGGGGACCTGCTGTTCCGAATCGATGATGCGGAGTTTCAGGCCGCGCACGATGCCGCCACCGCGGATGTCCAGGGAATCCAGGCGACGTTGACGCAAGCCCAGGCCGAGTTACAGCGGACCGAGACCCTGTTCGAAGGCGGCAACATCGCCGAATCGACGCTGGACGAACGGCGTGGAGATGTTGCCCGGGCAGAAGCGGCGCTGGCTGCCGCCCAGGCCGCGCTGGACCGCGCCGAACTCGATCTCGGCTACACGCAGATCCAATCGGCGGTGGCCGGCCGTGTTGGCGAAAGCCAGGTCGATGTCGGCAATCTGATCGGGCCCGACAGCGGTGTGCTCGCCACGGTCATCGCGCTAGACCCCATGTATGTCACCTTCTCGATCGCCGAGCGCGTTTTGCTGGCCGCGCAGGCCGACGCCATGGAGGCCGGGCAGGTCAATCTCCCGACTGTCCAGATTGAGCTGGCCGACGGGTCGACATACCCAACCCTCGGCACCATCGACTTCATCGACAATGAAATCGATATCACGACGGGTACGCTGCGGATCCGAGCCGTGTTCGATAATCCGGACGGCCAGTTGGTGCCTGGGCAGTTCGTCGAGGTGGTGCTGACCACCGCCGAAACCGAAAATGTCGCCTTGGTGCCGCAATCCGCGGTTCAGCAAAACCAGTCCGGCTACTTCGTCCTGGTGGTCGACCCTGAGAACAGGGTTGAAGCGCGGACAGTGACCACGGGCGCCCGGATAGACGGCGACTGGGTTATCGAGTCCGGCCTAGAGGAAGGCGAAACAATCGTCATCGAAGGCGTGCAACGGGCGCGACCTGGTGGCGAGGTGACGCCCGTCGAACAGACGGGCGGCTAGCACCATGATCAGCGCCTTTTTCATCGACCGGCCGAAGTTCGCCTTCGTCATCTCGATCGTGATCGTGCTGGCCGGCTCGCTGTCGCTTGCCGTGCTGCCGATTGCTGAGTTCCCCGACATCACGCCACCGCAAGTGCAGGTGACCGCCAGCTATCCAGGCGCCAGCGCGCAGGTGGTCGAGGAAGCGGTCGCGGCGATCATCGAGGCGGAGGTGAATGGCGTCGAGGACATGATCTACATGTCGTCGTCCAGCTCCAACAATGGCGACTACAGTTTGGCCGTCACGTTCGAGGTTGGGACGGACGCGGATCTGGCCCAGGTGAACGTGCAAAACCGTGTGTCGGCGGCCATGCCGCGCCTGCCCAGCGACGTCACCCGTGGCGGTGTTCTGGTCCGCAAGCAGTCGACAGCGATGCTGATGATCCTGTCGCTCTATTCGCCGGACGATAGCTACGACCAGCTTTTCCTGAGCAACTACGCAGACATCAATCTCCGCGACACGCTCGCCCGCGTGCCCGGCGTGGCCTTGGTGGAAAACCTTGGCGCGCTCAATTACGGCATGCGCATCTGGCTGGAACCCGACCGGCTGGCGACCCTGGAGTTGACGCCAAGCGACGTCATCGCGGCGATCAGGGATCAGAACCTGCAAGCCTCGGCGGGCGCGGTCGGCGAGGAACCGGCGCCCGCCGGGCAGCAGTTAACCTATACGATCTCGTCCGAAGGGCGCTTGGTCGAACCGCAGGAGTTCGCGGACATCGTGCTGCGCGCTCGCAATGACGGCACCAGCGTCACGATCGGCGATGTCGCGCGGGTCGAGCTTGGCTCGCAGTCCTATGGCTGGCGCGCCGGGCTGAATGGCGGTGATGCCGCCCACTTGGCCGTCTACCAGTTGCCAGGCGCGAATGCGCTTGCCGTCGCCGACGCGGTGCGCGCGGAGGCCGAGCGCCTGTCGCAGCGGTTTCCGACCGGCGTCGACTACACCGTGCCTTATGACACGACGGTCTATGTCCGCACCTCCATCGGCGGCGTGGTCGAGACGCTGTTTGTCGCCGTGGTTCTGGTCGTGCTGGTGGTCTTCATCTTCCTGCAAGATCTTCGCTCAACCCTGGTCCCGGCAATCACAATTCCCGTGTCCCTGATCGGCACGTTTGCCGCCATGCTGGTGTTCGGCTTGACCATCAACACGGTCACGCTGTTTGCGCTGATCCTGGCGATTGGCGTGGTCGTCGACGATGCCATCGTGGTCGTGGAGAATGTCCAGCGCCTGCTGGCCGAAGGCCGCGATCCGCGCCAGGCGACCCGCGACGCGATGAAGGAGGTGGCCCCGCCGATCGTCGCCACGACGCTGGTCTTGCTGGCGGTATTCATCCCCATCGGCTTCGTGCCCGGTTTGACCGGCCAGTTCTACCAGCAGTTCGCGATCACGATCTGCGTCGCCGTCATCATCTCCTCGATCAACGCGCTGACGCTCAGCCCCGCGCTCTGCGCCAGCTTCCTTCGCCCTCCCAAACAGAACCGGCGGGGGCCGCTGGCCTGGTTTGAGGGGCTGCTGAAAGTGCTGACGCGCGGCTATTCGGCCACTGTGGGTTTCCTGGTACGCCGCGTCTTCATCGTCATCATCGTGTTCGCGGCCTTGATGGTCGTGGCTTGGCAGGCATTCACGACCTTGCCGACCGGCTTTCTGCCGCCTGAGGATCGTGGCGCGTTCTTCGTCGATGTGAGCTTGCCGGAGGGCGCCACGCTCAGCCGTACGGAGCTTGTCGTCGCCGAAGTGGAACAGATGCTCGAGCAGACGCCCGGCATCTCGGACGTGGTCACCGTCAGTGGCTTCAGCATCTTGGGCGGCGGCCAGTCGGCCAATGCCGGCCTGCTGATTGGTATCCTTGCGCCCTGGTCGGAACGCGAGGACCCGTCGCTGTCCTCGACCGCCATCGTCAACGGGCTGCGGGGTCAGCTCGCCTCCGTTCTCGGCGCCAACATCGTGCCGTTTGAACCGCCGCCGATTTCGGGCCTTGGCACGACCAGCGGATTTGAGTTCGTTCTGCAGGATACCGAGGGCCGCTCGCCGGCTGAGCTGGTGTCGGCGCTTAACGGTCTCATTTTCGAAGCCAATGGCGACGACGTGCTGCAGGGCGTCTTCAGCACGTACCAGGCGAACTCGCCCCAGCTTATGGTGACCGTCGACCGCCAGCGGGCGACGGCGCAGGGCGTGCCACTCGCCAACATCTACGAGACACTGCAGGCGACGATGGGGGCGTATTACGTCAACGACGTCACCCTTTTTGGCCGCCCCTACCGTGTCATGGTTCAGGCCGATGCCGAGTTTCGGGCGCTGCCGGAGGACATTTTGGCGCTTTACGTCCGCAACCAAGACGGCGCGATGATACCGCTCGGCTCACTGGTCGAAGTCACGCCGATTGTCGACGCGGATTCGATCGAGCGGTACAACCTGTTCCGGTCGGCGACCGTCAACGGCAGCCAGGCGCCGGGTTACAGTTCGGGCCAGGCGATCCAGGCGATGGAAGGGATCGCCGATACGACGCTGCCCGCTGGCTATGTCTACGAATGGTCGGGCCTCACACGCCAGGAAATCGCGGCGGGCGCGGCCGGTTCGCTGGTCATGTTGCTGTCGGTGGTCTTCGCCTATCTGTTCCTCGTTGCCCAGTACGAGAGCTGGACCATCCCATTTGCCGTGATCCTGTCGGTGCCGATCGCCGTGCTGGGCGCGATTCTGGCGCTGACCGGAACCGGCATCAGCCTGGATATCTACGCCCAGGTGGGGCTGGTGCTGCTGATAGGCCTGGCCAGCAAGAACGCCATTTTGATCGTGGAGTTTGCCAAGTCCCTGCGCGAGGAAGGCAAGTCGATCATCGAGGCGGCGCAGCAGGCTGCCCGTCTGCGTTTCCGGGCGGTCTTGATGACGGCAATCTCGTTCATCCTGGGCGTGGTGCCGTTGGTGATCGCGACCGGTGCTGGCGCCGGCGGTCAGCGCTCGCTGGGGACGACGGTGCTTGGCGGCATGGTGTTCTCCGTCGTCATCGCAACCTTCCTGATCCCGAGCCTCTACGTGATCCTGCAGTCGGTTCGCGAGTGGGTGAAACGGCCGAGACGGCGGCAAGCGGCTGCCGCGGACAGCGCTGACGCTTAGCAGCCTATCGTTCGGGGTGCGTCAGCCGGCCGGCGCGGGTTTGGAAAAGAGGCGTTGCCTGCGCGCATATTCCTGAAACACGGCGATCGCGGCGATGGCCAGGGCCGCGACGGCGAGTACTTCGCCCACCCATGGCAGATGGCGGTAGCTGATACCGTAATAGAGGGCTGACGAAGCGATCCAGGCGCCGGCGGCGCTGCCGAGATGGAACGATCCTTGGTTCAACGTCGACAACAGGTTGGGCGTTCCGCCGGCGGCCTTGACGGCCCAATACTGCATTGCCGGCGCCAGCGCGAAGACGAACAGGCCCCAGACCAACAGCGTGCCGATAACGAGATAGGGGTTACCCATCACAATCGAAAGGGTCGCCAGCAAAACGGCAACGACGGCGATCATACCGACAATCGATGGCAGCAGGTGCCAGTCGGCCAAACGGCCGCCAATGAAGTTGCCGATGGTCATTCCGATCCCGAACACGAACAGGAACACGACCACCGCGTGCTCGGACTCGCCGGAGACGTCCTCCAAGATTGGGGCGATGAAGGTGAATACAGCGAAGAGGCTCGCCCAAACGAGGGCCGTCACGACAAGGGCAAAAATCACCGGTCCGTTGCGCAATATGCCGAGCTCGCTGCGGAAGTCCGCCCGGTGCACGGGCAGGTTGGCCGGCAGCCACGCGACGATCGCCGCAATGGAGAGAATGCCCATTCCCGCTGTCATCCAAAACGCCGACTGCCAGCCGAACGCGCCGCCGGCCGCCGTGCCCAACGGCACGCCGGCAATCGTGGCGATCGTGGCGCCGCCAAACACCAGCGCCACGGCGCGCGCGCGTCTATCCGCCGGCACGATATCAGCGGCCATAACGGCTGCCGATCCGAACAAGGCGGCATGGGACATCGCCGTTACGATCCGCGCGATCAACAGGACGGTGTAATCCGGCGCAAGCGCACAGATCGTATTGCCCAGCGTGAAGGTCGCCATCAGCCCCAGGATCATCGGCCGCCGCGGCAGTCCGTTAGTGATGACGGCAACCACCGGCGCGAACACGATGACCCCAAGCGCGTAGCCCGTCACCAGCAGGCCCGCCTCCGGAATGCTGACGTCCAGCGACGCCGACAGTTCGGGCAGCAGCCCGACCAGCATCAGTTCCGATGTCGCGACCGAAAATGCACACAAGGTCAGCGACAACAGCGGCAGGAGGGATGGCTTGGGCATCAGTGTCTCCTAACGGGCACCAGTATGGCGTCCCGTCCGCTAGAGAGACAAGGCGAGTTGAATAACCAGCGCGTTGGTAATGTCGACGAAAAACGCGGAGACCAAGGGCAGGATGATGAACGCCATCGGTGCCGGACCGTGGGCCTTGGTCACGGCCGTCATGTTGGCGATCGCCGTCGGCGTTGCGCCCATGGTGAAGCCCCCGAACCCGGCGCTGAGCACGGCGGCCTGATAGTCCCGCCCCATCAGGGGGAACAGCACCAGTAAGATAAAGATCACGGCCACGATCGTCTGAAGGGCCAGGATGCCCAGCAGCGGGCCGGCCAGTTCGGCAATGGTCCAGAGCTGCATGCCCATCAGGCTCATGGTCAAGAACAGGCCGAGCGAGAAATCCGACACCAGCGCAAGCGCCCGCGTGCGCGCCGGCAGGCGTATCCTGGGAAACACGATCGGCACCGTGTTGGACAGCGCAATGGCTGCCAGCAGGCAGGTCACGAACAGCGGCAGCCTCAGCCCGATCTGCTGAACCGCTTCATTCAGAATATAGCCGATGATGATCGCGACATGCAGCGTCAACAGCACCGACATGATGCTGATATGGTTGATCTTCTCCGTCGGTGCCTTCTCGTAGGACACGCCGACCACGGCCGGGTCTTCCTCCGCGCCGGAAAGCTGATACTGGTTCAGCAGAAACCGGGCGATCGGCCCGCCGATCAAGCTGGCAATGACCAGACCGAGCGTTGCGGCGGCAACCCCGATCTCCAACGCATTGGGAACGCCGTGATTTTCGGCGATCTCGGGCGCCCAGGCGATCGCTGTGCCATGGCCACCGATCAGTGAGGCGGAACCCGCCAGAACGCCCACTGCGGTCGGCTGGCCAAACAACAGCGCCCCACCGATGCCCACGACGTCTTGAACGACGATGAACCCCAGCGTCAGCCCCAACAAGATCAGCAGCGGCCGCCCGCCCGCGATCAAATCGGAAATGCGGGCGTTGATGCCGATGGCGGTGAAGAAATAGATCAACAGCCGGTCGCGGGTGTCCATCTCGAACGAAACCGCCATTCCGGTCGTCAGATAGAACGCCAGGACCAGCAGGCTGGCGAGCAAACCGCCCGTTACCGGTTCCGGGATGTTGAACGCACGCAAAAACTCGATGCGCTGGTTCAGGCTCATGCCGATCAGAAAGACGATGATGCCGATCGTATAGGCCAGAAAGCTGGGGACGAAGACATGGCCCGCTTCAACGACGACATCAGCCGGCATCATGTGCCTGATCGCTCACAAGGCTTCGGACGATGTCTGGCCGCTACGCGCTCAGATAGTCGCGCGCCAGCTTCGCATAATGCGTGGCCGACCAGACAAAGCGCTCGCGTTCGTCGCGGCTCAAGTCGCGCATGTACCGCGCCGGCGATCCGGCCCAAAGCTGGCCGGCAAGCACTCGCTTTCCCGGCGTCACGAGCGCACCGGCCGCGACCATCGCGCCACTTTCCACGGTGGCACCATCCATCACGCAGGCCTTCATGCCGACGAAACTGTCATCCTCCAGCGTGCAGTCATGCAACAGGGCCATGTGGCCGACCGTCACCCGATCGCCGACATGGGCCCCCTGCCCGTCATGATTGCAGTGGATGACCGTGCCGTCCTGGATGTTGGTCTGGGCGCCAACCCGGATGACATTGACATCGCCGCGCAGAACGCAGCCGAACCAGATGCCGCTCTCGGGCCCGATGACCACATCGCCAATCACGCTGGCCGTGGACGCCACGAACGCCGAAGGATCGATCGTCGGGAAAATGCCCCTATAGGCCAGCCCATGGGCAGGCTCAGCCAGGGTCTGCTCAGCCAACGGAAAAGCCGGCGGAGGCCGGACAGCGGATATAGGTCCAACTGTTGGCATAGTCCGGCTTGCCGCTTGGGTCGTAGAGAATGTAGTCGACGATATCGGCACTGTAGAAGGAAAGCTCGCCATCCTCCGGATCGCTAATCGGCCCGACCTCCGAATCCAGCAAATACTCGCACGAGATCTCGTTGCCGAAGGCGACACAGTAACCAGCATAGACGGCCGACACTGCGCCGAAGCTGTCCATTTCGAAGCCGATGAAGCCGCCATCCGGCGTGTAGCTGTCCCAGCTACTCATGCAGAAATCGTTCAACTCGCCGGGACCGGCCGCGCGTGTCCCATAGTCGAAGTAGGTCCACCGTCCGGTCAGCGGGAACTCCCGTTGCGCTTGGGCGTCGGCGATCACGCCGCCTCCCGCAATCGCAACCATGGCAGCAACAAGCAGTGTCCGCAAAGCCATCCCTTAACTCCCCTAATTGGCTAAGATGAAGTCTGCCGCAAGGCTGCCCAGCGCACAAGCGCCGGCCCGGTATGGTGATGCAAGAAACTGGGTGAACGGAACCATGTCCGCTTATCACGAGCCGCTGTTCAAAGCCGCCGCGCGCGGCGATACCGAGCGCGTGCTGGCCTTGCTGCCCGCGGACGTCAGCGCGTCAGACCTGCGCAATCGCGACGGTACGAGCCTGATCCTGCAGTGCCTCTATAGCCGTGCGGAAATCACACTGGCTCAGCTGCTGGCCCTGTTTCCCGAACGCCCCCTTCACGAGGCCGCGGCGCTTGGCGATGCCGTCCGGGTTGGCGCACTCATTGCTAACAACCAAGACATCGTGAACCTGTTGTCCCCTGATGGTTGGACCGCCTTGCACCTGGCGGCCTTTTTTGGCCATCGCGACACTGTGGGCATCCTGCTGGACGGCGGCGCGGACCCACACCTGCTCAGCCGTGCCTTCGAGATCAACATCCCGCTGCAGGCCGCCTGCGCCGCCGGTGCGACGGATGCTGCGCTGGCCCTGGTCGCGGCAACGACCCTCATCGACGAAACCGGGCCCAGCGGCACGACCGCGCTGATGAGCGCTGCCCATAACGGCATGACCGATGTGGTCGACGCGCTCTTGGCCAAGGGGGCGGAACTGGCACGCCTGGATACCGCCGGCAAGTCCGCCCGAGACTACGCCGTGGAAGCTGGGCACCAAGACCTTGCCGATCGCCTGCGCAGCCCCTGATGCAGAACGGGGCGCCCGCTGGACGCCCCGTCAGGTAACCCGAAAGTGACCGCTGTTACCGCTTGGAGAACTGGAAGCTGCGGCGGGCCTTGGCCTTACCGTACTTCTTGCGCTCGACTGTCCGACTGTCGCGTGTAATGAAGCCACCCCGCTTCAGGATCGACCGTAGGCCCGGCTCATACAGGACCAGCGCGCGGCTGATGCCATGCCGAACGGCGCCGGCCTGGCCAGAGAGACCACCACCGGTGACCGAGCAGTCGACGTCGAACTGGTTCAGCCGTTCGGTGACCAGGAACGGCTGCTGGATCAGCATGCGCAGCACCGGGCGCGCGAAGTAAACCTCCTGGTCGCGGCCATTGACCGTGACCCGGCCGCTGCCCGGCTTGATCCAGACGCGGGCGACCGCGTCCTTGCGCTTGCCGGTGGCGTAAGACCGGCCCTGGGCGTCGCGTTTCGGATCCGGCAGCTCGGCGGCCGCCTCCGGCTCAACGCCCGTGCCCTGGCCGAGATCTTTCAGATCCGTCAGTGTTTGCGTTTCGGCCATCACTTACCTCTTGTTCTTCGGGTTCATCGCCGCGACGTCCAGCACCTCGGGCTGTTGCGCCTCGTGCGGATGGTCCGCGCCGGCATAGACGCGCAGCTTGCGCAGCACGTCGCGCCCCAGGGGACCGCGCGGGATCATGCGCTCAACGGCCTTCTCGACCACGCGCTCCGGATGCTTTCCGGCCAGGATTTCGCCCTTCGACCGGCCCTTGATGCCGCCGGGATAGCCGGTGTGCCAATAGAAGATGTCTTGCTCGGCCTTGCGGCCGGTCAGGCGCACCTTGTCGGCGTTGATGACGATGACGTTGTCGCCGGTATCGATGTTCGGGGTGTACATCGCCTTATGCTTGCCGCGCAGGCGATTGGCGACGATGCTGGCCAGGCGGCCCAGCACGACCCCCTCGGCATCGACCAGCAGCCATTTGCGCTCCACGTCGGAGGGCTTGGCGGAGTAGGTCTTCATGGCCTCGACTTCTCGCTTTTCTTTGGTCTTAAGTCCGCCGCGCCCACGCGGCCGGTCAAAACAGATCGCCCGCCGCGATCGCGACGGGACGAAGCGGCGGGTATGTATTACGCCGATGGCGCTTCGTCAAGCGGAAAGGCCGAAAAGCCCATAAATTCTAATGGGCTACCTATGCGGTATTATGATACCGCAGATGGCGGTATCGAGTACGTGCCGGTGACATGGGCGATCGGGTCCGGCTCGCCGATCGAATAGAGATGGATCTCGCCATAGGCCAGGCGCTTGCCCAGCTTCAAGAGCTTGGCGTCGGCTGCAAGGTCAGTCAGCGCTGGGCGGCGCAGAAAGTTGATCGTCATGCTGATCGTGACCGCCAGTTCGACGCGCCCGATACGGCTCAGCACCGCGCCATACAGGGCCAGATCCGCCAACGCAAACAGGGTCGGTCCGGACACCGTGCCGCCGGGTCGGCCGTGGCGATGATCGATCGGCATCACCAGCCTGATAGCGCCAGGTTGCCATTGCTCGACCCGCAGTCCGGCGTCCGCCGTTTGCGGCAACCCCTCCTCTACCAGCGCAATGAACTCATCGGGCGTCACGCTCATTTCACAGTCTCTTTGTGTCGTTCGCGCATTCAATGCACCGAATTTTGTTGAAATCCGATCCCGGTTCGGATGTGTTACCCGCCGCGTTGCGAGGCTGCTAGACTGGATTAAGTGCGGGTCGATGCCCAGCTTTTGTCCATCGACCGCCAACCATAGGGACATACAAGGAAAGGTGCCATGACCCAGGCACAAGCCGTGTTGCCGACGGAGACCGAAGATCTGGTCCTGCGCACCGATGACGAAGGCGTCACGACCGTGACGCTGAACCGGCCAGCCGCGCGCAACGCCCTGTCGACGGGCCTGATGGCGGATCTTGACGGAGTCCTGCAGGCCATCGCCGAAGATCGGACAGTCAAGGTGGTCATATTGGCCGCCTCCGGCCCCGCCTTTTGCGCCGGCCATGATCTGAAGGAAATCCGCAGCCAGCCGCGCGAAGAGGTTTATGCGGCGCTGTTCGAGCAATGCTCGATCCTGATGAAACGCATCGTGCGCCTGCCCCAGCCGATCATTGCCCAGGTGCACGCCACGGCAACGGCGGCCGGCTGCCAGCTCGTCGCAAGCTGCGATCTGGCCGTCGCGGCGGACACGGCACGTTTCGCTACGCCCGGCGTCAATATCGGGCTGTTTTGCTCCACACCGATGGTTGCGCTCAGCCGCAACGTGGCACACAAGCACGCCATGGAGATGCTGCTGACCGGCGACCTGATCGACGCGGAAGACGCCCGCCGGATCGGCCTGATCAATCGGATCGCACCGGCGGACCGGCTGGCCGACGAAACCATGGCGCTGGCCCGGCAGATCGCCTCCAAATCACCGCTCAGCCTGGGTATCGGCAAGGAAGCGTTCTATCGCCAGGCGGAAATGAACTTGGACGACGCCTATGCC
This sequence comes from Pseudomonadota bacterium, assembly GCA_039819285.1. Lineage (GTDB taxonomy): Bacteria > Pseudomonadota > Alphaproteobacteria > DSM-16000 > Inquilinaceae > JANQGH01. The sequence continues at coordinate 19,132 of JBCBSH010000036.1, forward strand.
TATGCCAGCGCGGTGATGACCCGCAACATGTTGGCCGACGACGCGGCGGAGGGCATTGACGCCTTTTTGACAAAACGGACGCCAGTTTGGCGCGGAACCTGATCGGCCCCCGAATGAACCACGACAGCTACCCGGACGCATATGTTAAGGCGATCCTGGACACCACCAAGACCATCGCCATGGTCGGGGCAAGCGCCAACTGGAACCGGCCCAGCTATTTCGCCATGAAGTATCTGCAAGGCAAGGGCTACCGCGTGTTGCCGGTCAACCCGCGCGCCGCCGGCCAAACCATCCTCGGCGAGACCTGCGTCGCCAATCTGAATGAGTTGACCGAGAAGGTGGACATGGTCGACATCTTCCGCAATTCCGACGCGGCCGGCGCGATCGTAGACGAGGCCCTGGCCATGTCGCCACGGCCGCGCACGATCTGGATGCAGCTTGGCGTCCGCAACGACACAGCGGCGAAGCATGCCGAGAGCCAAGGGCTGCAGGTCGTGATGAACCGCTGCCCGAAAATCGAATACGCCCGGCTTAACGGGGAGCTGGGCTGGCAAGGCCTGAACTCCCGTGTCATCAGTTCAAAAAGAAGGAAACTCGCCTCATGACCGACCAGTCGAAAGGACCCGGTTTCAACACGCTGGCGATCCATGCCGGCGCCGCGCCCGACCCGGCGACCGGCGCCCGCCAGACGCCGATCTATCAAACCACCTCGTATGTCTTTGACGACGTCGATGACGCCGCCTCACTGTTCAACCTGCAAAAGGTCGGCTTCATCTATTCGCGCCTGACCAACCCAACCGTGTCGGTGTTGGAGGAACGCATGGCCGCGCTGGAAGGCGGCGTTGGCGCCACGGCGACGTCGTCCGGGCACGCGGCGCAGTTGCTGGCGCTGTTCCCGTTCATGGAGCCGGGCGCCGAGATCATTGCCGCCGAGAAGCTGTATGGCGGGTCCATCAACCAACTCGGCAACAGCTTCCCGCGTGCCTTTGGCTGGAATACGAAGTTCGTCGACGCCGACGACCCGGAAAACTTCCGCAAGGCGGTCACCGACAATACCCGCGCGTTGTTCATTGAGAGCCTGGCCAACCCGGGCGGCGTCGTCTCGGACATCGCGGCGATTGCCAAGATCGCCCATGAGGTCGGCGTGCCGCTGATCGTCGACAACACGTTGGCAACGCCCTATCTCTGCCAGCCGCTGGCGCATGGCACCGACATCGTGGTGCATTCCACGACCAAGTTCCTAAGCGGCAACGGCACCTCGATCGGCGGCGTGGTCGTGGATGGCGGCAAGTTCGACTGGAGCCAGTCCGACAAATTCAACGGCCTGACGAACGAGGACCCGGGCTATCACGGCCTGAAGTTCACCGAGACGTTCGGCGAGCTGGGCTACACCATCCATGGCCATGCGGTCGGCCTGCGCGACCTGGGCGTGAACCAACAGCCCCAAAACGCCTTTCTGACCCTCTTGGGCATCGAGACGCTGGCCCTGCGCATGGAACGCCATTGCAGCAATGCGCAGGCCGTTGCGTCCTATCTGGAGAAGCATCCCGGGGTCGATTGGGTCGCCTATGCCGGCCTTGACGGCTCGCCCTACAAGGCACTTGCCAACAGATACCTGCCGAACGGCGCCGGTGCGGTGATGACCTTCGGTTTGAAGGGCGGCTATGACGCCGGCATCAAGCTGGTTGAGAGCGTCGAGCTGTTCAGCCATCTGGCCAACATCGGCGACGCGCGGTCACTGATCATCCACCCGGCCTCGACCACGCATCGGCAATTGTCGGACGAGGCCCGCAAGGTGGCTGGCGCCGGGCCGGACGTGGTGCGCCTGTCGATCGGGCTGGAGGCGATCGACGACATCATCGCCGATCTGGACCAGGGCCTGGCCAAGACCGTGCCGGCTGCAGCGGCTGAGTAACGGGTCAGCAGGGGCCGCCTTTGCTTCGCGGCCCCTGCCCTTCTCTACTCAGCGGGCACCGCCACGGTTGTCGCACCCGTTGCAGACTTTCGGTCATTCGGCAGGAAGATGCCTGCGATGACGGCCACCGCGCCGAGGCCCGCCAGTATCCACAACAGCAGCGTAAAGCCAGCCGGCTCGCCGGACGACCAGCCAACAAGCTGCACGGCCAGCGGCGCGATGCCGAACGAGAGGACGAACTTGGCGCCGTATGCCAGACCGCGCCGACCCGCGGGCGTGTAGCGCGCCAGCATCAGGTTTTCGGCCGGAATGACAAAGCTGGAGATCACTACATAGACCGTTGCCACGATTAGGAGCGGCGCACTGAACAGATAGGCGACCAAAACCAAGACCGGCACCTGCATGGAAATGCCGACGACGTAGATCAGCTTGATCGAGTGGCGATCGACCATGATGCCGCCGACGATCTGGGCCAAGGCACCGGTGAGAAACACCACCGTGACCAGTGCGCCGACCCCGAGGATCGAGGTGCCGACCAGCGCGGTCATCCGCTGCTCGAACAGTTCCGGCATCGACGTCACCATGCTGTGGAATATCAGGGCGGCGATGGCCATGGTGACGGTCAAAAAGATGAAGGCCCGGTACATGTCGCCGCGGCTTTCCTTCCGCATAGGCGCCAAATGGCTGTCACCATCGACCACCTTGCCGGTGCTGCGGTAGTAGAACAGCGCGGCGGCAAGCCCCAGGCTGACGAGCCCCGGCGCGATAAACGCAGCCCGCCAGCTCACCAAGGCCATCAGACCGCCGGCGATCAGAGCGGCTGAGGCAACGCCCACGCCGCCGAAAACCCCGAGAATGCCCAAGGCCCGGCCCGGGTTGGGCATGGTCCGCACCAGCCAGGACATGCCCACGGGATGGTAGATTGAGGCGCCGAGCCCGAGCACGACCAGGCCGATCCAAAGCGCGGTTGTATTGTCGGCCAGGCCCGCCGCAATGCCGCCAATGCCCGTCACGGCGAAAAACACCACCATCATGCCGCTTTCGGACCATCGATCACCCAGCCAGCCCGCCAAGGGAGCGCCCAGCCCCACGAGCAAAGCGCCGACGGTCCACAGCCGGATCAGCGTGTCGTAGTCCAGCCCCCAAGCCTGCTGCAGACCGATAACGATCGTGAAGTACAACGCCGTCATCACATGCATGGTCGAATGACCGATGCAACTGAAGGCGAGAGCAAGCCGCGCGGAAGATCGGGCCATTGAGGTTCTTTGCGCCTGGAATATGCGTTGAGAGGAGATGCTAAACTGAATCGCGAGATAAGCCAGCATTCCCATCTCATGCCTCCCATGCGACGGCTCACGACTTCACGTTATTGTTTAAGTAAGAGGTGACCTCTAATTCCTTGGCAATACTTGTAGTTTCGCTTAGATTTGACACGTCATCTCAGGATCGACGATGGTCGAGGAGCGACATGATGGGCACTGTCAGCCCCCTTCCCTTAAGCGCTGAGGCGGTCGCGCGCGTCGAGCGTGTGCACAATCGTCCGGTCGGTCCGTCGCCGGCACAGTTGACCTGGCTTAGCCGTGGGCTTGACCAACCCGGAGGCAAGTTGCCGTTGTTTGATTGGCAAGGTCAGAAGATCGACGCTGGCGTGGTGAGGGATTGTATCAAGGCCGGTTGGGCGGAACGGTGGTTTCACAATCCGCTAAAGCCGGACTGGCAGGTCTGCCGCTTGACCTCAAAAGGACGTAGCATCGCCGCCGCCGCGCGTTAAGATCGGGGCGCCACTGATCGCCGGTGCCTACAGCGCTGGCGACCGGACGGTTCCCTGATCTCACCCGCGAGGCCCCCGATGACCCTGAACGCCCGCCAGCGCGCCCTGTGCGAGAACCATGATTTCGACTTCACCGACCTCAGCGCGGTTATCCTGAACTGCACGCTGAAACCATCAGCGCAGGCCTCCAACACCGAGGGGCTGCTGCAGGTGCCGAAAGCGATCATGGAGGCCAACGGTATTGCCGTCGAGATGCTGCGCCCGGTGGACTACGACATTCCGCCCGGCGTCTATCCCGATATGACCGAACATGGCTTCGACACGGATGACTGGCCCCAGATCCAGGAGAAGGTCATGGCGGCCGAGATCCTGATCATCGGCACGCCGATCTGGCTGGGCGAGGAAAGCTCTGTCTGCCGGCAGGCGATCGAGCGTCTGTATGGTCAAAGCGGCGTTTTGAACGACAAGGGCCAGTATCTCTATTACGGCCGGGTCGGCGGCTGCGTCGTTACCGGCAACGAGGACGGCGTGAAGCACTGCGCCATGTCGGTGCTCTATGCGCTCGGGCATCTCGGCTATACCATCCCACCCCAGGCGGACGCCGGCTGGATCGGCGAGGCCGGTCCCGGCCCATCCTATCTGGACGAGGGCTCCGGCGGGCCGGACAACGACTTCACCCAGCGCAACACCACCTTCATGACATGGAACCTGATGCACATGGCCGCGATGCTGAAACGCAGTGGCGGCATCCCGGCGCACGGCAACCAGCGTTCCGAATGGGACGCCGGCTGCCGCTTCGACCATCCCAATCCGGACTATCGGTGATCACGCGTCGCGGGCCTGCAGCTTCTTCTCGTCAATCGCCAAAACGACACCGATGCCGATGACCGCGGCGGCCAATGCCAGCCAGTAGGCCTGGCTCATCCCGGTGGTGAAGGCGTCGTTCCAGACGGTTCGGATCGTATCGGCCTGCTGCGTGCCGTAATTCGTGAGGATCGACTGCGCGGCGCTGGCGTTGACCGCACTGCCATTCAGCGTGGCTTGGTCGGCCGCCGACATGGAGATGTTCGCTTGCGACAGCCCCTGCCCCAGCCTGGCCAGGCTGGTCGTGAACATGATGGCGGTCGCGCCGGCGACGCCGATGGCGCCAAGGCTGAGATGGAAGACGAAACTAAGCCCGCCAGCGAGGCCGACATGTTTCTCGTCGACGGCGCTGACGGCCGCGGTGCCGGCCGCGCCGACCGAAAACGCGCCGCCAAAGCCGATCAGCACCATGGCCGGCAGGAGGGCGAAGTATCCCCAGCTCGGTATCAGGACGACCACGGATGCCGCGCCGAGCGTGACCAGCACATAGCCGGTGAACAAGATCCGCTTTGGCCCGAACCGGTTATAAAGGCCGCCGCCGGCGACCGAGCCCACCGACAGCAGGATCATCAACGGCAGCATGCCGAACGAAGCCTCAAGCACGGACCAGCCGAGCAGCTTGTGCATGTATTGCGGAAAGTAGAGGAAGGCGATGAACACGGACGGGATCAGCAGACCGTTGGTCAGCAAGGTCAGCATGAACTCCCGGTTGGCCAACAGCGACGGCGGCATCATGGGGTCGGCAACGCGCCTCTCGACAAATGGAAACGCGGCGAACAACACGACACAGAGCCCAAGCAAACCAAGCACCGGCGCCGACCCCCAGCCTAGGCTGGCCCCGACATCAAGCGCGTAGAGCAGCGCCACAATGGCGCCCGAAAGCATCAGCATGCCCGTGTAATCCACGCGCTCGTCCTGATCGTTCGGCGCCTCCTTGGTTACAAAGCGCACCAGCAAGAGAGCGGTCACGACCGCCAGCACGGCCGCGAGCAGAAAGAACAGGCGCCAATCGCCCAGCGCCACGGCAACGCCGCTGAACAGCGGCCCGATGACATTGCCGGCCGTCACGGCCCCGAGGATCAGCCCGATGACCAGGCCGCGCCGGTCCGCACCGACAACCGTTGCGCCCAACGCCAACACGCAGGGCCAGATCGCGGCCGAGCCGATGCCTTGTACCGCGCGGGCGCCGATCAGAAATCCGATCGAGGGCGCCAACGCACAGCCGATCGTCGACACGAAGAAGACCGCCAGGCCGATCAGCATCAAATGCCGTCGCCCGAACATATCGGCCAGCCGTCCGCCCGCGACCAGGCACATGGCAAAGGCAATGGCGTAGACGTTCAGCACCCACTGGCTGGTCGTGATGTCGACGCCGAACTCGTTTTCGATCGGCGGCACCAGCAACAAGGCGCCAGTGAAGATCGTGCCGATCGTGAAAGCAGCGACCATCAAGGTGACGATGGTCAATCTGGTCCGCCCGTCCATTTAGCCCTCGCGTTCACGCCGGCGACCGCCATAGAGCCTCGCATCGCCCCGGCGGCGGTTTCGCTGCAGTGTGTCGCCCTATCCTGGAAACGACAACATTTGAGGGTCGGCCGGCAATGAAACGAGGCCGTCCGGTCTTAGAGGTCGCGGTAGCCGATCAGCTCAATGGCGTTGGTCGAGACAGCGGCCTTCACCCCCTCGCTGACCAGTACGGACAGACAGGTCGTGCGATCCTCAAGAACATCCTCATAGCCCTCGTGGCCCGTGGCCCGCAGTTCAGGCGATTCAACGGCCGGATGGTCGACGAACATGTAGGTTCCAGCCTCCAATGCGCCGAGCTGTTCGACAAAGGCCGTCTCGCGGCGCTCTGCGCTGCGCGGGTGCTTCGGATAGCCCTCGAACCGGGTCAGTCCGTGACCCGGCGGAAC
>JBCBSH010000037.1:0-25457 GCA_039819285.1 Pseudomonadota bacterium
ATCTTCAGGACCTTGCGGACCTTTTCCAGCGGCATCATCAGCCGCTCGGCCAGTTCCTCCGGCGTCGGCTCGCGGCCGATCTCATGGAGCATCTGGCGCGAGGTGCGGACCAGCTTGTTGATCGTCTCGATCATGTGGACCGGGATGCGGATGGTGCGCGCCTGGTCGGCGATCGAGCGGGTGATGGCCTGGCGGATCCACCAGGTGGCGTAGGTCGAGAACTTGTAGCCGCGACGATATTCGAACTTATCGACCGCCTTCATCAGGCCGATATTGCCTTCCTGGATCAAATCCAAGAACTGCAGGCCGCGATTGGTGTATTTCTTGGCGATGGAGATCACCAGGCGCAGATTGGCCTCGACCATCTCCTTCTTCGCCCGCCCGGCCTCGCGCTCGCCCTTCTGAACGGTCGAGACCACACGGCGGAATTCGGCAATCGGCAGGGCCGCCCGCTCCGACAGGGACCCGACATCGGTTCTGATCTGGCCGATCTCTTCCGTGTGGCGCTCCACGAACGCGGACCATTTCTTGTCGAGCCCGCCGACATGCTCCACCCAACTCGGGTCAAGCTCGCGGCCGTAATAATTGTCGAGGAAGCTTTCGCGCGACACCTTGTTGTTCAACGCCAGGCGCAGCAGCTTGCCTTCCATACCGACGAGCGCGCGGTTCAAGCCATAAAGCTGATCCATCAGCTGCTCGATGCGGTTGTTGTTGAGGTGGATGCCCTCCATCAACTCAACCAGCTGGTGCTTCAGCTTGCCATAACGGACGTCGGACTGTTTGGCCGGCTTTTCGCCCTGCTGCATCTGCGCCATGCGCTGTTCCTGCAGCTTGTGCAGCTTGGCGTACGTCGCCTCGATCTTGTCAAAGGTTTCAAGGACGCGGGGTTTCAGTTCTTCTTCCATCGCCGACAGCGACGGGCCACCCTCGTCATCGTCGTCGTCGTCGTTGCTGTCATTGTTGTCGGAAGACTCGCCGTCCTCGTCGCCGTCCTCGGCCTCGTTGTCGTTATCCGCCTCCATCGGCGCGCCGCCGCTTTCCGGGCCAGCACCGTAGGTGGCGTCGAGATCGATGATGTCGCGCAGCAACATCTTCTCGTCCTTCAGAGCGTTGTGCCACTGAATGATGGCGCGGATCGTCAGCGGCGACTCGCAGATGCCACCGATCATCATCTCGCGGCCGGCTTCGATGCGCTTGGCGATGGCGATCTCGCCCTCGCGGCTCAGCAGCTCGACCGAGCCCATTTCGCGCAGGTACATACGTACGGGGTCGTCCGTACGCCCGACATCGTCGTCGTTCAGATTGCCGGCGGACCGTCCCTCTTCCTCCTCCTTGTTGTCGGCGGAGGCGACGTCGTCCTGCTCCTCATTCTCGATGACGTTGATGCCCATTTCCGACAGGGCGGCCATCACGTCCTCAATCTGCTCAGACGAGGTCTGGTCGGACGGCAAGACGGCGTTCAGCTCGTCATAGGTGACGTAGCCCCGCTCCTTCGCCCGTGCGATCAGCTTTTTGACCGCCTGGGCGGACTTGTCCATCAGCGCGCCATCGGCGCTGTCTTCTTGCGTCTGGCTGGTTTCGGCTGTGTTGGTCGCCTTTGTGGCCATGCGACTGTCACCCCTTCATTCGCTTGTCGAGCGCGCTCTTGTTCGGAGCGTCTTGGCCCAAATCAACTTCGTTTCGCCGTTTGCGTCGGCCCTGACATCCGGCGCAATCGGCCTCAATACCCTGTTCGGCACATGGTTACTAGCCCTCGGGAACCACTTTGGTCCGCCCGAAGGCTTGTCCGCCACTTACGAAGCCGTCGGATCCGGATCGCCGAAGAAGCTGGTCGCCTGGGCCTCCAACTGCTTCACGCGTTCCGCGTTCCGTGGCGTCGCCTCTCGCGCCAAGTCCCCCTTGGCGCGCCGCAACTCGTCCAAAATGCGCCTTTGATCCTGATAGTCTACAACCCCCCGCCAACCTCGACGCGCCTCGTCCAGCGACGCCGACCGCCGTGCAAACGGCACGGCCTGCATCATCCTGTTCGATGTCAGCTGTGCCAAGGCAGACCGGTGGCCGTGCGCAGTCAAGTGGGCGCTCAAGGCATTGGAATCAAGCGCAGGATCGCTGGATAATGACAAAATGATGTCGCCCCGAAGCGCGTCGAGCTGACGGTCCGCGATTTCGACCGTGCCCAAGTCTTCGTCGACCTCCGCAAACAGGGCGGGATGGTTCAAGATCGTCGCCAGCAAGGCATGGGCGCGGGTAAGACCGACGGGCCGTGGCCGGCGGGGCCGTACACCGCTGGGCCCGGCCGGTGCCGAGGCGTTCGAGCGCCGGCGCCCGCCCGGCCGCCAAGGGAAGGCCTCCTCCAGCCTCTCGGCGAAATCCTTCCTGTAATAGTCCCGAACCGTCTGGTCGCCGATGCGGTCGGCCTGTCGGTTCAGGCCGGCGCGCAGGCCCGCCCGTCCTTCGGGCGTTTCCAGCGCATGCGCCGTCAGTTCCTGGCGCCAGACCAGGTCGGCGACCGTTGCCGTGGCGCCCAGCACGTCCTTCATCGCCTGCCGGCCTTGGGCAGCGATTAGGCTGTCCGGGTCCTCGCCGTCGGGCAGGAAGGCGATGCGCGAAGTCTTGTCCGGCTGCAGCATCGGCAGCAGGCGCTCAATCGCGCGCCAAGCGGCCCGGCGCCCCGCCTCATCGCCGTCGAAGCACAAGGTCGGCGTATCCGTGAGCCGCCAGAGCAGGCGCAGCTGGTCTTCGGTCACGGCCGTGCCCAGGGGCGCAACCGCGCCCTCGAACCCGGCGCGCACCAGGGCGATGACATCCATGTAGCCTTCGGCGACGATGACGCCGTGGCCGCGCCCTGCAGCCTTGTTGGCGCGGGCCAGGCCATACAGCATCTGGCCCTTGTGAAAGATCGGGCTGTCGGGGCTGTTGATGTATTTCGGCCCGTCGCCGTCGAGCAGCCGACCGCCAAAGGCGACCACCCGGTCGCGCCGGTCGGAGACGGGGAACATGAGCCGGTTTCTGAAGAACGAATAGGGCGCTCTGCCGTCATCCGGCCGCCGTGACAGGCCCACCGCCTCGATGGCCGCGTCCTCGTACCCGGCATCCTTCAGATGCTTGATCAGCGCCCCGGACTCAGCCGGCGCGTAGCCGAGCCGGAACCGCCGGGCCGTTTCGCCATCGAGACCGCGGCCGCGCAGATAGTCCCGTGCGGACCTGCCCGGCGCCGCCTCAAGCTGATCTTGGAAGAAGGCGCAGGCGGCTTCCACCAGATCGTGAAGGCCCTTGCGCCGCTCCGCCTCCGCCGTCGCCCTGGGGTCGGGCGCCGGCACCTGCATCCCGGCCTGGCTGGCGAGTTGCTCGACAGCGTCCATGAACGCCAGATGGTCGTGCTGCATGACGAAGCCGATGATGTCGCCATGGGCGCCACAGCCGAAACAGTGGAAAAACCCCTTGTCGTCGTTGACCGTGAAGCTGGGGGTCTTTTCCTTGTGAAACGGGCAGAGGCCCTTGTGTTCCCGTCCCGCGCGGGTCAGGCGCACCCGCTGGCCGACAATCTCCGATACCGGCAGCCGGTTGCGAAGCTCGTCCAGAAAGGCAGGGGGCAGGGTCACGGCCAGGCCGGCCGGGTCAGCTCAAGGCCGACTTCACAAAGCCGCTGGCCCTGCCGAAATCCATGCGGCCGGCATACTTGTCGCGCAGGGTCGACATGATCCGCCCCATATCCTTCAGGCTGGTCGCGGACTGTTCGCGGATCACCGTGTCGACGGCCGAGCGGATCGCCTGCTCGTCCATCTGGGCCGGCAAAAAGCGCTGCAAAACGCCGATCTCGGCCCGTTCCTGTTCGGCCAGGTCCAGCCGACCGCCCTTTTCGTAAAGGTCGATGCTTTCGCGGCGCTGCTTGACCATGGTTTGCAGCAGGCCCAGCACCTCGTCATCGGTGATGCCGTCGGTGTTGCCTTTCGAACGGGCGGCGATATCGCGGTCCTTCAGGGCGGCAAGAATCAGCCGAACGGTGGACACGCCGACCGTGTCCTTGGCCCGCATGGCCTCTTTCAGCGATTCGTTCAGCCTTTGTCTGATCATGGTGACGACAAGCTCCACTCTTCCCGGCTTCAGACGAAGAGATATAAGTTATTGATTTATAACGGTTTTCAGTTCAAATCCCCTCACATATCTAAGCGTCATGGGTGGATTGCACAAGGTGCAACTGGCACTTGGACGAATCCTCTTCCGCATTCGCCGCCTTCCTGGTTTATTGCGGTCCCCAATCAAACGCCTGTTTCCGTTAAGCTTTCCGCGAGCCGCCATGCCGCCTGAGATAAATCCGCCTGCCCCGCCCAAAGGCGCCACGGGTGCGCTTGCCCTGGCCAGCGGCGAAGTTCTGTGGGGCAAGGGCATCGGTGCGCCCGGTTCGGCAGTGGGCGAGGTCTGCTTCAACACGTCGCTGACCGGCTATCAAGAGGTGATGACCGACCCGTCCTACGCCGGGCAGATCATAACCTTCACGTTTCCCCATATCGGCAATGTCGGCGCGAATGTTGAGGATGTCGAGACCACCACGCCCGCTGCCCGCGGTCTGGTCCTGCGCGCTGATATTACCGAACCGTCCAACTGGCGCGCCAGCCGCGGCTTCAACGATTGGCTGTTGTCAAACGATCTGGTCGGCCTGGCGGGCATCGATACCAGACGGCTAACGCGCCAAATTCGCGATGCCGGGGCACCCAGCGGCGTGATCGCCCATGCCCCCGACGGCGTCTTCGACGTGCCCGCCATGATCGAACAGGCGCGCCAATGGTCCGGATTGGAAGGCATGGACCTCGCGATCGAGGTCAGTTGCCGACAAACCTATCACTGGGACCAGACGCGCTGGGATTTGGGCAAAGGATACGGCCAACTGGACAATGCCCGGCACAAGGTCGTCGCGGTCGACTACGGCGCCAAGCGCAATATCCTGCGCTGTCTGGCGAGCGCCGGCTGTGCCGTCACGGTCGTGCCGGCAACGGCGACGGCCGAAGACATCCTGGGCCACGAGCCGGATGGCATCTTCCTGGCCAACGGCCCCGGCGATCCGGCGGCGACGGGCGCTTACGCGGTGCCGACGATTCGCGCCCTTCTGGAGACCGGCAAGCCGCTGTTCGGCATCTGCCTGGGCCACCAACTCTTGACCCTTGCCCTTGGCGGCCGCACGGAAAAGATGGACCAAGGCCATAGGGGCGCAAACCACCCGGTGAAGGATCTGACCACGGGCAAGGTGGAAATCACCAGCCAGAATCATGGCTTCAAGGTCGTGACGGAGAGCCTTCCGGAAACCGTCGAAGCCACCCATGTCAGCCTGTTCGACGGCACGAACGAGGGCATCCGGTTGAAGGACCGGCCGGTTTTTTCAGTCCAATACCATCCCGAAGCGTCGCCCGGCCCCCATGACAGCCACTACCTTTTCCTGCGATTCGTGTCGCTGATGGACGGCTAGGCCGGACCTCACTATAAAGCCGCCCCAAATCAGCCCCGGTCAGCCCGAGCCCCGGTAAACATCGCCCATGCCCAAACGTACCGATATCCAGTCCATCGCCATCATCGGTGCCGGGCCGATCATCATCGGCCAGGCCTGCGAGTTCGACTATTCAGGCGCCCAGGCGTGCAAGGCCCTGAAGGCGGAAGGGTATCGGATCGTCCTGATCAACTCCAACCCTGCCACGATCATGACCGACCCGGAATTGGCCGACGCGACCTATATCGAGCCGATCACGCCGGAGATGGTCACACGCGTGCTGGAGCGGGAAAAGCCCGACGCCCTGTTGCCGACCATGGGCGGCCAGACCGCCTTGAACACGGCGCTGGCGCTGGCCCATGACGGCACGCTGGGGCGGTTGGGCATCGAGATGATCGGCGCGGATGCCGACGTGATCGCCAAGGCCGAAGACCGCCAGCTCTTTCGCCAAGCCATGGATAAGATCGGGCTGGAAAGCCCTCGGTCGCATCTGGCGCACAGCCTGGACGACGCGCTGGCCGCGGTTGAAGCTGTCGGCCTGCCCGCAATCATCCGGCCCAGCTTCACGCTGGGCGGCACCGGCGGCGGCATCGCCTATAACCGGTCGGAGTTCGAGGACATCGTGCGCAACGGCTTGCGCGCCAGCCCGACGCATGAGGTGCTGATCGAGGAATCGGTGCTGGGCTGGAAAGAGTTTGAGATGGAGGTCGTGCGCGACAACGCCGACAACTGCATCATCGTTTGTTCCATCGAGAATATCGACCCGATGGGCGTTCATACGGGCGATTCGGCCACCGTGGCGCCGGCGCTGACCTTGACCGACAAGGAATACCAGATCATGCGCGACGCCTCGATCGCGGTCTTGCGCGAGATCGGGGTCGATACCGGCGGGTCGAACGTGCAGTTCGCCATCAACCCCGAGACCGGCCGCATGGTGGTGATCGAGATGAACCCGAGGGTCAGCCGGTCGTCGGCCCTGGCGTCCAAGGCCACCGGCTTCCCGATCGCCAAGATCGCCGCCAAGCTGGCCGTCGGCTACACGCTCGACGAGCTGGACAACGACATCACCAAGGTGACGCCGGCCAGTTTCGAGCCGACCATCGACTATGTCGTCACAAAGATCCCGCGCTTCACGTTTGAGAAGTTTCCCGGCGCCGACGCCACGCTGACCACCTCGATGAAGTCGGTGGGCGAGGTCATGGCCATCGGCCGGACCTTCCCGGAGAGCCTGCAAAAGGCCCTGCGATCCATGGAGACGGGCCTGACCGGGCTGAACGACATCGAGATCCCGGGCTGGCATCCCAAAGCGGGCGAGGCCGGCGACCCGAACATCCTGCGCGCCGCCCTGTCGCGGCCGACGCTGAACCGCTTGCGCTATATCGCCCAGGCGCTGCGCGAAGGGCTGTCGATCGACGAGATTCACACCGCCTGCAAGTTCGACCCGTGGTTCCTGGCGCAGATCAAGGACATCGTCGAGGCGGAGGCCGTGGTCCAGTCGCAGGGCCTGCCGACCGACAAGGCCGGATGGTCGCGCCTGAAGGCGCTGGGCTTTGCCGACGCGCGGCTGGCCGAACTGGCCGGCACGGATGCCGAAACGGTTGCCGAGGCGCGCCGGACCGTCGGCGTCCGCCCGGTCTATAAGCGCATCGACACCTGCGCGGCGGAATTCGCCAGCGATACGCCCTACATGTATTCGACTTACGAAGGCGGCGGGCTGGAAGAGCCGGAATGCGAGTCCCAGCCGACCGATCGGCAAAAGGTCGTCATCCTTGGCGGCGGGCCGAACCGCATCGGCCAGGGCATCGAGTTCGACTATTGCTGCGTCCACGCCGCCTACGCGCTGAAGGAGGCCGGCTTTGAGACGATCATGGTCAACTGTAACCCCGAGACGGTCTCGACCGACTACGACACCTCCGACCGGCTCTATTTCGAGCCGCTGACCGCCGAAGACGTTATCGAGCTGATCCTGACCGAACAGCAAAACGGCACGCTGAAAGGTGTCATCGTGCAGTTCGGCGGCCAGACGCCGTTGAAGCTGGTGCATGAGTTGGAGGCCGCGGGCATCCCGATCCTGGGCACCTCGCCCGACGCGATCGACCTGGCGGAAGACCGGGACCGGTTCAAACGGCTGGTCACCGACCTTGACCTATTGCAGCCGAAGAACGGCATCGCCTGGTCGGCGGAGCAGGCCGAGACGATCGCCGACGAGGTCGGCTATCCCTGCCTGATCAGGCCGTCCTACGTGCTGGGCGGCAGGGGCATGGAGATCGTCCATGATGTCGACGATCTGCGCCGCTACATCACCGATGCCGTGCAGGTCTCCGGCACGAGCCCGGTCCTGATCGATCGGTATCTGGAGGATGCGATCGAGGTCGATGTCGACCTGGTCAGCGACGGCGAGCAGGTCTATGTCGCGGGCGTGATGCAGCATATCGAGGAGGCGGGCATCCACTCCGGCGACAGCGCCTGCGCCCTGCCGCCCCACTCGCTGTCACCGGCGGTCGTGGCGGAGATCGAACGGCAAGCCGGGATGCTGGCGCGCGCCCTGGGCGTCGTCGGCCTGATGAACACCCAGTTCGCGGTCCAGGACGAGACCGTCTATTTGATCGAGGTGAACCCGAGGGCCAGCCGAACGGTGCCTTTCGTGGCCAAGGCAACGGGCACGCCGATCGCCAAGATCGCGGCAAGGGTGATGGCGGGCGAAACGCTCGACGCCTTTACCCTGCACGGGCCGACACCGCCTTACACGGCGGTGAAGGAGTCGGTCTTTCCCTTCGCCCGGTTCCCCGGCGTAGACACGCTGCTAGGCCCCGAAATGCGCTCGACCGGCGAGGTTATGGGGCTGGACACCAGCTTCGGCCGGGCCTTCGCCAAGGCCCAGATGGGCTGCGGCGTGACCTTGCCGACCGAGGGCACGGTGTTTTTGTCTGTGCGGGACAGCGACAAGCCGGCGCTGATCGAGATTGCCAAGAAACTGCACGAACTCGGCTACGGCCTGCTGGCGACGCGCGGCACGGCGGGCCGCCTGCGCGAGGCAGGTTTGCCGGTCGATGAAGTGAACAAGGTGCTGGAAGGGCAGCCGCATATCGTCGACGCGATGATCAACGGCACCGTGCATATGATGTTTAACACCACCGACGGCGCCCAGGCGATCCGCGACAGCTTGTCCTTGCGCCGAACCGCGCTGGTCAATAACATCCCGTATTATACGACGGTTGCCGGTGCCCGAGCGGCCGTCGAGGCGATTCCGGCCCTGCAGGCCGGCCGTCTTGAAGCGACCCCCCTTCAGCATTATCTGGGGCGAACCGCGACCTGACGGCCGCTTTGGACTCGGCGTCGGCGCGACAGGGATGATCGTCATTGACGCCTGACCCTCTGACAGGGGCCGGGCGTGATTGCATCTGTACCTCGGGTCCTTGCGATGGAAGCTGTGATTGACGCATTGAGTGTTTGGAACGACTAGGCAGGCATGCTGATGAACAAGGTACCCATGACGGCCGACGGTTACGACCGCCTGATCGAAGAGCTGAGGCACCTGAAAAGCGTCGCGCGGCCGGAGATCATCAAAGCGATCGCCGAGGCGCGCGAACACGGGGATCTCTCGGAAAACGCGGAATACCACGCCGCCCGGGACCGGCAGAGCTTTATCGAGGGCCGGGTCATGGAGCTGGAGGACAAGATCTCGCGTGCCGAGGTTATCGACGTGGCGAAGCTGTCCGGCGACGCCGTGAAGTTCGGCGCCACCGTTCGGCTAGCGGACGAGGACACCGACGAAGAGGCCGAGTATCAGATCGTCGGGCAGGATGAGTCCGACATCAAGTCCGGCCGGCTGTCGATCACCGCCCCCCTCGCCCGCTCGCTGATCGGCAAGGCCGTCGGCGAATCGGTCGAGGTGAGCACGCCGCGCGGCTCAAAAAGCTACGAGATCGTTCAGATCCGGTTTGTTTGAGGATTCTCGACTTCAGAAGCCGGGCGCCGGTTAGCCGGCGTCCGCCCCATCTACATCGACAGGAACGCCCGGCTGCAACTTGCTGGTGCGGATGGCCAGAGCCGACTTCACGTGACTGACATTGGGCGCGGCGGTGAGTTGCGTCGTCAGGAACCGCTGATAAGCGTCCCAATCCTCGGCCACGACCTTCAACAGAAAGTCCATTTCGCCCGCCAGCATGTGGCACTCGCGCACCAGCGGCCATTCGTTCACCAGATCCTCAAACGCCTTCAAATCGACCTCGGCCTGGCTGGACAGGCCGACCTGGGCAAACACGGTGACGCCGAACCCCAAAGCCTCGGGATTGAGGTCGGCGTGATAGCCGCGGATGAAGCCGGCCTCCTCCAGCGCGCGCACGCGCCTGAGACAAGGGGGCGCGGAAATTCCCGCACGCTTGGCCAGTTCGACGTTTGTCATGCGACCATTGTTTTGCAGATCGCGAAGAATTCGGCGGTCGATCCGGTCAAGCTTGATGCGGCGCATTGGGTTTTCTCGTAACAATCTGGTAGGGGATTGCGCAAAAATATTACCGAGCGGGCGGCAGCACAAGGGGCAACGGCTAGCAAAACGCGCACGCCATGACTATCTGGAAAGCACGCCCTTGTGAACCGCCACTGCGCGGGATTAGGGTGGCGATCCGTCAAATTGGCGTCATTCGACAGCGCCGATTCAGAAAGCACACGACATGCCAGAAACCCATCGTACGAAGGTGTTGATCATCGGCTCCGGCCCGGCCGGCTACACCGCCGCGATCTATGCCGCGCGGGCCAGCCTGGAGCCGATCCTGGTGCAGGGATTGCAGCCAGGCGGCCAGATGACGATCACGACGGACGTCGAGAACTATCCGGGTTTCGCCGACGTGATCCAGGGCCCCTGGCTGATGGAACAGATGGCGGGCCAGGCGGAGCATGTCGGCACCCGCATGATGTTCGACGTCATCACGGACGTGGACTTTTCGTCCCGCCCGTTCACCTGCACGGCCGATTCCGGCGATCGCTATGTCGCCGACACGGTGATCATCGCCACCGGCGCCCAGGCCCGTTGGCTGGGGCTGCCTTCGGAGCAGAAGTATCAGGGCCAGGGCGTCAGCGCGTGCGCGACCTGCGACGGCTTTTTCTTTCGCGGCAAGGAGGTCGCGGTGATCGGCGGCGGCAATTCGGCCGTCGAAGAGGCGCTGTTCCTGACCAATCACGCGACCAAGGTCACGCTGGTCCATCGCCGCGATCAGCTTCGCGCGGAGAAAATCCTGCAGAACCGCCTGTTCGCCAATCCGAAGATCGAGGTGATCTGGGATCATCAGGTGAAGGAGATCCTCGGCGGCGGCGATCCGCCGGCCGTGACTGGTGTGCGGCTCGCCCACAGCAAGACCGGCGAAACGCGCGATATTGACGTCGACGGCGTGTTCGTCGCCATCGGTCATGATCCGGCCACGGCCGTGTTCAAGGGCAAGGTCGAGATGGACGAGGGCGGCTACATCCTGACCGCCCCCGATTCGACCGCGACCGACATTCCCGGCGTCTTTGCCGCTGGCGATGTGAAGGACAAGATCTATCGCCAGGCGGTCACGGCGGCCGGCATGGGTTGCATGGCCGCCTTGGAGGCGGAAAAATTCCTGGCAGAGCACGAGATTACAGACGTTTCGCCGCGCATTGGCGGGCGGGTCGGGTTGGAAGACTCTCCCAGCCAGGCTGCGGAATAGGTATATTCACCCAAGGACGATTGCCTTCGCCGCGCCAAACGGCGACAATGGACAGATAGTCGCTCAAGGCCCGGACCGGGCCAAACAACGGACAAGTGGAACACCACGGCGGGCTCCGACCCGGCCGTTGGCTTGTGAGAGGAACAAAGTAAAGTGGTCGCTCGCGGACGCATGGATTGGGATAAGCTGCGCGTGTTTCACGCCGTGGCCGAGGCTGGCAGCTTCACCCATGCGGGCGAAAGGCTGAACCTCAGCCAGTCGGCGGTCAGCCGGCAAATCAGCGCGCTTGAGGAGAGCCTGAACGTGCCGCTGTTCCACCGGCATGCGCGCGGCCTGATCCTGACCGAGCAGGGCGAACTGTTGTACAAGACCGCCCACGAGGTCTTCGCCAAGCTGTCGATCACCGAGGCCCAACTGCTTGAGAGCAAAAAGCAGGCGGCGGGCCAGTTGCGGGTGACGACCACCGTCGCCTTCGGCTCGACCTGGCTGACGCCGAGGGCGCGCGAGTTTCTGACGCTGTACCCGGATATCCAGCTCTCCCTCTTGATCGACGACAGCGAGTTGGACCTCGGCATGCGCGAGGCCGACGTGGCCGTGCGCATGACCGAGCCGCGCCAGCCCGACCTGATCCAGCGCCATCTGATGACCGTGCGCTTCCATATCTACGGCTCGGTGGACTATCTGAAGCGTCGCGGCATCCCGCAGACGGTCGAGGACCTGAAGAACCACGACCTCATCGTTTACGGTCACGACACCAGGCCGCCGATCCACGACATCAACTGGATCACGGCCGTCGGCGACCCGGAGCCGGGTGAGCGCAACGTGATCCTGGAGGTCAACAACCAGTACGCCATCTACCGCGCGGTGCGCAGCGGCCTGGGCCTGGCCGCCCTGCCCGATTACATGATCGACGAGAACCTGAACATTGTGCGCGTCCTGCCGGAGGTCAGTGGCCCCAAGGCCGAGGCCTATTTCGTCTACGCCGAAGAGCTGCGCCATTCGAAGCGAATTTCCGTGTTCCGGGACTTCCTGATCAAGAAGGTCGCCGAGGCCAAGTTCTGAGCGCGCTTCGTCGGCGCACGCGAACCGAAGTGGGGATGTCAATCGTGTCACGGTGGGTCGCGGCCTTCGGAATCGTCCTGTTGTGCCTGCAGGTCCCAAGCGCCGATGCGCAGGAGCCGCCGCCCGATTTTCTCGAACATTCGCTAGGCATTTTGGAAAGCGATTGGGTGCGTCCCGATCCGTCCAACAACGGCACCCCGATCACCTTTTTTGGCATCGGCGATTTGGACCTGCGATGCCGCGCATCGGCGTCCTTCATGACGCTGGCCGAAGCCGTCTCCATGGCCTCGATCTTCTACGCCTATGCGGAAAACGCCTTTCTCGGCGACTTATCGTCTCGGCGCCCTGGCTATGCCATCGAGCATGACGTCGACAATCCGGCGCCGATCGGCGCGATCGACCTGCTGAAGCGCATCGACCCGGCGTCGGTGTCCGGCCTGATCCAGGCTACGATGGACAGGCTTGAAGGACGCCAGCGCGAACTCGCTTTCGCCGGCCTCGCCGCCATGCTGGGCAGGTATCAGCCGACCATTGAGCGGCTGGACCAGATCGGGGACGACCTGCCGTCTCTGGTACAGCAGCTCGACATCCCCAGCTACGACTACAATGTGCTCAGCGCGTTTGGGCTGCCGCAAGACGGCGACCCATGCTTTTCGAGTTTCTTTTACTTCAATGTCCGGATTGGCGAGCGAGAGTCCTATGTCTCCATCCGATCAATGGACCATTATCTCGACAGTTTCTGGGTCCGCCGCTACGCCGATGGCAGCTATCGGCTGATCCACAGCCTGCTGTTGGAAGCCCAGGCCGCCCTGCAACTGAAGCCCTGATCGGCCGTACCGAGGAGGCAAGCCGCCAGATTGGGCACAGCGTTACTGCCCCGACATGCCTCAATGGCTTCGGCGGATGGGCGCCGCCGGACTTGGCTTAAAGCGTCCCTCGTGGTCGACGTCCCGGCGCGGCCTCCGACCCTCGTGTCGTGGCCTGCTTCCCTGTTCCCCAAACATCGCCTTATTGTCTCAGTATGCGTCGCTGGAACCTATCGGAGGCATCCTGGCCGTCAGGCTGCAAAAAACCTGACCAAATAGTCGAAAAAAATCTAAATCAAAGGGATGATAACGGGGGAACTAATGCCAGGGGGCGGCGCAACCGCGCAAAAAAGCGGCGAAGAGCCACACGACCAGACCCCGCTGTTGGCCGATGTTCCGGCGCTTCCGCGGTCAAACGGCAGTCGAACCCGCCAGTTGAACGAAGACCGCATTCTGCGCGCGGCGGAGGCGGTGTTCGCTGAGGCCGGGTTCAACGGTACGACCATGCAGGCGATCGCCGAGGCGGCGAAGCTGCCCAAGGCGAACCTGCACTACTATTTCGGCACCAAGGAGGGCCTGTATCGGGCCCTGCTGAACCGTGTATTGGACGGCTGGGTCGACGCCTTCGACCATTTCCAGCCCGACCGCGAACCGGCCGACGCCTTCACCGACTATGTCCGCGACAAGATGCGGTTCACCCGCCAGCGCCCGATGGCGTCCAAGGTGTTTGCCAACGAAATCATTCACGGTGCGCAGCATGTATCACACTATTTGAAAACCAAGCTGCGCGACCGGGTGGATAAGAAGGCCGCCGTGATCGCGGACTGGATCCGGGCCGGAAAAATGGCGCCCGTTGACCCCCATCATCTGTTCTTCAGCCTTTGGGCGGTAACCCAAACCTATGCTGATTTCGACGTCCAGGTCGCCGCTGTTCTGGCCAAGCCGAGGTTAGGGCGCGGAGATTTGGACGACGCCACCAATCACATTCTCATGCTGGTGCTACGTACCTGCGGCCTGTCCGAAGCACCGCCCGGAGCACGGCCCGAAACACGGCCCGAAACACGGATAGAACACCATACGTGAGCAAACCCCATATCGTCTTCCTCGTCGCCGAGGACTGGTATTTTTGCCTGCACTGGCTGCCCGTCGCTCGTGCCGTCCGCGACGCCGGCTATCGGGTGACGGTGGTCACCAAGACCGACCAGCACGCTGACGAGATCCGAAATGCGGGCCTGGCCCTGGTGCCGTTCGATCTCGGGCGCGGCCGGTTCAACTTGGCAACCGAAACCGTGCGCGTCTTCCGGCTGGCCCGCCTGCTTCGGCACCTGAAGCCGGATCTCACCCATCACATCGGCATCAAAGCGATCGCAACAGGCAGCTATGCCGCCCGGCGTGCCGGCGTGGGCGCATCGATCAATCTCTTTGCCGGCCTCGGCTATCTGTTTGCCAGCAAACAGAAGCGGGTCCGCGCCCTGCGAAAGGTCTTGCGGCCGTTGCTTGCCGGTCCGCTGAAGCACGGGTCGAGCCGCGTCGAGACACTCAATCAGGATGATTGCGACCGCCTTGCGGCGGATGGCTGGATCGACCCGGAAAGAACCACCGTGCTGCCCGGTTCGGGGATCGACCTGGAACGCTTCACCCCAATGCCGCCGCCGGACAACGCGGTCGTCACCCTGGCCGTCGTCGCCCGGATGATCCGCATCAAGGGGATCGATCTGATCGTGGAAGCGGTTCGCCGTGTTCAAGCGGCGGGCACGCCCTGTCGCCTCTTGCTGGTGGGCAAGCCGGACCCGGCAAACCCCAGCAGCTACAGCGTGGAGGACCTGGAGAGATGGGGATCGCTGCCTGGCATCGAATGGCGCGGCCATGTCGAGGATGTGCGCACAATCTGGCGAGAAGCGGACATCGCCATTCTGGCGTCGCTCGGCGGCGAGGGCGTACCGGTGACGCTGTTGGAATCGTCGGCATGTTGCCGCCCCGCCATCGCCACAAATACGCCAGGATGCCGAGATATTGTCCTAAATAACTCTACTGGACTGTTAGCCGAGCCCAGCGACCTATTATCCTTAGTAGATGCGACGCAAGTACTGGTTGCTGATAAAAATAAACGCTTGCGTTTCGGCTCAGCTTCCCGTCATTTGGTGGAAACAGGCTTCACAAGTCATAGAGTTGCGAGCATGATTCTTCAAGACTATGGCCGTCTTGGGCTTGAGCCTTGACGTCATCCGGGTTGTGGCTTGGTCTGGCGGCCGCGTTTTTGATCGCCTTTGGTCTCGGGCCTCTTAAAACCGCATTGAAGCGTTGGTCGGTCATTGACTGGCCGAACAACCGCAGCAGCCACAAACACCCGACGCCGCTGGGCGCTGGCTGGCTCTTGGTTCCCGTTGCGCTGGCCGGGTTTGCCGCAGCCTCGTTTCTCGGCGGCCAGTCGGTTCCCTGGTCCATCGTTATCGGCGCCATTGGCCTTATGGCGATTTCCGGCCTAGACGACGTGCGCCCGATTTCGCCTTGGCCGCGCCTGACGTGTCAGGCCGTCGCCGTGGCGATCGTGCTTTTGATCCTGCCCCCCGACTATCGCTTGTTCGAGGCGCTTCCGCTGGTCATGGAGCGGCTGCTGATCGGGCTTGCCTGGCTTTGGTATATTAACCTGTTCAACTTCATGGACGGTCTGGACGGGCTGTCGGCCATCGAAATGCTGACCGTCGGCGCGGGCGTCGCCATGATCGGCGCACTGGCCGGCTTTGTTGGCACCATGGCCCTGCCCGATGCGCTGACGGATTGCGGTCTCGTGCTGGTCGGCGTTGCCTGCGGCTTCCTAATTTGGAACTGGCACCCCGCCCGCGTCTTTCTCGGCGATGTGGGCAGTGTTCCGCTTGGGTTCCTGCTTGGCTGGGTCCTGTTGTGGCTGGCCTTTCAGGGCCATTTGGTCGAGGCTCTGCTGTTGTCATTGTTTCATGTCGCGGACACGACCAGCACGCTGGCCAGCCGCCTCATCCGGCGCGAGCGGGTTTGGCGCCCGCACAGGGAACATGCCTATCAGCAGCCCGTACGCGCCGGCTGGCCGCACGACCGCGTGGTCGGGATCATCGCCCTGGTGAAGGTCGCCCTGGTGATACTGGCGGTTGCCGTGGCGGCGAACCTGGTGCCGGCTATCCCGTCGCTGGTGATCGCGGTCCTGATGGTGTTCGGCGTGATCTTCGGTTTTCACCGGGCCGCGCCGACCGAAATGCAACCGCGGCGCCCCGAGTTGACGGACAGGACTTCTCAGTCAATCAGCAGCTAGGCGCCAGCAGCAGGGGCCGAGAACCGGAACGGGCCTACTCGGCGGCTTCCGCCAGCGGCGGCAGCGCCTGCCAGATCTCCTGGGCGTATTCGCGCACGGTACGATCGGACGAGAACCAGCCGACACGGGCAGTGTTCAAGATCGCCTTGGTGACCCAGGCGTCACGGTCGCGATAAAGCTCGTCCACCATCGCCTGGGTATCTGCATAGCTGGTGAAGTCCGCCGTCACCAGGAACGGGTCGTGATGGGTCAGATTGTCCACGACCGGCTTGAACCGGTCCGGATCATCCGGCGAGAACGCCCCCTCCGAGATCATGTCGATGGCGCGTTGCAGCCGGGCGTCGCGAGCGATCGTCTCGGCCGGGCTGAACGTCCCGCCGGCGCGCAGTGATGCAACCTCCGCGGCCGTCATGCCGAAGATGAAGATGTTGTCGGACCCAACCCGATCGCGGATCTCGACATTCGCACCGTCAAGCGTGCCGATGGTGAGGGCGCCGTTCAGCGCCAGCTTCATGTTGCCAGTGCCGGATGCCTCCTTGCCCGCCGTCGAGATCTGCTCGGACAAATCGGCGGCCGGGATGATGCGCTCGGCAAGGGTGACGTTGTAGTTCGGCAGGAAGGCGACCTTCAAGAGATCACGCACAGCCGGGTCGTGGTTGACCTTTTGCGCAATGTCGTTGGCCAGCTTGATGAACAGCTTGGCAAGCGCGTAGCCGGGCGCGGCCTTGCCGGCAAAGATCTTGACCCGAGGCTGCCAGTCGGCCGTGGGATCATCGCGCATCTCGTTATAGAGCGCGACGGTCTGGATCAAGTTCAAGAGCTGGCGCTTGTATTCGTGTATGCGCTTGATATGGACATCGAACAAGGACAGCGGGTCTACCGGCTGCCCCAGCGTTTGGCCGATGATGTCCGCCAGCCGGCGCTTGTTCGCCTGCTTCGCCGCCTCAAACGCGTTCTTGAAGCCAGTGTCCTCGGCGAACGGTTCCAGACGCTGCAGGTCCTCAAGATCGCCGATCCAGCCGTCGCCGATCGTCTGGCAGATCAGATCGGACAGCGGTCGGTTGCACTGGTGCAGCCAACGCCTTGGCGTGATGCCGTTGGTCTTATTGACGATGCGGTCGGGATAGAGTGCGTGCAGGTCCCGGAAGACCGTTTCCTTCATCAGCTCCGTATGCAGCGCCGAAACGCCGTTGACGCGCCGGCTGCCGAGGAAAGCCAGATTGCCCATGCGGACGCGCCGGCCGCCATGCTCGTCGATCAGCGACAGGCTGTCGAGACCGGCCCGCGTCGGTGAGGACCGTTTGCTGATCTGGCGCAGGAAGCGGGCGTTGATCTCGTAGATGATCTGCATGTGCCGCGGCAACAGCCGCTCCATCAACCCGACCGACCAGCTTTCCAACGCCTCCGGCAACAGCGTGTGGTTGGTGTAGTTGATCGTCCGGCTGGTCAGCGACCAGGCCTGCGCCCAGGTCAAGCCATAGACGTCGATCAGCAGACGCATCAGTTCCGGCACCGCGATGGCCGGATGGGTGTCGTTTAGCTGGATCGCGACCTTGTCCGGCAGCGCATCCCAATTCTCATGGTTCGAGCGGAAGCGGCGCAGCAGATCCTGCAGGGAGGCGGAGGTGAAGAAGTACTCCTGCTTCAGCCGCAGCTCTTGCCCCTGCTCCGTCATGTCGTTGGGATAGAGCACGCGACTCAGGGTCTCGGCGTCCACCTTCTGCTGGACCGCGCCCAGATAGTCGCCCCGGTTGAAATTGTCGAAATCGAAGGCGCTGGTAGGCTTTGCCGACCACAGACGCAAGGTGTTGATCTGCCGACCGCCATAGCCGACCACGGGCGTATCGTAGGCGACCGCCAGCACCCTCTGCCCGCCGACCCAGCGGAATTTCGGCTCCTCATCCTCGGACTCCACCGGCTCGACATGACCGAAGAAGTCGATCGGGTACGCCACCTCCGGCCGTTCGAATTCCCACGGGTTGCCGCCCCTCAGCCAGTCCTCCGGCTGTTCGATCTGCCAGCCATTGTCGAAAGACTGCTTGAACAGCCCATACTGATAGCGGATGCCGTAGCCGTAGCCCGCGATGCCGACCGTCGCCATACTGTCAAGAAAGCAGGCGGCCAGGCGGCCCAGGCCGCCATTGCCCAGCGCCGCGTCGCTCTCGGTCTCGAACAGCGTTTCCAGGTCGACGCCGATTTCCTGCAAGGCCTCTCGGCACGTCTCAACGATGCCCAGATTGGCCATGGAGTTTTCCAGCGACCGGCCGATCAGAAACTCCAGGGACAGGTAATAGACCCGCTTCTGGTCGCGCTCGTAGTAAGACCGGGTCGACGCCATCCATTGGTCGACCAAACGGTCGCGCACGGCCAACGCAACGGACGTGAACCAATCGTGCGGCTTGGCGTGTTCGGTGTCCTTGCCGACGGCATAGACCAGCCATTCCAGGAACGAGCGCTTCAGCGCTTCCTTGTCCAAACCCCTCTTGTCGAACCCCGCGGGCAGGCTTCCAACATCCATGACTGCTGACTTTCAACTCGACTTGGAAATGATCTTTGCGACCTGCGGCATAATGCCTGTCGAAAAGGCGCCATAACATACATCGGCCGGCCAGACTTTCAACGGCCCGAGACTGGGGCAATGCCTGCTGGCAAGCAAGAAAAAGGGGCCGGCGCGAAAGCCGGCCCCCGAGGGTGCCCGGGACTGGTCCCGGGCCAATCGTCTACGCGTTCGAGGTTAGTTGATCTCGGCGTAGTTCCCGTCCGACCATTCGTACCAGACATAGGCCGGCTGCAGGATATCGCCCTGGCTGTCGAAGCTGATCGGGCCGATGACCGTCTCGAACTCATTGCCGTGCAGGGCATCGATGACCGCGTCAAGATCGGTCGTGCCGGCAATCTCCGCCGCCTGGGCGAAAACCTGGATCGCGGCGTAGGTGTAGAGGGTATAGCCCTCCGGCTCGAAATCGTCCGCGCGGAACGCCGCGACCACCTCGGCTGCGGACTCAAAGTTGCGCGGATCCGGCCCGAACGTCATCAGCGTGCCTTCGCCGGCATCACCGGTGATCGACCAGAACTCGTCGGTCACAAGCGCGTCGCCGGAGATGAGCTGGGTTTCCATGCCCTGCTCGCGCATCTGGCGAACCAGCAAGCCGGCCTCGGTGTGGTAACCGCCGACATAGATAACGTCGACGCTGTTGTCGTTCAGCAAGGTCGCCAGTGCCGAGTAATCGGACTCGCCCGGCGTATAGGCCTCGTAGAGCGCCTCCAGATAGCCGTTGGCGTTTAGGGCGATGCGCGTGGCATCGGCCAGACCCTGGCCATAGGCGGTGCGGTCATGGACGATCGCCAGGTTGGAGTCCGGATAGTTCTCCTCGATATACTGCGCGGCGATCAGACCCTGCTGATCGTCACGGCCGCAAACCCGGAAAACGTTCGGGCCGCCATTGTCGGTCAGGGCCGGATTGGTCGAGGCCGGCGAAATCTGCAAGACGCCTTCCTCGGTGTAGACCTCCGACGCCGGGATCGACGAGCCGGAGCAGAAGTGCCCGGCCATGAAGATCACGCCCTCGTTCACCGCCTCGTTGGCGACGGAAACCGCCTGGCGCGGGTCGCAGGCGTCGTCGCCGACATAAAGCTCCAACTGTTCGCCCAAAACGCCGCCGGCGGCATTCAGATCGGCGACGGCGCGTTCGGCACCGGCCCGCATCTGTTCACCGAACGAGGCGTATTGGCCGGTCATCGGGCCGGCCGTGCCAATCTGGATCTGGGCTTGGGCCGCGGTCGCGCCAAATGCCATGGTCGCGGCCGTGGCCAGCAATGCCAGTTTAGTCCTGTTCATTCACGTTACTCCTTTCGCGTTGCCTCTCCGGACACCGGACGTCGAGGTCAAAGCTGTCTAGATTGGTTGCTTGGTCCGGTGTCCCTGCGCCATGCATGTGGGGGCTGCATGGCACCTCGTGGGCTCGGAACGGCCGCCCTTTAGCGGCGGTCCCTCGCCGATCTCTAATCCGGTTTCAACGTCAGCCACCGATCTCACGCCAACCGAAGACGCCCGAGCGACGATAGCGCCACGGATACTGGGCGACCATTCGACTTGCTCTCGTCGTGAAATAGGCGATCAACATGGCGACAAAAAGGATGGGCGTATGGATGACAAACAGCATCACACCATCGAGAATGTGGATCAAGCGGGCATCAAACAAGCTAGGGCAAACATCGGCGAAGCCAACGAGGATGGCGTAGGGCACGGTTTTCCAAAAAGGCTGCCAAGTCCGCCCGAGCGCCTGGCCAGTCATCACAGCACCTCCGATCATGATCACGAGCCAGAAGAGTGCGTAACCGCTGATCGCGCGATCGATCGCGACGGCCATGGCCGACGGGCGCGTAAACGTCACCGAGCCGCCGAGAATGGCGTCGGAGACAAGCGTCAGGCTCTCGTTGCTCAAATCAACGATCGTGAAACGAATCGGGCCCGACCGTTCGCTTGCTCGCGCGATGATCTCGCCGGCGCCTTCCGGCACCGCATATCGACCGGTCAGCTGCGGCTGTTCAACGGCCAGCGTTCCGGTCAGTTCGTAGGTGCTGTCGGGTGTCAGATGGAAGGTGATCCCGCCATCCTCGCTGACCCAAAGCCCGACAACCGAGCTTTGCGCCGCCGCCGGCACCGCCGCCAGCATCAGCGCGATCACAAGCGGCCAGATGGCCAAGCGTAGGGTTCGCAGCACCGGTCAGTGCCCCCCTTCCAGATAGGCCGCGCGGACCTCTTCATTGGACAGCAGCTCCGCACCCGTCCCGGTCAATGTGATCTCGCCATTCACCATCACATACCCGCGCGTCGCCAGCCGCAGGGCGTGAAACGCGTTCTGTTCGACCAGAAACACTGTCACGCCCTGTTCCCGGTTGATGTCCTCGATCACCTCGAAGATCTGCTTAACGATCATCGGCGCCAGGCCGAGCGAGGGTTCATCGAGCAACAGCAGGCGCGGCCGGCTCATCATCGCCCTTCCGATGGCAAGCATTTGCTGCTCGCCCCCCGACAAGGTGCCACCGCGCTGGCCGCTGCGCTCCCGCAATCGTGGAAACAGCGCAAGGATCCGGTCCAAATCGCTGTCGAAATGCGCCGGATCACTTGTCAGGGCGCCCATCTGCAGGTTCTCCAGAACCGTCATACGGGGGAATATCCGGCGCCCCTCCGGCGATTGCGCGATGCCCTTGCGCACGATCTGGAAGGTCGGCGTGCGGGTGATGGTCTCACCGTCGAAGACGATCTGACCCGACCTTGCCTGCGGGTTGCCGCATATCGTCATCAGCAAGGTCGACTTGCCGGCCCCATTGGCACCGATCAGGGTGACGATCTCGCCCTCGTCGACCTCGAGGCTGACCCCGCGCAGTGCTTCGATCGCGCCGTAGAACGTGTGAACGTTGTCGACCGTCAGGATCATGCGCCCGGATCCCTCGGCTGCGCGGCGTCGCGGGCAAGATCGGCCGCAACCTCCGGCGGCAGCTCGTCGTCTTCTTCCTCGCCGAGATAGGCCCGGATAACCGCCGGGTCGTTGCGCACCTCCTCCGGCCCGCCGTCCGAAATCTTGCGCCCGTAATCCAACACGATAACGTGGTCGGATATCTTCATGACCACACTCATGTCGTGCTCGATCAACAGCACGCCGACCTCGTGATCGGACCGAATGGACAGGATCAGTTCGTTTAGTTCCCCCGTTTCGCGCGGGTTGAGGCCCGCCGCCGGCTCGTCGAGGCAAAGCAGGCCAGGATTGGTGCACATGGCCCGTGCGATCTCCAGGCGGCGCTGGGCGCCGTAGGGCAGGTTGCCGGCCTCCCAATCCGCGCGTTCCGTCAGCCGCACCTTATCCAGCCAGTATTTGGCAAGCTCAATGCCCTCACGTTCGGCGCGGCGATAGCTGGGCAGGCCGAAGAGGCCTGCCAGCGAATAGCCGGATGCCTTCATCAGCTTGTTGTGCTGAGCCACGAGCAGGTTTTCCAACACGCTCATGTTCGCGAACAGCCGAATGTTCTGAAACGTACGCGCGACGCCGGCCTTGGCCGCGATCACGTGGCCTTCCATGCGCTCAAGATAATGCGTGGTGCCATTGCGGCTTAGCGCCAACTGCCCCTCGCTCGGCTTGTAGAAGCCGGTGAGGCAGTTGAACATGGTCGTCTTGCCGGCTCCGTTCGGGCCGATGACGGCCGTGATGTCCTTCGCACCGGCCTGAAACGAGACGTCGTCGATCGCAGTCAAGCCGCCGAAGCGCATGGTCAGGTGTTCTACAGTCAGCAAGGGTGCCTGGATGTCGATCATTCCGCGGGTACCTGCTCGGGCCGCTGGCCCGGCGACGGACCGCCCTTGCGCCTGCCGCCATGCAGCGTGACGGTCGGCACCCGGTGGGCCAGCAATCCGCGCGGCCGCCAGACCATGATGATCACCATGGCCGCACCGAAGATCAGCATCCGGTATTCTTCAAGCTCGCGGAACAGTTCCGGCAGGCCGATGATCAGAATGGCGGCAAGCACGACGCCCGTCTGGCTGCCCATGCCGCCCAGCACGACGATGGCGAGCACTATGGCGGATTCGATGAAGGTGAAGCTTTCCGGGCTGATGAAGCCTTGGCGGGTGGCGAAGAAGGAGCCCGCGAAGCCGCCGAACATGGCCGAGATCGTAAACGCCGCCAGCTTGATGTTGCGCCGGTTGATGCCCAACGACTGGCAGGCAACATCGTCCTCGCGCAATGCCTCCCAAGATCGGCCCAGCGGCAATCTTCTGATCCTGAGCGACACCGCGTTGACGACCAGCGCCAGGATCAGGATCAGATAGTAGAGAAAGATCAGCCGGTGCAGCGGCGTGAATTCCAGCCCGAACAGGGTGTGAAAAGACGGCAGCCCGTCGGCCTCCGGCGCGCTGGTGAACTCAGCGATGCCGAAGAAGCTGGGCCGGGGGATCGAGGCGATACCGTCCGGCCCGCCGGTGAAGCTGGACCAGTTTTGCAAGACCACGCGGATAATCTCGCCAAAGCCAAGTGTGACGATGGCGAAATAGTCGCCGCGTAGCCGCAGGACCGGAAAGCCGAGGATCAGGCCGGCAAAGGCCGCCAAGAGGCCAGCCAGCGGCAGGCAGAGCCAAAAGCTGAAATCAAAATACTGGGCCAACAGGCCATAGGAATAGGCGCCGACCGCGTAGAAGGCGACGTAGCCAAGATCAAGCAGACCGGCCAGCCCGACGATGATGTTCAGGCCCCAGCCCAGCATGATGTAGGTCATGACCAGCGTGGCCAGATCAATGGACGACCGGTCGGGGAACAGAAACGGCAAGGCGATGGCGAAGGCGACGCCGACGACGCCAATGACCACAGACCGGCGCTGGACCCAGGCTGCGACATCGTCCATGAGCTGGGCGCTGGTTTTCGGCGGCGGCCGGTCCGGCCGTATCGGGCGGGCGAGCCGCCACACGGCGTTGATGCCGACAATCGCCCCGGCCCCGACGCCCATGATCTCGACGACGGACGGTAAGCCCGGATAAAGCAGGCTGCCGGCCACGATCAACACACCGATCCCAAGGCCGTAGGCCGGAAAGCCCTCGCGCGTGAACGACAGCGCCATCCGGCCGAAAAAGACCAGGATGACGGCCATCAACACATCGCCGAACCGAAACTCCAGGGTCAGCCGGCTTTGTGCGCCCGGCACCGTGTGCAGGCCGACCATGGTCGCGGTCAGGGCCAGGGTGATCAGGCCGGCCAAAGCGGCCTCGCGCCCGACGCGCGGCAACACGTCGTCCATCGACGGTCGTTGAACGGCACCCATGGCGGCTAGACCTTCTCGATCTCGGGCTTGCCCAGCAAACCGCTCGGCCGGAAGATCAGCACCAGGACAAGCACACCGAAGACCGCGACATCCTTGTACTGGACCGAGAAATAGCCGGACCACAGGGCCTCGATCATGCCGATCAACAGCCCGCCCAGCATGGCGCCGGGCAGCGACCCGATCCCGCCCAGGACGGCGGCCGTGAACGCCTTGATGCCGACCAGAAAGCCCTCGAAGAAGTCGATCACGCCGTAGCGCATCAGATAGACAAGGCCGGCCACGGCGGCCAAGGCGGCGCCCATGACGAAGGTGATGGAGATCGTGCGGTCGACATTCACGCCGATGAGCGCGGCCATGGTCTTGTCCTGCTCGCACGAGCGCTGCTGACGGCCGAGCGAGGTGCGCTGGATCAGGAAGGTGAAGGCGACCATCAGGACGACGGTCAACAGGATGATCAGGATCTGCAGATAGCTGATCGTGGCGGTGAAGCCGTCGGGCCGGCGCATCAACTCAAAGCCGCCCTCGATGACCGGGGGCAGCGGCTTTGCCCGCGCGCCCTGCAGCAACTGCACATAGTTCTGCAAAAACAAGGACATGCCAATGGCCGAGATCAGCGGCGCCAGCCGGAACGAGCCGCGCAGGGGCCGATAGGCCAGCCGTTCCACCGTCCAGCCATAGGCCGCCGTCAGCATCATCGAGGCGATCAGAACGATCAGCAGGGTCAGCGGCAGCCAGCCGACGCCCAACAGGCCCAGCAGCAAAAAGCCCATCAGGGAAATGAAGGCGCCGATCATGAAAATGTCGCCATGGGCGAAATTGATCATGCCGATGATCCCGTAGACCATCGTGTAACCAATCGCGATCAAGCCGTAGATGGCGCCCAGCGTCAGGCCGTTGATGACCTGCTGCAGAAAGTATTCCATATGCTAAGGGGAAGTCCGAAACGTTATGGGCATGCGGGCCAATTGGGGCGGCCTCGGGCCGCGAGTCTGGAGTGTGTCGATACAATCGAGCTAACGTCGCGCTATCTATCGCCGCCCAGGGGCCCAACGCAAGCCCAAACGCAATGCAGCCATGTCGATTCCGCATCCGATTTTAATACAAAGGTGCTAGACCGAATGCGAGGTCAACCAACGATGGAAATTGCGACCGAAACCTTGCGCCTGACGATCGATCCGGCGCACGGATCCGTCATCCGACGGTTCGTCTGGCGCCAGGCCGACACCGAGATCGATCTGCTTCGCCCGGCGCCAGCGGGGTCAAGCGACCCGCTGGACAGCGGCTGCTTTCCGCTCGTGCCTTTCTCCAAGGCCAATGCGGTTGGAGAAAGG
>JBCBSH010000038.1:0-25108 GCA_039819285.1 Pseudomonadota bacterium
GGATATGGGCGGCGTCTCGGTAGAGGTTGGCCACCGCCTCCACGAACCCCTCGGCGTGGCCGCCCCCGATCCGCGAGGCCTTCAGGGCCTCCGGCGCAAGATAGTCCGTGCCGCGCTCCAGGATCCGAGTGGCCTCGCCGATTGGCGTGTAAAAAAGCTGGTTGGGCTGCTCTTGCGACCAGCTCAAGCCCCCGGTTTCCCCGAACAGCCGTATGGTCAGCCCATGAATCTGGCCGATGGCGATCGAACTGGTCCACAGTCGCCCGACCGCGCCACCGGAGAAGCGCAAAGCCAGCAAGGCGTCGTCCTCCAACGCGCGCCCCGGGACGCACCGGTCGAACACCGCACTGACCGCGTCCAGCCTGTCGCCGAGAATGAACGTCGCAAGGAACAGTGCATGGCTGCCCGCGTCGGTTAGGACCGCACTGTCGCCGGCGATCTTGGGGTCGTAGCGCCAGACTGTTCCAGGCGTGGTGTCGGCATCCGCGTGGCCGCCATGGGCGAACTCCGCCATCACGACGCGAACCTTACCGATGGCGCCATCCGCCACCATGGCACGCGCCTGGCGGATCATCGGATAGCCGGAATAGCTGTAGTTCACGGCACAAAGCGTTCGGCGGACTCGCGACAGCGCGATCAGATCTGCCGCCTCGTCGACATTCAATGTCATCGGCTTTTCGCAGAAGACCGCGAAGCCGGCGTCGAGAAAGGCCCGGGCGACCTCGTAATGGCTGTTGTTGGGCGTCGCGATGGTGACGAGGTCCAGACGGTCCGGCCGCTCGATCTCGGCTGCGAGCATTTCCCTCCAATCGCCATAGGCGCGATCGGGCTCGATGCCGAGTTCTTGGCTGAAGCTGCGCCCGCGCTCTGGGTCGATGTCCAGCGCGCCCGCCGTCAGGATAAAGTGACGATCGAGATGGGCCGCCAATCGGTGTGTACCGCCGATCTGGCTACCCTTGCCGCCGCCGACCATGCCCCAGCGAAACTGTCTCATCGATCCCTCTCGGCAAGCAGCGGATGTGGTAGACGACTGCGCATGGGTCTGGGGAGCACGATCGCGTTGTCTGGTGGGACGTGAAGGGGGCTCAGATCTCGTCGATCCGGACCCAGCGTTCCTCGTCCTTGGACCGCAACACCGCGTCGACGATCCGGTCGACGTCATATCCGTCGCGAAAGGTCGGCCAGACCGGTTTCTGCTCGACGATCGCGGTCACGAAGTCCCGCGCCTCGATCATGATCATGTCGTTGTAGCCAAAGCCGTGTGCCGCACCTAAGCAGAAGTTCATGTAGTCCGGGTGTTCCGGCCCGGTCAGGATGCGCTTGAAGCCACTGCGCGCCGCGTCGTCGCCGGCGCTGAACAGGTGCACCTCGCCAGGCTGCTCAAGGTCGAAGGCGACCGAACCCTTGGTTCCGGTCACGGTGAAGCTGTAGCCCATCTTTCTGCCCGCCGCGACGCGCGAGGCGTGGATGCTGCCCATGGCGCCACTTTCAAAGCGGACCATGAACTGCACCTGGTCGTCGTTCTCGACCGTCAGGGACGTACCGTCATTGGCCGGCCGGGTCGCATAGGCGATGTCGGTGTCGGCAACCAGCCGCTTGACCGGGCCGGCAACCCGCAACATGGCGTTGATGATGTGGGTGCCGACATCCGACAAGGCGCCGGCCCGCGACGCCGTGCGCTGTTGGACACGCCAGTTGGCGGGCGCGTCCGCATCGTGGAAATAGTCCTCGATATGCGTTCCGGCGAAATGGAGGACCTCGCCGATTTCGCCGGAACGGACGATCTCGGTCGCCAATTGGGCGCTTGGATGCTTGATGTAGTTATAGCCGACCATGGTCGGCACGCCGGCGTCCTCGGCGCGCTCGGTCAGGGTCAGGGCATCGGCCGCCGACATCGCCAGCGGCTTCTCGCAAAACACCGGCTTGCCCGCGTCGAGGGCCGCCAGGCCCATTTCCAGATGGGTGAAGGGCGGTGTGGAGATGTTGATGGCGTCCACCTCTGGGTCACTAATCAACGCGCGCCAATCGTCGGTCGACCGCCGGAAGCCCAGTCTTTTGGCATCAGCCCTCGCGCCTTCCGCCGTCGAGGTGCACAGCATTTCGCACACCAGCTCGACATCGAGGTCAAAGACCGTCGCCGCAGCCGAGTAAGCGATGGCATGCGCCTTGCCCATATAGCCAGAGCCAATGACGCCGATGCGGATTTTGCGGGACATGACCACACCCGTGAAAACCTGGTTCGCGGAACTGCGCGCATCGTATCCACGCCGCCCGAAAACGCAAGCGTTTGCAGAATCGACGTCGGGTGCATTTTGAGGCCTGCAAATTCCGCTCTGTGTTCAGGGACAAAGCGCTTATGAGCCGATGCCGAAAACGTGGACGAATGAACGAACACTTCTTGCAAAGCCTTGCAATTTGAGCTTAAACGGCGCGTCCTCGATGGCAGACAGGATACGGGCGGGAGGCTCGAATGAAGACCCAGAGGCTGACGGTCGCCCAGGCCCTGGTGCGGCACTTGGTGGCGCAGGAAATCGAACATGAGGACGGCACGCGCCAGCCCTTGTTTGGCGGCGCCTTTGCCATCTTCGGCCACGGCAATGTGGCCAGCCTGGGCGAGGCTCTGTATGCGGCACGGGACCGCCTGCCGACCTGGCGGGGCCAGAACGAACAGTCCATGGCCCTGGCCGCCGTCGCGTACGCCAAGACCAGGCTGCGACGCCAGATCGCGATCGCGACATCATCGGTCGGGCCCGGCGCCACCAATATGGTGACCGCCGCCGGCGTGGCGCACAGCAACCGGCTGCCCTTGCTGCTGCTGTCGGGCGACACCTTCACCAGCCGACTGCCGGACCCGGTACTGCAGCAGGTCGAACATTTCGGTGCCCCGTCGACGACCGTGAACGACGCCTTTCGCGCGGTCAGCCGTTTCTGGGATCGGATCGATGCGCCCGACCAACTCCTCTCCTCGCTGCCGCAGGCCATCGATACGATGCTCGACCCGGCCGATTGCGGACCGGCCTTCCTTGGCTTGCCGCAGGACGTTCAGGCGCAGGCCTTCGACTGCCCCGACCGGTTCTTGGAACCGCGCCTGCACCGCATCCGGCGTGCCCGAGCGGACCGCGCCGATATTGCGGCTGCGGCGGAGGCCCTGAAGCAGTCGGTGCGGCCGTTGATTATCGCTGGCGGCGGTGTCCATTACTCGCAAGCCGCCGATGCTCTGCGCGGATTCGCGGAGAAGTTCGGCATCCCGGTCATCGAGACGATCGCCGGGCGCGCGACCCTGATGGCCGATCATCCGTTGAACGCCGGTCCCATCGGGCCGACCGGATTTACCGGTGCAAACGATCTCGCGGCCGATGCTGACACGGTGCTCGCCATCGGCACGCGTTTGCAGGACTTCGTGACGGGCTCATGGACCGTGTTCCGAGATGAGCACCTGCGGCTGATCTCGATCAACGTCGGTCGTTTCGACGCCCGCAAGCACAACGCGCTGAGCGTCATCGGCGATGCAAGCGAGACGATCGCTGAACTGGACGCGGCGTTGGGCGATTGGCGCGCGCCCGCCGACCGGGCGGCCCAGGGGCTGGCGAAACACAATGAATGGCTGGCCGGCATCGAGACGCGGACGGCACCCGGCAACGTCATGCCGTCCTATGCCCAGGTGGTCGGCGCGTTGAACCGGCTCGCTTCCCCCGCCGATCGGGTGGTGACAGCCGCCGGCGGATTGCCGGCGGAGGTGAACGCCAACTGGCGGGCGCTGAGCCAGGCCAGCGTCGATGTCGAATTCGGCTTTTCCTGCATGGGCTATGAAATCGCCGGCGGCTGGGGTACGGCGATCGCGCGTCAGGATGCTGGTGATGAGGGCAATGTCATCGTCCTGGTCGGCGACGGCTCGTATCTGATGATGAACTCGGACATCTACTCGTCCGTGCTGGGCGGTCAGAAGATGATCGTCGTCGTCTGCGACAATGAAGGCTTCGCCGTCATCGACAAGTTGCAGCGCAATACCGGCAACGCGTCCTTCAACAATCTGTTGCGCGACTGTCGCGGCAGTGGCCTGCGCAAGGTCGACTTCGCGGCCCATGCCAAGGCGCTGGGCGCCGAGTCCGAGACGGTCGCCTCGATCGCGGATCTGGAGGCGGCGTTCAAGCGGGCACGGGCGTCCGAGGGCACCTATGTGATCTCGATCGAGGTCGACAAGACGGTCTGGACCGACGGTGCCTCCTGGTGGGAGGTCGGCGTGCCGGAGGTGTCCGACCGACCGACCGTGCGCGCCGCGGCGGCCAGCTGGGATGAAGGCCGCCAGCACCAGCGCCGCGGCTATTGAGCAGGCACGCCATGACCGAGAGGCTCAGTCCCGCGCCGGGGCACGATGCCAGCGTACTGGTCCTGGGCCGCGCCGGCATGGATTTGTACCCGTCGGTCGATGGAGGGGAGATCGAGGACGCCCAAGCGTTCACGACGGATGTCGGTGGTTCGGCCGGGAACATTGCCATCGGCCTGGCTCGCCACGGCATTTCGGTCGGCCTGATCAGCGCTTTGTCCGGTGACGCAGTCGGCCGCTTCGTTCGTCGGCGGCTGGAGGCGGCCGGGGTTGATCTCAAGCACGTCGCGACCGTCGAGGGAGACCCGCGCACCAGCCTGGCGCTGGCCGAGGTCAGGGACCGGGATTGCGAGGTCGTGATCTACCGCAACAACGCCGCCGATCTGCAAATCACCGCCGATTCGGCGGACGGCACGGTGATCGCCAAAGCGGGGTATCTGATCGTGACCGGCACGGCCCTGGTCGCCGAGCCGTCGCGCTCGGCGGCACTGGCGTGGATGAAGGCCGCCCGCGATGCCCAAGCCCATGTGCTTCTCGATCTCGACTATCGGGCCTATTCCTGGCCGGACAGAGACCAGACCGAGGCCATATATATGCAGGCGGTCCTGCTCAGCGATGTCCTGGTCGGCAATGACGAGGAGTTCGCGCTGATTGCCGGTGGCCAATCCATTGAGTCACGGCTGAGTGAGTTTGCGAGCCAGGGCAGGATTTGTATCCTGAAGCGCGGCTCGAATGGCAGTGTCGTATTCACCGGCGCGCATGAGCCCGAACACATCGGCATCTTCCCGGTCGCAAGCAAGAAGCCCTATGGCGCCGGCGACGCCTTTCTGGCTGGTGTCGTCGCCAGACTGTCGGCGGGCGCTGCGTTGGTCGACGCCGTGACCGTCGGCTCGGCCGCCGCCGCCATTGTGGTCAGCCAGAGGGGCTGCGCCGCCGCCATGCCGACCCCAGATCAGATAGAGAAGTTCATCGAAGCAAACGACATCAGCGAGGCCCGAGGGCAGGATGCACATCAAACCCTATGACAACGCCAACGCCCCGATCGTCGATACGGACGACGCGCGGGCTCCCTTGGCCTACTTCAACATCGTCAAGCTGACGAAGGGCGAGCGCTACGACTACGCCGTGCCAGGCTACGAGACCTGTGTCGTGCCGGCGCACGGCACGATCGATGTCGCGGTGGGCGACGCCAGATTCATGGCCATCGGCGATCGCGACGCGATCTTCGAGGGTGACCCCAGCGCGGTCTATGTACCGGTAGGCGCGTCCGCCAGCCTAACCTGCACCAGTGACAATGCCGAAATCTTCGTCGCCGGCGCGCGGCACGACGAGGTCTATGAGCCGTTTGAGGTCCGCCCGGATCAGTTGGACCATGTGCAGTACGGCTCCGACGACACCAAGACCCACCGCAAGATCAAGCACATTCTGGGCCAGTCGCCGCCAGGCAAGGTCGGCCGGCTTTTGGTCAGCGAGTTGTACACGGTCGGGGCCGGCGGCTGGTCAGGCTTTCCGCCGCACAAGCACGATACCGACCGGCTGCCCGACGAGAGCCACCACGACGAGGTCTACAATTTCCGCTTCAACCCAGAGATCGGCTTTGGCGCCCAGTTCCTGCGGCCGGACGGCGAGACCTTCGGCGAGGTCTTCCACGTGAAGAACGGGTCGACCTTCGTGATCGACAAGGGCTACCACCCCTGCGTGGCGGCGCCGGGCTACGAGATGTACTATTTCACCATTCTCGCTGGCGCCTCCCGCCGGCCACTGACCCAGTACTTCGATCCGGAACACGCCTATCAGATCGAAACCATCCCCGGCATCAAAGACATGATCGCCAAGTTCAAGTAACCCAATCCTAGCCGCCGATGATCGTTAACCTTAAGACCATCCTGGCGCCTGCCCGTGCCGAGGGCTATGGCGTCGCCTGCTTCAACGTCTTCGGCTACGAGGATGCCAAGGCCGTCGTTGAGGCGGCCGAGGCCGCGCGTGCGCCGGTTATCCTGGCGGCCAATCTGGACTTCGTGCGCTTTATGCCGCTGGAGCTGATTGCCCAGACCTTTCGCCATGCGGCCGAGGGGTCAACGGTGCCGGTCTGCGTTCATCTCGACCACACCTACGAGCAGCACACCGTACTGCGCGCGGTTGATCTGGGGTTCACATCGGTCATGTTCGACGGCTCCCAATTGCCGGTGCGCGAGAACCTCGCGATCGTCAACGAGATCGCCGCCTATGCCCACGAACGCGGCGTATCGGTGGAGGCCGAAGTCGGGTCGGTGCCTTATGCCGAGGGCCGCGACCACATTCGCTCGGAGATAACGACGCTCGACCAGGCGCGGGCCTTCGGCGCGCAGGGCCATATGGATGCCCTCGCCATCTCCGTCGGCAATGTCCATCGGTTGACATCGCCCGGTGTCGCCATCGATTTCGATCGGCTGGAGGCGATTAGCGGCGTTGTCGACGCGCCATTGGTCATCCATGGCACGACTGGCATTTATCGAGACGATCTACGGGCCTTGGCGCGCACCCAAGTCTCGAAATTCAATATCGGCACGTCGCTGCGCCAGGCCTTCGGGGCCGGTGTCCGGCGGTCGATTGAGCAGGATGTTTACGATCGGCTGACCATGATGGCGTCTGCTATGGAGGCCATGCGCATCACCGCGACCGATTGGTTCGATCTGCTCGGCTCAAAGGGGCGCTATCCGGCCGATGGTGCAATCGAACCGGGCCGTGCCGCCGGCTCGACCTAAACGGTGTGTGCGCCTATTTGGCCGATTGTCCGTACAGGGCGCGGCGGTACAGGCGGTTCGTGCGGCCACGCCTTAGCTTAAGTGTCGGCGGGCGATGTGGCGCCGGATCGGTCGGGACGGCCGTTTGAACGGGTGCGCCGAGGTTCGTCTGCTCCTGCGCGAGCCCGTACAGCAGCAGGTAATCGTCAGTCATCCGCTCGATGCTAAAGCGGCTCTCGAAGCGGTCGCGTACGCGCAGACGATCGAGGTCTCCCGCCGCTGATACAGCGTCGACAGCGTCGTCGATGGTGTCAACGATTAGCCCCGTAATGCCCGGCTCGACAATCTCCTCCGTTGCCCCCTGTCGGAAGGCGATAAGCGGCGTGCCGCAGGCCATCGCCTCGATCATGGCCAGGCCGGAGGGTCTCGCCTGGTCGATCGAGCAGAACGCGGCCAAGGCGCCACCAAGGAAGTCCGCCTTATCGGTTTCGCGGATCTCGCCGACAAACTCTACGATCGGGTTGTCGAGCATGGGCCTGACCGTCTCTTCGAAAAAGTCCCGGTTGCCCTGGTCAATTGTCGCCGCGATCTTCAAGGGAACGCCCGATCGACGCGCGACCTCGATGGCAAGACGGGGATGGTTTTCCGGAGACAGGTACCCCAGAAGCGCCAGATAGCCGTGATGGGCGCGTGACAGTCGATAATGGTCGCGCGGCAGTCCGTAGCCGACATTCCCGGCCCAGCGTACCTTGGGCATTCCCTGTCGTTGCGCGAACGCGACCGAGACCAAGGGCATGTCGTTGAAGTGGCGATAGAACGGCACCAGGTCCGACGTCTCAAGCGATCCATGCAAGGTTGTCAGCGTTTTGCACGCATCGGCCCGAAACACGGGGAAATGAAGCGGATCGATGTGGAAATGCAGGAGATCAAAGTCCGAGGTCCGCTGCTGAACATGATCCAGCAGGATCATCAGATGCGGCCATGAGTCCGCGACATCACCGCCGGGCTGGTGAGACTCGGCGTAGGGACTAACCAGGCGTGCCGACGTTCTGAGGTCCCCGCGTCCGAAGAGGGTTACGTCGTGGCCCCTGGCGACCAGTTCGTCGGCCAGGTACACGACGATCCGTTCAATGCCGCGCCCCATGGCGGACGAACCAGGTGCGAACACCGGCGCGATTTGTGCAATCTTCAAGGCTCCGTCTCCGACGCGGATACAGGGTTCCGCTGTTGGCTCTCGCGGTGACCAAGGCCGGCTTGAACCGACACCCATGTGTCACGTCATGCGCGAATTGTCGTTGACGACCGTCAATTGACGATAGCAGAAAGCGAGTTTCTCGGGAAGACAATGATTGACCTCCGTCAAGTCCGGGGTTCAGCAATGTCGGCAAATTGACCGACTGCGTGGGGGTTTCTGTAGAGCCTGAGGAAGAGGAACCGGATGCCGGGCGCCGGCACTTTTATCGACAGCGAGGGCATCGACAGCGAGGGGCGATCGCGGTCGGAAGACCTGACCTTCTCGATCCGTGGGCTGACCAAGGTCTACCATATGGGCGAGACCTCGGTGCATGCGCTGCGCGGTGTCGATCTCGATTTGCCGGCCGGTGAGTTCGTCGTCCTTTTGGGGCCGTCCGGCAGCGGCAAGTCCACCCTATTGAACATCGTCGGCGGCCTCGACCGGCCGACCGACGGCACGGTCAGTTTCCGCGGTCGCACACTTGGTGATCTGAGTGAAGGGGCGCTGACCCGTTTCCGGCGCGACCATGTCGGCTTCATCTTTCAATTCTATAATTTGATGCCCAGCCTGACCGCGCGGGAGAATGTCGGGCTCGTGGCCGAACTGGCGCGCAACCCGATGACGCCGGAAGAGGCGCTGGCGCTGGTCGGCCTGACCGACTGGATGGACCACTTTCCGGCTCAGCTTTCCGGTGGTCAGCAGCAGCGTGTCGCGGTGGCGAGGGCCGTCGCGAAACGGCCGGAGGTTCTGTTGTGCGACGAACCGACCGGCGCGTTGGACAGCGAAACCGGTATCTCCGTCCTCGAAGCCCTCACCGGGATCAATCGGGAACTTGGGACGACCACGATCGTCATCACCCACAATGTGGTCATCGCCGATATGGCGGATCGCGTCGTGATCATCGCCGATGGCGTCGTGCATGAGGTGCGCCAGAACGACCGCCCGAAAAAGCCGTCGGAGTTGGCCTGGTGATCCGCTTGCTCGCCATCCTCGACCGCAAGCTGGTGCGCGATCTTTGGCACATCAGGGGCCAGGTGATGGCGATCGCCTTGGTGATCGCCGCGGGCGTGGCGACCATGGTCATGGCGACCGGAACCCACCGCTCGCTCGAGGAAACCCGAGCCGCGTACTACGACGGTTATCGTTTCGCCGACATCTTTGCCTACGCCAATCGGGCGCCGGAGGCCATAGTCGGCCATCTGGCCGAAACCCCAGGCGTTGCCCGGGTGGAGAGCCGGATCGTCGACACGGTGTTGCTGGACATGCCCGGGATTGTCGAGCCTGTGCGCGGCCGTGTGCTGTCGCTACCCGAGGACGGTATCGCCGCGCTGAACGCCATTGTGTTGCGTCGGGGCCGACTGCCTTCCGCCAACCACCCGGACGAGGTGGTCGTCAGCGAGGCGTTCGCCGAGGCTCACGGTCTTCTGCCGGGCGACGCCATACAGGCCAATCTGAACGGCCGTCGGCGGGACCTCACCGTGGTCGGCGTTGCGTTGTCGCCGGAGTTCATCTACGCGATCGCACCGGGCGATTTCGTGCCGGACGATCGCCGTTTCGGCATCTTCTGGATGGGTCGCGATGCGCTGGAAGCGGCCTATAATCTGGACGGCGCCTTCAACAACGTCACCTTGGCGATCACCCGAACGGCCGTCGAGGAAGACGTCATTCGGGCCGTCGACGACATCTTGCGCCCCTATGGCGGCATCGGGGCCTTCGGGCGTGACGATCATCCCTCCCACGCCTTTATCGATGGCGAACTGGACGAGTTGGAAGCCCTCACCACAGTCGTGCCGCCGATCTTCCTGATCGTCGCGGCCTTCCTGTTGAACCTGGTGACCGGGCGATTGATCGATACCGAACGCGAGCAGATCGGCCTGATGAAAGCCTTCGGCTTCACCAGCTACGGTGTCGGCTGGCATTACGTGAAGCTGGTGTTGGTGATCGCGTTTTTGGGCATCGCCATCGGCTTTGCCGGCGGCTACTACACCGGCCGCGGCTTGACGGCCTTGTACGGAGGGTTTTTCAGGTTTCCGTTTCTCTATTTCTCGCTGGACGCCGCGACCTTTGCGGCCGCCGGCCTGATCAGCATGGCCGCCGCCCTGGCCGGTGCCTTGATGGCAGTGCGTCGGGCGATCGGCTTGCAGCCGGCGGTCGCCATGCGGCCGCCACCGCCGGCGAGCTACAAGCGCACGGTTCTCGATCGTCTCTATTTGACATGGGCGTTTGGGGCGGAGGGCCGCATGGTCCTGCGTCACATGCTGCGCTGGCCGTTGCGGTCGAGCCTGACGGCGCTCGGGATCGCGCTGTCGACGGCGTTGTTGATCTCGACACTGTTCTTTCTCGATGCCATGGACGAGATGCTGGAACTTTTCTTCTTCGATAACCAGCGCCAGGACGTGACCGTCAGTTTCACCTTGCCCACCGAGGATGCGGTCGCGGCCGATCTGCTGCACATGCCCGGTGTGCACGCGGTTGAACTGTTTCGGTCTGTCCCGGCCCGGCTGATCAACGGACAGTTGCGCGAGCGCATGGGCATCACGGGACGGGACCCGGGCGCCAATCTGACGTTGATCACCGATGTCGACGGCTTCGATGTCGAGCTGCCGTCTGACGGCATTGTTCTGAACGATGCCTTGGCGGAAGACCTCGACGCAAGGGTCGGCGACCTGCTGACCGTCGAGATCTTGGACGGACGCCAGCCAACCCTCACCGTCCCCGTCAGCCTGGTCGTGCGCGAATATGTCGGCCGGGCGGCCTATATGGACAGGACCGCGTTGAACCGTCTGGTCGGCGACGGCCAGGTGGCCTCAGGCGCCTATTTGACCGTCGACAGCGACCGGCACGACGCGCTGTTCTACGACCTCACCCACAGTCCGGCGGTAGAAGGCGTCAGCCGTCGACGCGCCTCCTTCGAAACCTTTCAGCAGTTGATCGATCAGTCGATGGGCACGACCGTCATCGTCTACATCGCCTTCGCGTCGCTGATCGCCATCGGCGTGGTCTACAACAGCGCCCGGATCTCGCTGTCGGAACGCGCGCGGGAACTGGCCAGCATGCGCGTGCTGGGTTTCTACCGCCGGGAGGTCGCGATCCTGTTGCTGGGCGAACTGGCCGCGCTAACTCTGATCGCGATCCCGATCGGCTGCGTCATGGGCTATTACCTCGCATCCCTGATGGTCCAGGAATTTGGCAACGATGTCTTTCGCTTGCCGCTGATTGTCGAGACCTCGACCTATGCCTATGCGGCGATCGTGGTGGTCTTGGCCACCATCTTGTCCGGTGCCCTGGTGGCGCGACGCGTCGCCAAGCTCGACCTGATCGCCGTCCTGAAGACACGCGACTGATCGGAGGTTGCCATGCAACGGCTGGTTCGTTGGATACTTCGCATCGGTCTTTTGGCCGTGGTCGTCTCCGGGTTCGTCTACGCGCTGTGGCCACGTCCGGTGCCGGTCGACATCGCCGAGGTAACGCGCGGGACGTTCGAAGTATCGATCACGGATGACGGTGAGGCGCGGGTACGCGAGGTCTATGTAGTCTCCGCGCCGGTGGCCGGTCAGGTCATGCGGTTCGATGGAGAGGTCGGCGACCATGTCACGGCAGGCGAGAGCGCGCTCACCGAAATCCTGCCGACCAACCCGGTGTTCCTGGACGTGCGTTCGCGCGCCGAATCCGAGGCCCTTGTCGCGGCGGCGGAGGCTGCGACGAGCCTGGCCGAAGCCGAAGTCGATCGGGCGCAAGCGGCGGTCAACTATGCCCAGGCCCAATATGACAGGGCGGAACCGCTGGCGGATCGAGGCACCATATCGCCAGCAGAGTTGGATCGTGCCCGCCTCGAACTCAGCACCGAGCAGGCCGTCTTGGAGACCGCGCGCGCCGCGCTGCGCGTCCGGTCGTTCGAGCTGGAAACGGCGCGCGCCGCTTTGATCGGGCCCGAACAGGACCTCGATGGCGACGCGGAGGGCTGCTGCATCACCGTGCGCGCGCCTGTCAGCGGCGAGATCCTGCGTATCCTGCAAGAAAGCGAGGTGGTGGTGCCGGTCGGCACGCCGCTGGTCGAA
This sequence comes from Pseudomonadota bacterium, assembly GCA_039819285.1. Classification (GTDB taxonomy): domain Bacteria; phylum Pseudomonadota; class Alphaproteobacteria; order DSM-16000; family Inquilinaceae; genus JANQGH01. Next base: position 12,340 of record JBCBSH010000038.1, read on the forward strand.
ATCGGCGACGCCAACGATCTCGAGATCGTCGTCGACCTGCTGTCGTCGGACGCGGTCCGGGTGTCGCCCGGCGACCCCGTCGTCATCGAGGATTGGGGCGGTGAGACGGATCTAAACGGCACGGTCCGCCGCGTGGCGCCCTTCGCTCGGACCGAAGTTTCGTCGCTGGGCATCGAAGAACAGCGCGTCGATGTGATGATCGACATCACTGACCCGCCGACGGCGTGGTCGCGTCTCGGTCATGGCTACCAAGCTGATATCCGCATCGTTCTGCGCCGGGATAGCGACGTGTTGCAAGTGCCGCTCGGGTCGCTGTTTCGCGAAGGCGGCGACTGGGCGCTGTTCCGCATCGTCGATGGTGTCGCGGCGTTGACCCCGGTCGAGGTCGGCGCGATCAATGCGGTCGCCGCTGAAATCCATGGCGGTCTGGAACAGGGCGAAACCCTGGTGCTCTACCCCAGCGACCGGATCGCCGACGGCGTCAGTGTCGTGCCGCGCGAAGGTGTGTGACGGCCGCCATCGACCTACGCTGCTGTGGCGTCGGCTTCTTCCGGCACCAGCACGGCCGCCCCCGTCAGCCGGCCTTCACGCAGGCGGTCAAGCGCCTCGTTCGCCGCAGTCAGCGGGAACGGTTCGACATGTGTCTTCACGGGCACCTTGGGCGCCAGTTCGAGAAACTCGATGGCGTCGCGCCGGGTCAAGTTGGCGACGGACACAACCTTTCTTTCGCCCCATAGAATGTCGTACGGGAAGGCGGGAATATCGCTCATGTGAATGCCGCCGCAGACCACGACGCCGCCCTTTCGAACGGCGCGAAGGGCCGCCGGAACCAGGCTGCCGACAGGCGCGAAGAGGATGGCCGCGTCCAACTCCACCGGCGGCGGTTGGTCCGATCCGCCAGTCCAGGACGCCCCTAGCGAGCGGGCGAACGCCTGCGCGGCGTCGTCGCTCGGCCTGGTAAAGGCGAACAGCTTGCGACCCTCGTAGAGAGCGACCTGGGCGACGATATGGGCCGCGGCGCCAAAGCCGTAGATGCCCAGTCGTTCGGCTTCGCCCGCCATCTTCAGCGAACGATGCCCGATCAGGCCGGCGCACAGCAGCGGCGCGGCCTCCACGTCCGAATAGGCGTCTGGAAGCGCGAAGCAATAGCGTGCATCGGCAATCGTGTGGTCGGCATAGCCGCCATCGATCTGATAGCCGGTGAAGCCTGGGGCATCGCACAGGTTTTCGTGGCCGCTGCGGCAATACCGGCAGACACCGCAGGTCTTGCCCAGCCAAGGGATGCCGACCCGGTCGCCCGGGCGGAACGCGGTGACGCCCGGCCCGACCTCGACAACACGCCCAACGATCTCATGACCGGGCACGATCGGCAGTTTGGGCTCGGTCAACTCGCCGTCGACGACATGCAAGTCGGTGCGACAGACACCGCAGGCCGCCACTTTGACAAGCACCTCGCCATGCGCCGGTCTTGGCGTCTCGCGCGTCTGCAGCACCAAGGGGCTCAGGGGCCGTTGCAGAACCATCGCCCGCATCGCCGCCCTCCGTTGAATGGGCCGGGATCAGTGCGACATCAAAACCGGGATCGTCATGGTGCGCAACACGTCACGGGTCGCACCACCGAAGATGAACTCGCGAAAGCGCGACTGGCCGTAGCCGCCCATGACCAGAAGATCGGAACCGTGATCGCGGGCCCGTGCCAGCAGTTCGGCGCCGATCCCTCGGCCCTCGGACTGCGCGTCGACCGCCTCGCACGTGACCCCGCAACGGGCCAGGCTTGCCGCAATCTCATCCGCAGCCCGGGATCGGCTTTGCCCGGCCGGCATGACAGGATCGACCCAGACGATCTGGACGTGCTCGGCCGTCCTCAACAGCGGCAGGGCGTCGAAAGCGGCGCGACTGGATTGTTGGCTGGCATCCCAGGCCAGGGTCACATGGCGGCCGATATGCTGGATCAAGCTTCCGGTCGGGATCAGCAAGACCGGCCTGCCGCTCTCCATCATCAGGCGCTCGCCGATGCGCTCGTCCTCAAAGTCGCTGTCTTCCTCGCCCACCAGGGGGGAGATGATCAGTTCGGCGTTTCTTGCATGGTCCAGCGCGTCGTCCAACGGGTCCGACCGGCTGCTGTCGACGTGGCGCCATTCGAAGACGAACGCCTCGCCGCCCATCGCCTTGTCGAACAACGCCCTTGTCCTCGCGCTCTCTTCCCGATGCCATTCCTGGTGCTGTTCGATCAACTCACCGGTCACGTCGCTGGCGCCCAGCGGCGTGGCCCCAAGGTTTCTGAGCGCCGGTGCGACGTAGAGCCCGATGACATGCGCATTGTCGATCTGGGCGACCGCCTTGGCCGCGGCCAAGGCTTCGATCGCTAGTCGAGCGTTGGGCAGATAGGTTAAGATAGTCTTGTAGCCCATTGATTTTCTTCTTGTTCTGTTGAACACACTCGATCGCGAGCCATCTGCCCAGCGGTCTTGAGAGACGGCCTTCGGCATTGGGCCGCCGGCAAAGGCGATCCTCCGGGGCTTGCTCGCGGCCCGCGTCAGCCTCGCCTTGCCGAGCTTCGAACTGCCCCGATCGGCCGTCGTGATCTCGCCCCGCCGGCGGATCGATCCACGCAATGCGCCTAACGCTGGGCGGTCAGCAGGTCATTGACGGCTGTCAATTTCCTTCGCGCCCCGGCGGTGCGCGCGCCGGAGTGCCCACAATTGACCGATATCAAAGCGGACCCGCCCTCGCTCTTGTTTGGATTCCTGGCACGCGGTCGCTGCGCCGGATCGACCATGGGACGGCGGGAGAAACCCATGAAACCAATTCGAACTTGGATTGTGATTGCCGATGGTGTCCGCTGTCGCGTCGTGACCAACGACGGGCCTGGCCGGGGCATTGAACCCCGTCCCGACCTCGACTTCCGCAGTGAGCAGCGGCGTCTCCGCGACATTATGGCCGATCGTCCCGGACGGGCCACGGGTGTGGTCGGAAAGGGCCGGCATGCGGTGGCGTACAGCAGCGATCCGGTGCGCGAGGACGAGCGGACGTTTGCCCGTTCGCTGGTTGACCTGCTGGAGGCTGAATCCGCGGCAAATGCGTTTGACCGGCTGGTGCTGATCGCGCCGCCCCAAACCATGGGGGACCTGCGCTCAATGCTGCCGAAGCGATTGCAGGACCTTGTGTCAAAAGAAATCACCAAAGACCTGACGAAGCTGCCAATACAGCGATTGGAAGAACACCTTCGCAGGTCGCTGCTCGTCTGAATCCCGATCCGGCACCAGCCTGGTCTGATCCGGCATTCGAAAGGGCTCAACCGGTAAGCGGTTCTTGTGTGTCTGCCGCCGAACGCGTAGGTTGATCGCCTCAGCGGGGGCATGACATGCAAGCCTTGGGGAGGCTTTTCGATGGCGATAGACATCGCCGAACTGCTGCCGTTGAACCGGTGCGGAACGTGCCCGATCCGTAACCGTGCCCTCTGCTCGGTGGCGGACGACAAGGCGCTTAAGGATCTCAACCAGATCTCGCGCCGGACCCGCTTCGAGGCCGGTCAAACCATCATGTCCGAAGAGGCGCCGGTCGACTTTGTCGGCAATGTCATCTCCGGTGTGGTCAAGCTGACCAAAATCACGCCCGACGGGCGAGAGCAGATCGTCGGTTTGCTGTTTCCGTCGGACTTTGTGGGCCGCACGTTTGCCGACAGTTCCGCCTTCTCGGCCGAAGCGGCAACGGATGTCGAGCTATGCTGCCTGCAGAAACCGGGGTTTGAGAGAATCCTGGCCGACCATCGCGACCTGGAGCATAAGCTGCTGATCGACACGCTCGATGAGCTGGATGCGGCACGCGAATGGATGCTGCTGCTCGGGTGCAAGACGGCCGCGGAGAAGATTGCCAGCTTCTTGCTGATGCTTGTTCGGCGGGCTTTCAATACTGGGTGTGGCCAGGATCCACCGCCAAACCAACTGGTCTTCGAACTGCCGGTCAGCCGCGCCGACATGGCCGGTTACCTCGGCATGGCGGTCGAAACGGTCAGTCGGCAGCTTTCCCAGTTGAAGGCGGACGGCGTGATCCGACTTGTCGATGTCCAGCACTTCTTGGTCAAGGATCTGGGCCGACTGGCGGAGATCGCGGGGCAAGAGCCGCCGGTTTACGACGACGACGCCGAGTTCGAGACCCGCCGTTACTGATCTGTCTTCGATCTTAACCACGCCGCGTATTGGCGCGCCGTCGCGTCGGCGTCACCTGGCGTATAGATCCCGTCTGTGACAAGGGTTTCCGCCCCTGATATCAGGGCCGCCACGGTGTCCAGCTTGTCCCGCTGGCTGTTGGTCCGGCCGACCGTCACCAGTGTGGGCGTGGTGATCATCGGTAGCCGTGTGGCCTTGTCGTGCAAGAACGCGGCCCGATAAAGCTTGGCGAAATGGTCCATGCCCTTGATCACTTCGACGGTCTTGTCGTGCAGTTCCGGCAAGGGCGGCAGGCCGACCGCGCGCGCATGGGCGGCATCGGTCTGATGCCAGGGCCAGAAGAGGTAGGTATCGCGCACATAGTGCCAAAGCTGGATGAGATGCAGGCCGTGCGGATGCCGCTCGACCGGTGGCATGTAGTCGTTCGCTAGTCGCTCCGCCTCCTCCGGTTCGTATAGGCCGACGCTGTCCAGCACCAAGGCGGCAACCGCATCCGGTCGCGCGATCGCCAATTCGGCGGCCACACTGGCCCCGGCATGAAAGCCGTAGACTGCGAAACGCTGAAGACCCAGCGTGTGGACGGCGCGGGCGATGGCGTCGGCGTAGTCGACCATCGTCGGGTCTTCGGCGACTGGCGGGCAGGAATCGCCATTCCCGGGCAGATCGATCGCGATCACCCGCCGGTTTCGCGCCACGGCCGGCATCATTGGCGCCATCGTTCGTGATGAGCCGGATGCCTGATGCAACATCACCAGCGGTGTTCCGTCACCTGAACCGAGTTCGCGATAGTGGAACTGGCCTTCGTCGAGATCGACGAAGCCGCGGCGTATGCCGGTGGTCACCATGGTCTGGCCGCCCCTGGCATTTCCTCAGCGAAGCCTGCCAGTTCGGGGGGCAGGACCGGGCGGTGGTCCGGCCACCAGGCGAACGGGCGTTCTGGGTCTTCGTATTCGGTGGCTAGCTTGCCGCCCTTCGTGCGGAAGAAATAGATGTTGCCGGTCAGGCTGCCATAAGGGCCATGGGCGATGTTCGGCGGCCGCCAGAAATAGGCGCCCGGCCGCATGACGCCCATATTTCCGTGCACTTCGCCGGCGATCAGAAACATCTCCTCGACCACCGGATGCCTCTCGGCCCGTTCCGCCCAGCGCAGGCCGAGCGTGCCCAAGAGCCAGCTTTGGTCGCCCGTATCCGGGTCCTCGAACAGCATCTTGCGCCCGGCGCCGGGCGGAAACTCCGGATGGAAATTGCCCGTGTAGGGAACCGCAAACGCGTCGACACCTTCGACCAGCCGGCTGCGGTCGCACTCGGCCGTGCCTTCTTTCAGCTTCGGTTCGGCGGAGAAGAAGGTCAGAACCACGGCGCCCGCCTGACTGGCAACCTTGCGCCTTGGCAATCCGGCGGGCAGATGCCCGTAGCCCAGATAGCCATAGTCGTGCCGTCCGACCGTGAGGTCGCCGTCCAGCACCAGGAACTCCTCATCGGCATTCAGGAAGCCGTCCGTCTCGCGCGACCAACTTGGCGGGTAGCGCACCAGCAGGCTGCAGGCACCCGTCTCGCCATCTTCCGACAGGATCCGCACCTGCGTGCCTGGTCGCAGGTCGGCCAGCGGCCGGTCCTGCCAAGGCAGCGCCTGGCATTGCACGAACTCGATCTGGGGTCTGGCCATTGGCCTCAGCTCTCGATCGGCGGGGCTTCGTCGCGCAGAGGCCCCGTGCGGTCGCCATGTTCGGTGATGATGCGCATCAAGCGAGCCTGCGACTTGTCGAGCGCTTGGGTCGATATGGCGCGAAACGCTGCATCGTCGACCAGGGCCTCGATCGCGTCGCGGGCGATCACTCCGGACCGGGTCAGGGCCTCTTCAAGGGCCAGCCGGCGCTGGCGTTCGATGTGCAGTTGCGCGGCCAGATCCATGACCAGGGCGGCCAGCGTGTCGTCCTCGGCATCATCGAAGAAGGTGATTTCGTCTCGCCGGCTCATGACGGTTTCTCCGCTTCCAGGATCGCCCAGGGAAAGTGCCATTCAGCTCGCTTGGGCCATTTGAGGCCGTTGAGCCGGCCGCCCTGGGGTCGTTCGTCGAAGGCAACCCAGCGTGCGTTGGCAAGACCGCTGTCGTTGGCCAGTGCGGCGGTGTCCGCGGCCATCATGCCAGGCATGAACGGCTCATTGTTGCGGCTGCCATGTTCCATCATTGCGAGATCCCGAAACGGCTCGCCGGTGAACTGGAACTCCAGCAGCCGAAGCAGGCCGCCGGGCTTTAGAATACGCGCCGCCTCGGCGAAAAACGCCCTGATCGCCGGCTGGGGCATCTCGTGCAGCGTCATGGTTGCCGTCACCAGATCGGCGCTGTCCGCCTCAAGCCCGGTTTCGGTTGCGTCGGCCTGGCGAAAGCGGATTGCAAGGCCCTGAGCCTCCGCCTTGACGTGCGCCATCTTCAAGCATGGCGCGGCCAGGTCCACACCGATCACCTCGGCCGATGGAAACGCCTTTTTCAGTGGCCAAGTCGACTTGCCGAAGCCGCAACCAAGATCGACCAGCCGCGTCACCTCACGGCCGCCAAGGTCCTGCGCCATTGCGTCGGTGAACAGGCGGTGAAAGGTGTAATCGTCGTTCCCGCCCAGCATGACCAGTTTGGCGCCTAGCTCGTAGACCTCCGCCGACGCATCGGCGCGCCAGACGCCGCCGGGCTGCACATGGATGTCCCAGTCAGTGTACCAGTCCGGCAAGACCAGATCAGGGTTCAACTCCAGGCTGCCGATGGGGCTTTCCGGCGCCTTGATGGCATGGCCGTCGCCGACGGCGTCCGCCACCGCCCGCCAAAGCTGTTTCTGGGAGCCGCGTTCCATCCAGGCGAACCAGCGATAGCGCGGCAATTGGTGGACGACGGGCGCTGCCTCCTTGCGGGTCACCGGCGGATCGGCGCGGGTCGCGGCATCGTATTCGTGGCGCAGCGCTGGATACATGGTATCGGCCCACCGCCGGCGCAGGCTCAGCACGAAATCGATGTCCGCTTGGTGCTCCAAATCCACGCCCGTCGCGATGTCTTGGGTTGAGGTCATTGCGCAATCTCCCTCCTTTGCTCTTGATCCTGCTGGTCCCAGGGAACGGCCAGTTCACCTGGATAGAAACAAGCCACGCGCCTGCCGTCGCTGACCCCCGTCAGGCTTGGCGTCTCGGCCGCGCATCGCGCTCGGGCGATGGGGCAGCGCGGGTGGAACGGGCAGCCTGAAGGCCGGTCGATCGGCGATGGCGGGTCGCCCTTCAGAACCAGGCGGCTGCGGCCGTCTTGATCGGTCGTCGGCTGGGCGGACAACAGTGCCACGGTGTAGGGATGCTGGGGCGCGTCGATCAAATCGTCGGCGCTGGCCTCCTCCACGATGCGGCCCAGATACATGACCACGATCCGGTTGGCGATCTGGTGCACGAGCGCCAGGTCGTGGGCGACCACCAGATAGGCGATGCCCAGCCGTCCTTGAATGTCGCGCAGCAGGTTGACGATCTGGGCCTGGATCGACACGTCCAGGGCGGAGACCGGTTCATCGGCGATCACCAGGTTCGGCTCCAACGCGATCACGCGGGCGATGGCGATGCGCTGGCGCTGGCCGCCGGAAAACTGGGCCGGCAGGCGCTCCGCCGCGTCCGGCGGCAGGCCGACCGCGTCGATCAGCGCGGCCACCCGCGCCTCGATTTCGGCACGGCTGCCGGTCTTATGCGCCTTTAAGGGTTCGGCGATGATCCGCCTGACCGTCATGCGCGGGTCCAGGCTGGCGTAGGGGTCCTGGAAGATCATCTGAAGGCGCCGCCGCACCGGTTTCAGCGCTTTGGGCTTCAGATGCGTGATGTCCTGGCCGTCGAACAGGATGCGTCCGCCATCCGGGTCGATGGCCCGCATCAGGGTCATGGCCAGGGTTGACTTGCCAGAGCCGGACTCGCCGACCAGGCCGACCGTTTCGCCACGCGCTACCTCGATCGATACGCGATCGAGCGCGTGCAGGATGCCCTTGGGCGTATCGAACCGCACCTCGAGGTCGCGTGCCTGCAGCAGCGGTGTCATGCCCGGCGCTCCAAAACCGGCGCGCCGATCGGCGCCCAGCAGGCGACGGAACGGCTGGCACCATCCGGTGTCAGGGCAGGGGCCTTGGCGCAGGCGTCGGTTGCGTAATCGCAGCGGGGCCGAAACGAACAGGCGCCGCGATCCATCGATGGGGCGGGCGGCTGCCCGGGGATGGGGACCAGCCGTGGCCGGCTGCGATCGAACCGCGGGATCGCGCGCAGCAGCCCTTCGGTGTACGGGTGGCGCGGCGCGGACAGAAGGTCGGCGGTCGGGCCGGTTTCGACCAGCCTTCCGTGATAGATGACCGCCAGCCGATCGCAGATCTCCGCCGCGACGCCGAGATCGTGGGTGATCAGAATGCCACCGGCGGCCACCAGCTTGGCGCGCAGCAGGTCCAGGATCTGGGCCTGGATCGTCGTGTCCAGGGCGGTCGTCGGCTCGTCGGCGATGATCACGGCAGGGTCGTTGACCAGCGCCAACGCGATCATCGCCCGCTGGCGCAAGCCGCCCGACAATTGATGCGGATAGACCGACAACCGCTCATGCGCGGCAGGAATGCCGACGGAGGTCAAGGCCGCCTCGGCGATCTCCGAGGCCCGGTCGCGGCCGACCCTTTGGTGCCGCCGGACGCTTTCCGACAGCAGCGACCCGATGGTGCGAACCGGGTTCAGCCCGGTCATCGGATCCTGAAATACCATGCCGATGGTTCCGCCGCGCAAATCCTGCATGCGGCGATCCGGCAGACCGACGGTCTCCTCGCCCAGCAGCTTGATGCTGCCGGCGGTGATCCGGCCGGGGCGCGGTACCAGGCCCATTGACGCCAACGCCAGCATCGACTTGCCCGACCCGGACTCGCCTACCAGGCCGACGATTTCGCCATGGTTCACCGCAAGGCTGACGCCGTCGACTATGGTAACCTCACCGCCGTCCTTGGCCGGAAAGCCGATCTTCAGCTTTTCGATTTGAAGCAAGGCGGTGTTGGGCATGGTCTTCACTCGACGGCCCGCGAGCGGGAGCGGGCCTTTGCCGCGACACCGTCGCCGATCAGGTTGAAGGCCACGACGGCCAGCACGATCGCCGTGGCAGGGACCAGCATTTGCTGCGGCGCCTCGACCAGGTATTCGCGGCTTTCCGACAGCATGTTGCCCCAGCTCGGCGCCGTCAACGGCACGCCGATGCCCAGAAAGCTGAGCGCACTTTCGGCGATTAGCATGTCGGCGAAGGTGAAGGCGAACATGACCAACAGGGTCGGCCGCAAGGCCGGCAGAACATGGGTGATCAGGATGGTGGTTGTGCCGACGCCGGCGAGACGCGCGGCCATGACATAGTCGCGCTTGGAGATGCTCATCGCCTCGGCATAGACGACCCTGGCCGCGATCGGCCATGTCGCCAGGCCCAAGGTGGCGGCCAGGGGCCAGAATCCGCGTCCCAGCAACGCGATCACCGTGACGGCGAGCACCAGGGATGGAAACGCGATCACGGTATCGACCAGATGCTGCACCACGCGTCGGATCGGGCCCGGGCTCCAGGCCGCCAGCAACCCTGCCGCCGTGCCCAGTGTCATCGCGATGACAGCCGCGGTGAAGGCGATGCCGAGCGACCACGGCATGCCGGCCGCCACGCGCCAAAGCAGCGATCGGCCAAGCTGATCGGTGCCGAGCACCGAGCCGTCTTCAAGCGGCGCCTTCCACCGCTCCATCAGATTGCCGGTGTAGGCTTCCGCCGGCGGCCAGATCAGCACCCCGATCGTCGCGATCGCGAAGCACAGCACGATGACCGTGCCGACAATCGTCATGCCATTGCCGCTGCCCGCGCGCGGCCAGATGCGAAGACGCGGCAGCAGCGAACGCACGGGCGAGGTCGTTTCCGTTTGCGCCGTCATGCCTGCTGACGCCTCAGCCGTGGATCGATCAGTCGGAAGACCACGTCCGTGCCGGCGTTGACCACGAACACTAGGCCGGCGATGACAAAGACGGCTGCTTGCACCACCGGGAAGTCCAACTGTTCGACGGACTGGACCAGCAGCAGGCCGAAGCCTGGCCAGGCGAAGATCCATTCGGTGATCAGCGAGCCGGACATCAGAAAGGCAAATTGGGTGCCGATCAGCGCCGTGGCGCCGAGCAAGGCGTTGGGCAGCGCGTGGCGCCAAAGCACATCGGCCGTGGAGGCACCGTTGGCGCGCGCGGTGCGGATGTAGTCCTCGCGCATGGCCTCGGACACGTTGGCGGCCACCACGCGCACCATCTTTGGCGCCAGAAACGAGGCCAGGGTGAGGGACGGCAGGATCCAGCTCGTCACCCCTTGGTTGCCGATTGAGGTCAGCCAGCGGAGTTCGACGACGAACAGCTGGATCAACAGCAGGCCGACGATGTAGCCGGGGATGCCTTGGAAGATGAAAACGATGCCGTTGACCCATTTACGGGTCTTGGCGTCCGGCTTGACACCCAGCCAAGCGCCCAGCGGCACCGAGATCGCCGCCGTCACAATCAGGGCGAGAAAGGCCAGCAGCAAGGTGCTTGCCAGTCGCTGCAGCACCAGGATCAAGGCTTCCTGCCCGCCACGCAACGACTCGCCGAAATCCAAGGTCAGGATCGACAGAACGTAGCGGACATATTGCACGATCAACGGGTCGTCGAGCCCGTAGCGTTGGCGGATCAGGGCGACCAGGTCCGGGTCGGCTTCCTCGCCCGCCAACACGGCCGCCGGGTCGCCAGAGAGACGCAATAGGAAGAACAGCAAAGTTGAGATCGCGAACAGCAGGATGGCCAGCTCAAGGCCGCGCTTGCTCAAGACTCCTCGTATGGTGGTCCAGACGTTCATGCTGGTGCCCCGACCAGTTCGACCCACTCGCCCTGGCGACCGCGTACGAGTGCGACGGGCGCCCCGCCATAGGGTGGGCCGTCGATCGTCGGGCCGTCGACCCGCTCAGCTCGGACCGTCATCATGGCGATGCCGCTTGGCAGGCCGGCTATTGTCGGCCGTTCGCGCGCCGTCTTGGGATACTGATCATGCTCGATCAGGCACCCGCCGGATATCTGCAGGGATGATATCCGGATCAGCGCGTCGTCCGGAAGGTTCAGGCATTTGCGTAGAACCGGGACGTCCACAGGTCGATCGGATACGCGGTCGGCCGTGAACCGCGCTTCGTAGAAGCCACGCGCATCCTCCACGTCGTGACAGGCCAGCACCGCGATGAACAGCCGGTCGACCGGCCGGCGCGCCCGGTGTAGGTTCAGGGCGCCGTCATAGGCGCGCACGTCCGTAAGGTACAACACCTCGCCGCTTGGCCCGGCGACCTGCATGGCGCGTACGGACGGGTTGCTGCCTAGCGGCCTTGGCGGACCGATAACCCGAAATCCGGCCTCCTCAAGCCGTGGCCGCAGGCTCTCGGGATCGATGACGGACAGTTCCGCAGCCGCCCATCCCAGGCTGCCAAGAGGCGGGATCTGGGGTGCGGGCCCCTCAACCTCGATCAGTCGAAGACCCCCGATGCCGCCGGGGTCGGATGCCAGCAAGGACCAGCTTGCGCCCGCCATAGCTGGCAAATCCCAGAGTGACGCAGTGGCCTTGTCGATCCGGCCGTCCGCGACCACGTCCAACCCTAGGCCTTGCCCGTAAGCGGCGCGGGAGCGGCCCAGATCATCCGTGACGATGGTGGCTGCGAGAATGGGACCGATCGCTGTCAAAACCGTTGCCGTTATGCCGGGGCCTGTTGCTGGACGAACAGCAATTGTATTAAGATTAAGACAGCTTGACCAGGGTCACCGACAAGGGCAAGGACAATGACGCCGCAGACCGACACGCTTCAAAAACCCGCTGAGACCATCGACGACATCCTCGCCTGGCCGCCTCAGACGCTGCCGCGCGTGGCCGCCTTGCTGGCCGCGAAGCGCTATTGGGTCACCGACCTGTTTCGCACTTTGCGACTGGAATATGAGGCGGCCCTGGACGGCGCGGATGAGCCGGACAGCCGGGAGGCGGTCGAGGCGCTGATGCAGGATCTGCCGTCAGCCCGCTATGTCCAATGGCTGCACCGCTACAACCAGGACCAGACCTGGCGTCTGTGCGAAGGCGTGGTGGCGGACCGGCTGGGCGCGATCGAGGCCGCGCTTGAGCCGCGTGACGGCGATCTCGGCTCGTTGAATACGACGGACGACATCCGCTACCCTGCCTATTACCTGTTCGACTATCACCGCCAGCGCGGCGGCATCTGGCGGGATGCGGCGGGTGCAGCGGTCTATCTGCTGGGCGCCCGGATTGTCCATATCGGCCGTAACTCGGACTTTGAACTGCACGATCAGTTCGCCGACAGCATCGACGTGGCGGATCCCGCGCGCATCCTCGACATCGGCTGCGGCTTCGGCAAGACGACGTTCTCGTTAAAGCGGCGCTGGCCGTCAGCCTCCGTCGAAGGCATCGATCTGTCGGCGCCTTGCCTGGCGTTGGGACGGCGCATGGCGACCGAGCGGGGCCTGGAGATCGACTGGCGTCAGGGCGACATGGAACTGCTGCCGCACGAAGACGCGAGCATCGATCTGGCGACGATCAC